>JBELIG010000063.1:0-14950 GCA_042091035.1 Sphingobacteriales bacterium | reverse complement strand
AAAGTCAAGATGAGAAACAGGCAAGCTAAAATGAGCGATTTGTGCATGTTTTGAAGATTTAAATGATAATTTATTTGCGTTAAAATATAGGAATGCATTGAATTTTTAATGCAAAAGTTGAATTTTGTGAATAGTTATGGCAAAGAAACAAATAAAATTAAGATCTGAGCATTTTTATATGGAAGATGGGCTGATGGTATTTACGGAAGTTTATCACCTGGAAAAAGGCTATTGTTGCAACAATTCTTGTAGGCATTGCCCTTATCCGAAGTCGTCTAGTACTTCCCCTAAAAAGTCCTCCGAAAAGGTGCCTAAGAAATAATTTCATCTGCAGCAGTCCAAGGGGGGCTTACTATACAATAGAATTCTAAATCCTCTGTTCCGTTATTTTCTACACTTTGTAGAGCACCACCCGGTACAAGTATACAGGATCCCTTAGATATATGATGAGTTTCACCTGCAATAGAAATTTCTCCTTTCCCTTTTGTGAATAGATACATTTCTTTCTGCTTTAGTGTATGTGGCAGACTGCTGTTACCAGGTTTTATACTTGCGTAAGCTAAACTGAATGGAATTTCTATTCCCGTATCGTTCTTTGGATGAAATACTTCGGTAAGTATAGTCTTGTCTTCAGCTTCAAAATATCTAAGATTATCAAGATGTTTTTTAAAGGTTTCCATAATATTTGACTTATTACTTGTAGTTAAACAGAATAAGGTCGATTCAATTTTCTTTTGCGCATAATTACCTTATTTTTGCCTACCACAATTTGCGTTGAATTTAAATTAAGTTATGAATATACTTGTTTTAGCCAAAAAAATGCCTTACCCAAAAATGGATGGAGAATCTATAGCAATAGATGTGCTATGTGATGGTCTTCATGCAAAAGGGGCTTCGCTTGATCTATTGGCTATGAATACAAGTAAACATTTCTCAAAAGTTGATCCTTCACTTCTTGACGGGCACCCATTTAATTCTTTAAAATTGGTGTCAGTAGATAATAGGATTAAAGTAAAAGATGCTTTTCTAAATCTTTTCTCTGCTGATAGCTACCATATTTCTCGATTCGTATCTAACGAATTCGAAGAAGAACTCATTCAAATGCTTCGCTCAAAAAAATATGATGTCATTCAGTTAGAAACGATTTATCTTTGTGCATATATTGATACCATTCGGAAATATAGTGATGCAAAGCTGGTCTTAAGAGCACATAATATTGAACATGAAATTTGGGATAGAGTCATACGGAATGAGAAAAATCCTATCAAGTCATCTTATCTAAGTTATTTAAACAAAAAACTTAAGCGTTTTGAGCGCTCCGTGATCAATAAGGTAGATCTACTGCTTCCCATTTCGGCAAAAGATATGTCTAATTTTATGGAATTAGGATATAAAGGAATTGCACACGTAATGCCTATTGGGATAAAATCATCTAATTCAGATCTACTTGAGGATAATTATAAAGATCATATTTCATTTGGTTTTATAGGTAGCCTTGATTGGGTTCCTAACCAAGAGGGTTTGACATGGTTTATGGAAAAGATTTGGAAACCATTTGTAAAAGTTAATCCAACTTTTACCTTCAATATTGCAGGAAGGAATACTCCAGATTGGATAAAGCAGTCTAATTGGCCGGGGACAGTTATTCATGGTGAAGTTGACTCTGCTGAATCCTTTACTACTGAGAATGAAGTAATGATAGTTCCGTTGCTTTCTGGAAGTGGAATGCGAGCAAAAATTTTGGAAGCACTTTCCTTGGGAAGAAATATAGTAACAACAAAAGTTGGTTTAGAAGGTATTGATGTAAAGGATCTAAAGGCAGTCTATGTTGCTGATGAGCCAACTGATTTTATAAATCATCTGAATCAACTCACTAAACAAAATGGAGAGGTTAAATCACATGGTCGAATTGCCAAAGCATTTGTTTTGGAAGCTTACGATCACATTAAAGTAGGAGCAGAGCTTTTCAATATCTATAAGGATAGCATTACGAAGTAAAATCAGCATGAAGTTAATAACCATATTTTATTGGGTATCAGTTTTTGCTTTAGTGCATAGTTATTTTATTTATCCTCTCTATCGGTGGTTAAGATTCAAACAATTGGAAAAATCTAAGCCAGAAGTAGAGAAGAACTATCCAGTGAAATCAAAAAGAAGAATTTCTGTTATTCTTTCTGCATTTAATGAAGAGGCATGTATCCTAGATAAATTAGATAACCTTTTTGAACTTGAATATCCCAAAGAACAGATCAATTTCTACATAGGATCTGACGGATCTTTTGATAATACCAATGACTTAATTAATCAATATCCTGCTTTAGAAGCATCAAATTGGCATTTCTTTCCTTTTGAGGCTCGAAGAGGAAAACCCTCCGTTCTAAATGAATTGGTATCCAAGTCGATCGACTCCTTTGGTCAGTCTGATGAACACCTTCTGCTCATTACAGATGCTAGTGTTCTTCTAAGAGCTGACGTACTAAACAAATTAGAGGCTAATTTTGATGATGCAACAGTGGGCTTGGTCGATTCTTTTATTTCAAACACAAATAAAGATAAAGAAGGTATTGGTATTCAAGAAACTGAATACATCTCTTTAGAGGCGAAACTTAAACAATGGGAAAGTAAGGATGGAGGATATATGATCGGACCTTTTGGAGGATGCTACATGCTCCGATCTAGTTTTTTTAAACCTGTACCGTCGAATTATTTAGTGGACGATTTCTTTATAGCAATGGAAGTTTTTAAAGCCGGTGGTCTTTGTATCAATGATCTTTCAGCTATTTGTGAGGAGTCTAATAGTAGTGATATCTTAGAAGAATATAAACGAAAGTCTAGAATTGCTGCTGGAAATTATCAAAACTTTTTGACCTTTAGGGCTGTACTTTGGCCTCCATTTAATACTTTGGCGTTTAATTATTTATCACACAAAGTATTAAGGTGGTTTGGACCATTTTTTATCCTTTTAAGTTTATTGTTTTCATTAACTTTGGGCGCTTTAGGAAACCTATTTTATTTTTCTTTGTTCTTGATTTCAATAGTCTTCCTGGTAGTCATTCCTTTATTTGATTACTACCTGGAAGGTTTAGGACTAAATAACAGATATCTAAGGTTTATCCGATATTTTGTAGTTGTGAACATAGCTTTTTTGAAAGGATTTGTAAGGTTTTTAAATGGTATAAAATCAGGAGCATGGGATCCACCCAAGCGTAAATAAATAATAATGGGAGATTTTAAATTAAACACAATTGAAGAAGCAATCGAAGATATTCGATTGGGTAAAATCGTAATAGTTGTTGATGATGAAGACCGAGAAAATGAAGGTGATTTTATCTGTGCAGCTGAATCTATTACATCGGAAACAATCAATTTCATGGCTACACATGGTCGTGGATTGATCTGTACTCCAATTGATGAGCGAAGAGCCAAAGAATTGAAACTTGACATGATGGTTTCTTCTAATACAGCATTGCATGAAACTGCATTCACAGTTTCAATCGATCTTATTGGTCAAGGTTGTACAACTGGTATTTCTGCTTATGATCGTTCAACAGGTATACGTGCCATGGTTGATCCAAATACAAAAGCAGAGGATTTTGCTAGACCAGGACACATATTTCCTTTGATTGCAAAGACTGGTGGAGTACTTAGACGAACAGGTCATACTGAAGCAGCTATCGATCTAGCGCGTTTGGCTGGATTCTATCCTGCAGGTGTGCTTGTTGAGATCTTGAATGAAGATGGAACAATGGCAAGAATGCCGGATCTTGCAAGTATCGCTAAGAAGTTCGATATGAAGCTGATTACGATTAAAGATCTTGTCGAATACCGGATGTCTAAAGAACGTTTAGTTCAGAGAGAAGTGTCTGTTAATATTGATTCCTTTTATGGACCACTGGAATTAGTTGCATTTAAGCAGAAGACTTCAGGAGAAACACATTTAGCGATCAAGAAAGGAAATTGGACAAAAGACGAGCCTGTTTTAGTGCGTGTGCATAGGGCTAATCATTATGCAGCTCCACTTTCTGATTTACTAACTTCTCAGGGAGAGGTTCTAGATGGTGCACTTAAGCTGATAGAAAAAGAAGGTAAGGGTATTGTTTTGATTATGAATCAGCACGAAAAAGATCGTGACTTGGTTTATCTACTAAATCAAATCAAAGACTCTAAAGAAAAAGGAGAGAAGCCTAAACTGAGTTTCTCGATGGATGATAGAGATTATGGTATAGGTGCTCAGATCTTGAATGATCTAAACCTAACTAAATTGAAATTGATTACTTCAAAACCTACCAAGCGAATCGGACTGATTGGTTATGGTTTAGAAATTGTAGAGAATATACCTCTAAAAAAATAGGCTTCCATTTGGAAGCCTTTTTTTTTAAAATTTTGGACATAAGACCAGTTCATCATCGTAGTTTCCTAAATAGGCTACTGAAACTTCCCAGGTTTTACGAACTATATTTATTGGTTGTAAGGAAAAATCTCTACTGAATCCAAATAACACGTTTGAATATTCAATACCTAGCATTCCAACTAAATAGTTGAATTCAGGGTTTGATTCTTGGTCAAAGTCAGCCTGAAGCCAGGATCCAATGTGTAGAGCTGTTCCATTGTATTTATCAATGATAAATCTAAACGTTGTCCCCATGTTGGCATCAAGTCTATTGTTTTGATAGCCAAGATTTAGTCTTGGTAGCATTTGTACTACATTTCCAAAGGGCAATCTTGCTGCTATGAATGCGCCGTATCTTGTAGGAAGGCTAAGGACCACATTTCCAAATTGTTCTGACCTGTAGAATGAACTATTCGGATTGTTTATATGATGGAATGAAATGCCTGTATAAAATCCAAGATTGTTTTTATTGCTAGCCTGGTATACAATACCTGCACTAAAGTCACCTACCGCAAAATTATTTTCAGGTAGATCTTCTGCTGATATTTGATTATAACCATCTGTACCATTGAATTGATCTGGGAAATATATTGTCTGATAACTCATGCTTCTTTGGAGTACTCCAAATTGAATTCCTACACTTAAAAATTGTGTGTTTTTAAGGTTCAGACTTTTATGAAAAGCTCCACCAACATTAAGCATATTTGAATTCATTCGAACTCCTGGAGTTCTATCCGTAAGCACAAGTAATCCAAATCCTAGTGCGTTTTGTTTGTTTGCCTTAAATCTTCCCAGAGGGAACCTAAGATCCATAGATGCAGCATATGAGCTGATTGGGTTATCAAGCTGATCTGCCCATTGGTTGTGGTAGACAGATGTCAATCTTAATTTACCATCAAAAGAACCTGAAAGTGCAGGATTCAAAGTAAGAGGTGCCGCAAAGGCTTGTGTGAAAGTAGCATCCTGTGCAAGACTGGTTTGTAGTGTGGTACAAACAAGTACTAAAAGAATCAGGTTGGTAAAATTTTTCATTGCATTAATATGTTTTCTACATGAAGAAAAACACCTTTAAACTATGTTTATTATGTATTTCTCATTCTTTATTGCAATAATAGGTAAATTAGTCTTGATTAAAAAAGCAATTCATTGATCCAGCATAGAATTATTTCTATTGATTTTTTGTATAATAGTAACAACGCCAATAATCATTAAACAAAACTATGTCCTACGCTGTCTGCCATACCGCCATTTCTTCGCTAAGAAGTTCCTCTAAAGAGCGTTCTGAGCTTCTGTCTCAAGTGCTTTTTGGAGAGGTGATGACTATCATCGATCGAAAACATAACAAGTGGGTCCGTGTACTTACCCATTCAGATTCTGTCTTAGGTTGGATCCTCGAAGACCATATAATCGAAATTACAGCGGATGACTTTAATACCTATAAAAAATCCAATCAATTTAGTGTAGAGCTTTTTCATCCTTTATTCTCCTCCAATACTTCTTTTCATATTCCTTTTGGGGCAAGACTTCCTGGATTCGACGGCTTAGGGTTTACCTTAGCAGGCAAACGCTACACATTTTCAGGTCGCACAATCGATACGCGGGCTAAAAGAATTAGCGGTGAATGGACATCTAAGGTTTCAAAAATGTTTTTGCATGCTCCTCAACTTCCGGGAGGCCGAAGTCCCGTAGGCATGGATCCAGCCTCTTTCGTTCAATTGGTCTTTGCCTCAGCAGGTGTTATTATAGAACGTAATTTTGAAGATTTGGTGCAATTAGGAAATAGAATTGACTTTGTAGAGGAAGCAAAGGAGGGCGATCTAGCTTTATTCGAGAAGCGAAAAGGCAAAGTCGTTCATGTTGGGCTTGTCTTACCTGGAAAACAGGTGATTCACGTAGATGGAACAGTGCGTGTAGATTATTTTGATCATTACGGAATCTTCAATAAGGAAGATCAAAAATACAGCCACAAATTGAGAATCATTAGACGGGTTCTTTTGGAAGATACACCGCTAGATTTTTCTGTGCCCTCTGGAGGTTTTGGAAAGTCAGCTCAGCAAATTACAATGTTTTAAATAAAAAGCTCCATTGGAAAACAATGGAGCTTTTTATTTTTTATAACCAGCCTAGATTCTTCATCCATTCATCATTGTAGATTTTTTCTACATACCTTGATCCATGATCATGTATAAGCAGAACAACTACATCGGATGGCTTTAAACGATCTTTCATTTGTCTTAGACCAGCTAAGGCTGATCCCGCAGAATAACCCAATAGCATGCCTTCTTCTCGGGCAAGCTCTCTAGCTGCTAAAGCACCATCTTTGTCTGTTACCTTTTCAAAGTGCGTAATCACACCAAAGTCTACATTCTTAGGGATTATATCTTCTCCGATTCCTTCAGTAATGTAGGAGTAGATTTCTTGCTCATCAAATTCCCCTGTTTCGTGAAATTTCTTAAAAACAGAACCATAGGTATCAATACCTAATATTTCGACGTTATCATTTTGCTCCCTGAGGTATTTTCCAGTTCCCGAGATGGATCCTCCTGTACCTACACCAACAACCAAATGAGTTATCTTACCTTCAGTTTGTTTCCAAATTTCAGGACCTGTTGACTCGTAATGCGCCAATCTATTCGATAGATTATCATATTGGTTTACCCAGTATGAATTTGGAATTTCTTTGCTTAGTTTTTCAGCAACAGAGTAGTAGGACTGTGGGTCAGTTGGTGCCACATTTGTAGGACATACAATTACTTCTGCACCAAATGCTCTAAGCATATCAAATTTTGCCTTTGATTGTTTGTCAGAAGAGGTGAAAATACACTTGTATCCCTTTATGGTAGCCGCAAGTGCAAGTCCCATTCCTGTGTTACCAGAAGTACATTCTATTATCGTTCCTCCTGGTTGTATATCACCTCGGTTTTCCGCATCCTCAAGCATTTTTAATGCCATCCTGTCTTTGATGGAGTGACCTGGGTTGAAGGTCTCATTTTTTAGCAGCACCGTACAAGGGAGATCTTTCACTACCTTGTTTAATTTTATCATTGGTGTATTACCGATTGTCTCAAGAATATTATTGTAAAATTCCATACGGATAGTTTATTACTTAATACTGTGTTTTTATATAAAAAGAATCATCTAGAACCCCCAGTAGTTTGGCTACATATTGCGTAGTGACAAGCTTTACCTTTGGATCTAAATGCTGAGGAATTGGTCCCATGACTTTTAGATAAAGCACCCTGTCATTCATGGGGTTTAAAATTCTTATTATTTTGCCTTTTTCTAAATCCCTGTGCAAACATACTAAATCCTTTGATTTATTTTCGGTCATTTTGATGGCCGAACCTTGATCTGTATTAAGCAATTCCTTGTTGCTAATTTGTTTTTTGTAAATCGTTTGATTGATTTGATTTTGCTTAAGCTGAATTTTTAATCTTTTTGTTTGAAGAGTCGTCGGTATTCCAAACTTTGCGAGCCATCCAACATGAATTATTTGCCCTTCCGCTACATTTAGATCATCTAATTTATTTCTGACTTGAATACTATCCATAGATTGTCTGAATAGCCTGTTTGAAATGTGATACAGGTTTTCTCCTGCCTTTACCGCGTATAATAGGGTATGATACAATGAATCCGCTCCAAATGCAGGACTTAATTTTCTCAAAGACTCTAAAGGTAAAGGTACTAGTATGGTAGCATTTGAAATTTCCATTTCTTCTTGGAGAAGGGGATTTATTTCAAAAAGGTCATACTTGTCAATTCCATAATGTAGGGCGATGCTTTCTATTGATTGGTTCAACTCAACCTTGTGTTTGATTAGGAGTTGATCATATCCAGATGCGATTACTTCTAGCGTATCTGAAGAGTTAAAAAATTCTTGTGCGCTTAAGGAGAAATTAAGATTTATAATTAAAAAAAAGGATATTAGTAGTTGAAAAGATTTCAATGCCTTGGTTTTATAGTTATTAATGGTTTAAATGTATGAAAACTCTAGGAATAATTCCTTCCAGATATGCTTCCACTCGGTTTCCTGCTAAACCGCTCGCTGATATTGCGGGTAAATCCATGCTCCAAAGGGTTTGGGAGCAATGTGCCTTGTCTGAAGAGCTAGACACCTTATTTGTTGCTACAGATGATCAGCGAATATTTGATCATGTTTTGTCCTTTGGGGGGAAAGTTCTGATGACTAGCGAACAGCATCAGAGCGGTAGTGATAGATGTGGAGAGGTTTTAGATCAACTTGAACAAAAGGGCCATTCTTTTGATATTATTGTTAATATTCAAGGAGATGAACCTATGTTAAACCCAAATCAAATTGATAATCTTATTCGATTTTTAGAAAATCGACCAGAAGCAGATCTGGCTAGTCAATTTAAAAGGACAAATGATCTTAGTTTTGCCGAAGATCCCAATTGCGTAAAGGTAGTTACAGCTTTGAATAGCAAAGCTTTGTATTTTAGTCGATCTGCAGTGCCTTTTTTTAGAAATAAAACCAATGCAGGTATAAAAAAACATATTGGCTTGTATGCATACAAAACACAAGCCCTCAAACGTATTTGTAAGTTAAGTCCTTCTTTGCTTGAAAAAACTGAATCATTAGAGCAATTACGTTGGCTAGAAAATGATCTTTCAATTTTTATGCAGGAAACAGAATTTGAAAACAAAGGTGTAGATACTCCAGAAGACCTAATAGCTTTAGTAAAGCTTCTAAATGACAGATCCATCGAAGGAGAAGGGTAGTATATCCTTTATGGTTTCAATAACGTATATCTCGGTGTTTTCTGCAAACAAAATAACGCGTATAGATTTACCTTGTCTATTTTCTTTTTCACTAATAAGCTGACGACAAGCACCGCATGGAGTAGGGGGGCTTAGTAATTTAACAGAGGAACTCTCTGCAGTAATCGCCATAGTTTCAATGGTTTCACCTGGGAAAGTTGCCTCAACGCTAGAAAGTAAAACACCTTCAGCACAAATGCACATAGGATAGGCCGCATTCTCCATGTTCGCACCACTCAAAATAGAACCTCCCTTCACCAAGGCAGATGCTCCTACCTTAAATTTTGAATAGGGGGAATAGGATTTTTTTAAAGCTTCCTTTGCTTCATGAATTAGTATTTGATCTGACTCAGTCAATTGACTAGCAGATTTATATACTTCATATTCAAAGCTTGAAACAGCTTTTTTCATGTCGTGATTTTTCATTCAAGTAAAAGGAAGCCAAAGGTATTACACTTTCGGTAATTAACAAAAAAAAACAATTTTACTGCTAATTATCTCTGTGAGCACATTTAATTTCATTGCAATATCCTAACTTGCGACCTGTGAACATGAACAGAATAAATTTATGAAAAGTATCTTGATATTAGGTGCAGGTAGATCCAGCACAACACTTATAAATTATCTTATTAAAGCAGCTGAAGAGCATGGATGGATGGTCACCGTAGCGGATACTGACCTCGACATTGCTTTAAGTAAAACAGAACATTCTAAAAATGCTTTAGGGGTTCAATTGGACGTTAATGACGTTACTAAACGTCAAGAATTGATACGTGACAAAAATGTTGTAGTATCCCTTCTTCCTGCATTTTTGCACCCTATAGTTGCAAAGGATTGTTTGGAATTCTCCAAGCACCTTGTGACAGCTTCCTACCTTAACGAAGATATAAGAAGTATGGAGCAAGAAGCCTTAGCAAAAGGATTGCTTTTTATGGGTGAAATGGGCTTAGATCCTGGTATTGATCATATGTCAGCAATGCAGAAGATTAATGAAATAAAGGCTGAAGGTGCTACACTTTCAGCATTCTACTCTTATACAGGAGGTTTGATTGCTCCTGAGTCGGATGATAACCCTTGGTCTTACAAGTTCACATGGAATCCAAGAAATGTAGTTCTTGCAGGACAGGGGACTGCTCAATATCTCAATGCAGGGAAAATTAAATACATCCCATATAATCGATTGTTTAGTGAACGGAAAGTTATTCAAGTCCCTGAATTAGGGCCCTATGATGTTTATGCAAATAGAGACTCTCTGCCTTACAGGAAATTGTATGGAATTGAAAATGTGCCAACTATTCTTAGAGGTACAATCCGGGCAAATGGCTATTGTGACGCTTGGGATACGCTTGTGAATATAGGTTTAACAGATGACTCTTATGATCTTGATCTTGAGTCTATTAAGACCTATAGAGAACTTGTTGAAAGTTTTATTCTTGGGACTTATCCAGACATTAAGACAGGTGTTTCAAATTTCCTCGGTTTGCCTGTAGATCATGAAATTATTCGTAAATTAGAATGGACGGAGTTGTTTTCTGATCGTCCTATCAAACTTAAGCGTGCTACGCCAGCTCAGGCATTAGAAGATTTGTTGTTGGACAAATGGGCACTTAAAAAAGAGGATAAGGATATGATCATAATGCAGCATCACTTTGAATATGTGCTAGATGGAGTATCAAAGAAACTAATTTCATCAATGGTGACAAAAGGGGAGGATTCAGTCAATACCTCTATGGCAAAGACTGTTGGTTTACCTGTTGCCATTCTTGTAAAATTATTAGTATTAGGTAAAGTGTCTCTTACGGGGGTCCATATTCCAGTTATGGCAGAAATTTATGAACCCGTATTGGAGGAGTTAAAAGAGTATGGTATAGATTTTATTGATGAATATACTTCATAACAAATTCTTGAGTCAAAGATGGGCAGCTGTAAATACTACATTTGCCCTTCAGCTTTTTAATATTCAACGTTTTATAGCAACATTTCTTTCGGGAGTGGTTCTTGTAAAGCTTGGATGGACTGGGGCTGATATAGAGTCTTATGAGTATTTGTTACTATTGTTTGGGATCTTTACTTTTTTTTGGATTTCTGGTTCTCAGAATGCGCTCCTAAGTATCATTCCAAAGACAGAAGAAGAACATCGCTTACGCTTCTTGAAAAATGCGCTGACTACCGTTTTTGTATTTGGAGCGATAGCCTCTATTGTACTTTTCTTTGCTGGCCCTTATCTTTTCGAGACAATCGATCCATTAGCTTTAAAATGGCTTGCTTTTTATACTTTTTTGAATATTCCTTCTTTATTCATTCACATAAAATACCTTCTAGAAGACAAGCCAAAGGCTATATTAGTGTTTGGTACTGTTAATTTTATTGCTCAATTTTCTTTTGTAGCAATTCCGACTGCACTTGGCTTTGGCCTTATTGGCGTGATAAAATCTTTAGTTGTCCTTTCAAGTCTACGGTTTATATTTTTTCTTTTAGTTTCTGGTATTTCATTCGACTATAGCAACGGATATAGAAGTTGGCAAAAGCGGTGGTTTGTGCTTGCCATACCATTATCGCTACATATGTTGATAGGTGTAAGCCCCGAATATGTAGATGCTATTCTTGTTGATTTTTTTATTCTTGAAGAAGGTGCTTATGCCGTTTACAAATATGGCGCTAGAGAACTTCCACTTGTTATTTCATTGATCACTGCTGTTGGTACTGCCGCACTTCCAATGCTGTCAATTAATGAGCAGGGGGGCTTAGCTATGCTGAAGGAAAAGACAAGACGTCTATCCCATGTTCTTTTTCCTGTCTCCATTCTATTGATGTTTCTAAGTCCAATTTTATTTAATTTTTTCTACAATACTAGTTTTATTGACTCAGCATTGGTTTTTAATATTTATATGTTGATTCTTATTACTAGGTTGATTATGCCTCAAGTGATCATTACTGCAAGGCAAAACAATTATTTTTTATTGCTTTGTGGAGCTATAGAATTTACTGCAAATGTATCGGTTAGTTTATTGCTTGTGCAATCATATGGATTATACGGTATTGCTGTCGGTACAGTAGTTGGCAATCTTATCCAGAAGCTAGCTCTTTGTTTGTTCGTCAGAAAAAAATATAGGATTCCATTTTCTGATTATATTCCCATTCGAACAATAATGATTTATTCCCTTGTTTTACTCGTATCTTTTTGGTTGTCAGGTAGTTTTACTTGGTTTTAAACGATTCGAAAAAGTATATAAACAAATAAAAGTTTTGTAAATTGAAAAATAGTGCTACCTTTGTGCTCGAATTAAGGACCTAATGTTTGCTTTCGCTTTCTCTTTAACGGCGATTTGGGATTTTGCAAATAAAGGTCTTTATCCTTTTTTGGAAAATAACATGACTTTGCGAGAAGTCAAAAATACATGATATGCAAACATTTGTAGAAACAGGTTTGAAACCTGAAATCCTACAAGCCCTAGAATCTATTGGGTTTGAGAAGCCAACTCCTATACAGGCAAAAGCAATTCCACATCTTATCAATTCAGACAAAGACCTTCTGGCATACGCACAGACTGGTACAGGTAAAACGGCTGCATTTAGTCTTCCGTTAATCCATGGAATAGATGAAAAAAGTGACGATATTAATGCAATTATTCTTTGTCCAACAAGAGAGTTGTGTCTTCAGATTGAGCGAGATATCCAAACCTTTATAAAGTATATTCCTGCCCTAAAGGCTATGGCTGTGTATGGAGGGGAAAGTATTGACAGACAAATTAAAGGACTTAGAAGTAAACCCAATATTATAGTTGGAACTCCTGGTCGTGTTTGTGATTTAATAAGAAGAAAGAGGTTGCAATTAGGAAACATCAATTATCTAGTTCTCGATGAGGCGGATGAAATGTTGACTATGGGTTTCAAGGATGAGTTAGATCAGATATTGTCTGCTTGTCCATCAGAAAGACAAACCTTATGTTTTTCTGCAACTATGCCACGTGAATTATTGCGTATTGCTAACGAGTACATGGATTCACCAGATGAAATTACTGCTGGTCAAAGAAATGTAAGTGCAGAGAATGTTAAACACGTTTATCTTGTTGCTGATCGTTCTGATAAATATGAAGTACTAAAGCGTGTAGCGGATATTAATCCAAATATATATGCAATCGTCTTCTGTAGAACCCGAATGGGAACAAAAGAGGTTGCAGATCGCCTAATGGCGGATAAATATGCTGCTGATGCATTACATGGTGACTTGTCACAGGCTCAGCGAGATTATGTGATGAACAAGTTCCGTAAGAAGCAGATTCAAATTTTGGTAGCTACAGATGTTGCTGCTAGAGGTATTGATGTAAATGATCTTACACATGTAATCAATTATGAATTGCCAGACCAATTAGAGGCTTACATTCATAGATCTGGTCGTACAGGTCGTGCTGGAAAAGAAGGTATGGCTGTGAGTTTGATTACTCGACGCGATCTTTCAAGAATCTCCCAATTGGAGCGTAAGATAGGAAAGAAGATTTCTAAGAAGAAGATTCCAACAGGTCAGGAGATTTGTCAGCGCCAGTTGTTTTCTATGGTCGATAAGTTTGTAGCTACTGATGTCAATGATGATATCAATGAGTACCTTCCTATGATCGAAGAAAAAATGGAGGCTTTAAGTAAAGAGGAATTAATCAAAAAGTTTGTCTCTTCAGAATTCAACAGATTCCTTTCTTACTACAAAAACTCTCAAGATCTTAATACGAAAGACAGAAGTAAGAAGACTCGTGGAGGGAAATATTCTAGATTCCATATCAACGTTGGTAAAAAGCAAGGCTTAGATCCAAAGGGTATTATTGGGATTTTAAATGATTCTAGGAATCTTAGAAACATTGAAGTGGGTCAGATTGACATCATGAACAATTTCTCTTTCTTCGAAGTACCTAATGACAGAGAGCAGGATGTTATACCGGCTCTTGATGGAGCTAGATACAAAAGTCACCAAATAGAGATAGAATTGGCTAAGCCAAAACCATCATCATCATCTAATTATGATAGACCTAGAAGAGCTAGGTTCAATAAATCAAAGAGTGGTGGCGGTAACGGTGGCTCATCAAGAGGTAGAGGTAGATTTTCAAAAGGATCATCTGGTAAAAGTTCAGGTAAATCTAGATCTTCAAGATTCTCATACTAAGCCTTAGTCTTTTTTGATATGATAGAAGAGGGTAAAAGAAATATACTAAAGGTCAGAGAATGGGACGAAAACGGTGCCATTCTCGAAGACCAAGAAAACGAAACTGTTTTCCTACCTAAGCAATATACGACTAGAGATTTAGAAGTAGAAGAGGAGGTAGAGGTGTTCGTTTTTGTAGATAATATAGAGGAACGCATTGCTACAATGCATTTACCTGATTTGGAGGTTGACTCTTTTGCTTGCTTAACCGTAAAGTCAGTTGAGTCTTATGGTGTCTTCCTTGACAGTGGTTTTCCTAAAGATATTTTTCTTCCTAATAAACTAGCAATTTATAAAAAGTTTGAGCTTGGTGAGAAACGCTTAGTATATGTTTCTACTGATCCTCTCAATGGAAAACTTCTTGCCTCGGAAAAATTACTGAATTACCTTTCTGAGGAAGAACAAGAATATGCTTTTAATGAAGAAGTCTTAATCCGGATTTGGAGACAAACTCCAATGGGTTATCGAGTTATTATTAATGATGTTTCTGAAGGCATGTTGTTTAAGAATCAAGTCTTCAGACCATTAGAGATAGGAGCCAAGCTCAGTGCATATATCAAGGATATTAGAGAATCTGATGGTAAAATCGA
>JBELIG010000062.1:9544-14988 GCA_042091035.1 Sphingobacteriales bacterium | reverse complement strand
TCATAGGTTCTGTCTTCAATTTGAAGATCGTATTTGCCAGCCTGTTCGATAGCCGCTATTGTATCTTGGTCAAATTGGCTTATAATCTTGGATGCAGATCCCATATCTTTACCCAATCTTCGTCCAAGCGTTTTAAAGTTTGGCTTGATCTTTTTCTTCAGAACACCTGATGTATCCGTTAGATATTCAATAGACTTGATGTTTACTTCTGAAAGAATAAGGTCTGCTACTCCTTCTACTTGTGTTTTGAAGTTTTCATCAAGAATAGGGATCATTACTTTTTGAAGCGGTTGTCTTACACGGATTTTTTCTTTCTTTCTGAGTGACAGAATTAAAGAAGAAATACGTTGTGCATATGCCATACGTTCTTCAAGTGCCTTGTCTATATTAGATTCTTCTGCCTCCGGATAATCTGTTAGGTGAACAGAAATGAAAGCCTCTTTCTGGGTAGCCTCATTAAGGTTCTTGTATAGCCAATCTGCAAAGAATGGAGCAACAGGAGCCATCATCTTGGAAACAGCCAGTAAACAATCATAAAGCGTCTGATAAGCCGCTATTTTATCTGTTGTTAGTTCTCCCTTCCAGAAACGTCTTCTACAAAGGCGAACATACCAGTTTGATAGATTATCATTTACGAACTCAAAGATTTTTCGAGTTGCTGTTGTTGCATCATAATCAGCATAACAAGCATCTACTTCTTTCTTCAGTGTGTTCAAAAGGGAGATGACCCAACGGTCAATTTCAGGACGCTCATTTAGCGGCACCTGCTTTTGACTGTAATCGAATCCATCTATGTTGGCATACAGGGAGAAAAATCCGTAGGTATTATATAGTGTTCCAAAGAATTTTCTTCTGGTTTCGTTGATGCCCTCCAGGTCAAACTTAAGATTGTCCCAGGGTTGCGCATTGGAAATCATATACCAACGTGTAGCATCCGCGCCATATTTTTCTAGCGTTTCGAATGGGTTTACAGCATTGCCAAGACGTTTGGACATCTTACGTCCAACCTTATCCTGAACCAAACCATTGGACACTACATTTTTGTATGCTACAGAGTCAAATACCATTGTTCCGATAGCATGCAAGGTATAAAACCAACCACGAGTCTGATCTACACCCTCTGCAATGAAATCTGCAGGGAAGTTACGCTCAAACTTTTCTTTATTTTCAAAAGGATAGTGCCACTGTGCATAAGGCATAGATCCTGAGTCAAACCAAACATCAATCAGATCCAATTCACGCTTCATGGCTGTGCCCTCAGCATCTACAAGGATGACATCATCAATGTAAGGTCTGTGAAGGTCTTGAGGAACATCTTGTGATAATCCCAAGGCTTTGTTTGCCTTTTCAATCTCTTGACCAAGTTCTTCTATTGATCCAATACAAATTTCTTGAGTTCCATCTTCATTTCTCCAGATAGGAAGAGGTATACCCCAATATCTCGATCTAGAAAGGTTCCAGTCTTGAAGATTTTCAAGCCATTTTCCAAAACGTCCCTCTCCGGTTGATTTTGGTTTCCAATTGATAGAATTATTCAATTCGGACATCCTTTCTTTCATGCTAGATGCACGCACAAACCAGCTATCTAGTGGATAGTATAGAATTGGCTTATCCGTCCTCCAGCAGTGTGGATAGTTGTGGCTGTATTTCTGAACATTGAACGCTTTGTTCTCTTGCTTCAATTTGATGCTTATGTCTACATCGACATTCTTAAAATCAGCTCCTTGGTCTTTGTAGTCTTTGACATAACGACCTGCAAAGTCTGTAACGGAATCTACGAACTTACCTTGTCTGTCAACAAGGGTCAATGAACCAATACCGTATTTGTTAGCAACGAATTTATCATCAGCACCAAACGATGGGGCTATATGTACTATACCAGTACCATCTTCAGTGGATACGAAATCTCCAAGGATTACCTTGAAAGCTTCGCCTTCTTCAGGTTGTACATAAGGCAGTAGTTGCTCGTAGTCAACAAGCTCAAGTTGTTCACCTTTGAATTCTGCCTCAACGCGGAATGGAATATTTTTATCTGTTTCTTGGAAAGCATCAAAGTCGAGCGCTTCATGCTCTGGCTTGAACCATTTTCCAAGCAGATCTTTAGCAAGAATGATATTCACCTTAAGCTTGGTGTATGGATTGTAAGTTTTTACACGAACGTAGCTAATTTTTTTTCCCACAGCCAGTGCTGTATTGGACGGTAAAGTCCATGGCGTGGTTGTCCATGCTATACAGTGAACATCTTCATTGTCTAATCCTTCAAATAGGAATTCAGATCTTTCGTTTCTCTTAATTTTGAACTGAGCAACAGCGGATACATCTTTTACATCCTTGTAGGTACCTGGTTGGTTAAGCTCGTGAGAACTTAATCCTGTACCTGCCGCAGGAGAAAAAGGTTGTATTGTGTAACCCTTATAGATAAGGTCCTTTTTATATAATTCCTTTAAAAGGTACCATACGGACTCTATGTATTCATTTTCATAAGTTACATAAGGAGCGTCAAGGTCAACCCAATATCCCATTTTAGTGGTGAGGTCATCCCATTGATCCTTATAGCGCATTACGGTCTCCCTACATTTTGCATTATACTCTGCAATGCTGATTTTCTTGCCTATGTCTTCTTTCGTGATTCCAAGTTCCTTTTCCACACTCAACTCAATCGGAAGACCATGGGTATCCCAACCGGCTTTACGATCCACACGCTTACCTTTCATAGTTTGGTAGCGACAGAAAAGATCTTTTACAGTACGAGCGATCACATGGTGAATTCCAGGTTTTCCGTTCGCAGATGGAGGTCCTTCATAAAATACAAAGCTATTTGAAGGATCTCTTTGTTCCATACTTTTATCAAAGACCTTTTGCTCTTCCCAAAATGCTAACATCTCTTTGTCTATGGCAGAAAGATCTAAACTCTTATACTCCTTATACATCGTACTGTCCTTAACTTGTAAACTTTAGAAAAAATAGACTTTTTAAACTAAGTAGCAAAGATACTATTCTGACAGAAAAAACTACTTTAGAGGGACCCAAATTTGAATTTTATATGCTTTCCGACTAATTAACGGAAATAAAATTTTTAAAAAAATGGGTTTAAGACTAAATTGCGTGTCCGCTCTGCCAAATTAGCTATTACAATAAAAGAAGCTTCATGAATTTATTATGGGGAATTGACCTCGGTGGTACGAAGGTTGAATGTGCTGTGTTAGATGCCGATAATGATTATAAAGAGGTAGCGAGAGATCGAATTCCTGCTAATCATGCGGAAGGGTATGATATACTTTTGCAAAATATCAAGCAATTGATTTCGAACATATCCCAATCTATAGGTAGTAAGCCCGCTAAGGTAGGCATTGGTACGCCAGGTATTATAGATGAGCAGAGTGGTCTAATGATCAACTGCCACAATACATGTCTGCTGAATAAACCCTTCAAAAAGGATTTATCTGGTCTATTAGGCATAGATGTACGTGTTGCAAATGATGCAAATTGCTTTGCTCTTGCTGAGGCGAATCTGGGCGCTGCTAAAGATCTTAGTGATACTCGGATGGTGTTTGGCGTTATCTTAGGTACTGGCGTCGGAGGAGGTTTAGTACTGGATGGTAAGGTCTGGAATGGTAGGAATAGAATTGCTGCAGAGTTTGGCCATACAATCATCTCGGATGAGAATGAATGTTATTGCGGAAGAACGGGTTGCATCGAGACGTTTATTGCTGGGCCTTCCTTGGAAAAATATTACGAGTCAAAAGCAGGCGAATTCAAAAAACTGAAATATATCATCGAACTTGCACGCAACAAGAGCGACGCTATAGCAGTTGAGACGGTAGACAGACTTATCCATTACTTTGCAAAGGCAATGGGTAATATCATCAATATGCTTGACCCTGATGTCATCGTGATCGGTGGCGGATTGGCAAATATAGATGAATTATATGCTGAAGGTCTTGAGCGCGTTAAAGACGAAATTTTTATGGACGAAGTTCGTACACCGATACTTAGGCCCAAGTTGGGAGGAAGTGCAGGTGTATATGGTGCTGCGTTCTTATAAACCAATATTATGATTGAAGCCCGGTCTTTAGAATATACCTATTCCGGTGGAGTAAGACTTAGTTATCCGGATATTTCTTGTCAAAGAGGAACATCTTGCTTGCTTTTAGGAGCATCGGGTAGTGGTAAAACTACTTTGCTGCATATGCTTGCGGGTATCTTAAGTCCATCTAAGGGTTCCATACATTTTGATGGAAAAGATGTTGTTCAGTTTTCAAAGACCGAGATGAATAGTTTTAGAGGTAAGGAAATTGGAATCGTATTTCAGCGACCTCATTTTGTTCATGCACTTACTGTGATTGAAAACCTTTGTTTGGCGCAGCGATTGGCTGGGCTGCCTGTTGATAAGGCGCAGGCATTAACTTTGCTGACCCGATTGAATATAGCTGAAAAAGCAAGTGTATCTGTAAAAGCATTGAGTCAGGGTGAAAAGCAGCGTGTTGCTATCGCAAGAGCCTTGATCAATGGCCCTAGTCTGATTTTAGCCGATGAACCTACTTCTGCATTGGATGATGCCAATGCAAAAGAAGTCCTTACTCTTTTGGAGGATGTTTCCAAAGAGTCTAATGCCAGCTTGTTGATTGTAACACACGATAATCGATTAACAGATGTGGTCAAAAATCAGATCACATTGGATATTCAACAAGTTAAAACAGAGCGGTCATGAAAGGATTGAACAACTTTTTTTACTTCTTCTTTTCCTTTACATGGAAAAATCTATTCAGTAGACCGCTGAATCTTCTCTTGAATCTTGTGCTTTTTGCTTTGGGTGTGGGACTTATTTCCCTCCTGCTGTTGATTAATACGCAGGTAACCGAAAAGATGGAAAATAATTTTGCAGGGATTGATCTTGTGATCGGAGCAAAAGGCTCCCCCTTGCAGATGGTACTCTGCAATATGTACCATATCGATCCGCCAACAGGCAATATATCTACCGAAAATGCAAGGCCATTTCTAAACCCTGACAATCCGCTGATCGGAAAAGCAGTACCCCTGTCAATAGGAGACAACTATAAAGGCTTTCGAATCGTAGGTACAAATGATGAAATTATTGACCTCTATGAAGCAGCATTCGACAAGGGAAAAATGTGGAATGGAGGAACTGAGGTAGTTATCGGTAGCCGAACTGCTGAAGATACAGGTCTTAAATTGGGTGACCGCTTCAAATCTTCTCATGGTTTATCCAGTGATATCGGTATGGAGCACGATGATGCAGCAGATTTCATAGTTGTTGGTATCCTAAAGAAAACAAACTCCGTAATTGATCAACTTATTCTTTGTGACACGCGCGCTGTTTGGGCTGTTCATGATCATGACCATGGTGCAGAGGAAGATCACGAAGGACACGATCATGAAGGAGATGTTCACGAAGGAGATGTTCACGAAGGACATGACCACGA
>JBELIG010000062.1:6261-9444 GCA_042091035.1 Sphingobacteriales bacterium | reverse complement strand
TCACGAAGGACATGACCACGAAGGACATGATCACGAGGGTCACGATCACGAAGGTCACGACCACGAGGGACATGATCACTCTGAAAAGATAGCGGAGAAACCATTTTGGGAGGAAGATGGCCAGGAAATAACTGCCTTGCTTGTACAGTTTAGGAATAAGAAGAATTTCAGAGCATTGAATCTGGGGCGTAATATCAATGAAAATACAGATCTCATGGCTGCCAATCCAGCTTACGAGGTCCTTAAACTTCAAGGTAACATAGGAATAGGAGTTGATATGATGCGAATTATCGCGTTGATTATTGTGTTTGTTTCTGCACTTAGTGTTTTCTTTTCCTTGGTGAATTCATTGAAGGAACGTAAATATGAATTGGCTCTAATGCGAAGCATGGGTGCTAGTCGATTACTCGTTTTTGGGCTGATCATGATAGAGGGTGCTTTTATAGCGCTTTTGGGATATGGTTTAGGCCTTTTATTGAGTCATGGCGGCATGAGTGTTTTTGCAGATATGCTCGAAGCAGAATATCGATATGGATTTGAAGCCTGGAGATTCCTGAAAGAAGAAGCATATATGCTTTTTGCCGTGATTCTGATCGGTCTAGTAGCTGCTGTGGTTCCTGCAATTATGGCCAGCACCTCGGATATATCAACCACATTGTCAGAAGAATAGACCTTTTTGTCAAAAAAAGTGTTAATAAAATCCAATTGATTGTATCTTTTAATATGATGAAAAATAGTTATCTCGTTATACTATTCCTGTTTGCATGCTCAGGACTTAGTGCTCAAAGTACGTGGGGCCAGCTCTCTTTGATTCGATTCGAAATGCAGGAAGATCCTTATGGGGAAATGCAATACACTCCGGGAAAATTTTCAGAGATGATTCAAAAGCTGGATGGTACTGAAATTGAATTACCTGGCTTTATTGTACCTTTAGAAGGGAAGAAAAAACAAAAACAGTTATTCTTTTCGTTATACCCATATGCAAATTGCTTCTTTTGTGGCAATGCAGGGCCAGAGACTGTCATTGAAGTTCAAATGGATGCCGATGAATATCTGGAGTATACAGATCAACAGATAAATTTGAGTGGAATTTTTAAATTTATACCTGGGAATATGGAGTCTGTAATGTTTAAATTAGAGCAAGCTAAATTAGTCGAATAATGAAAAAATATATGACCAAAGTATTCTTTTTAGGAGGTTTTTTGATTCTCGGGAATGTATTGTTAGGTCAGACAGATGCTGGGGAAGAGCGTGAGCTTCAAGCTGCTCAGATGTGGTATAAGTTGTCTAAGATTACCTTCAAAAAAGTATACGATGAATTTCAAGGATTCAAGGTGGATGTGCCAGTATTTAGCGAAGGAGTTAGAAAATGGGATGGTCAAGAAATAGAGATTCGCGGATACATAGTGCCCTCGCAGGGTTATGAAGGGCAGACTGAATTTTTCTTATCTGCCTATCCTTACAATATGTGTTTTTTCTGCGGAGGAGCAGGCCCAGAGACTATTATGGAGGTGTATACAAAAGAGGAGATTGATTACACTGCTGAAGCAGTTATAGTAAAAGGAGTTTTGCGTTTAAATGACACAGACATCAATAGGCTTATATATGCTTTAGAAGATGTTGAGTTAGTTGAGTTTTAGATTATGAATAAAGAGGATACTACACTAGAAAAATTATTGCTGACTGTTCCTAAAAAGGAGCGGGAACGTATCAAAAGCATTAACTGGACAAAACAGCGCTTGCTGGACGCTATTCAGGAAGCTAAGGACAATATGAAATACGATCTACAGTTTGGGATTCCTTGGATCCTGATGTATGGATTGTCTCATTTCACCTTTGGTCTTACGCCTTTAACAATCACTGTCCTAGTGCTCGGCTTCGGTTATTTTTTATTCGTAATGGCAAGAAGGGGTTCTTATGGCCTGAATAGGCGGAAAAGAAAGATCTTAGAACACCTCTTGACGCTAAGAGATGATGATGGACACAAACAAGCATAAAAAATCCTTTTCAGAACCTAAGCTGTGGCATAAAATAGGGCGTTTTGGCAAGCAAATAGGAAGCAAGGGCGTTTACTCGGTCTTGTTGTTATACTTTGCATACAAACGAACAGATACGCCAAGATGGGCAAAGAACATTATTATAGGGGTGGTTGGATATTTTATATCTCCAATCGATCTTATTCCTGATCTTACTCCTGTCCTAGGATACACAGATGACCTAAAGCTGCTCGCCGTTGCAGTTGGTACCTTAGCAGCCTATATCAATCCAGCCGTCAAAACTCAAGCCAAAGATAAATTGGAATCTTGGAACCTCGATTTTGAAGGTGATGTGAACCTAAAGATTCAATAATCAGCTGCCTATGAGATATGATACAATAGCACCTGTATTCTTTAAAAAGAATCGAGTACAATTGCTCGAAAACCTAGAGGCGGGTGCTATGGTATTTATGTTGGGCAACACCAGCGTTCCTAAAGCAAAAGATATTGTATATCCATTTTTGCAGAGACCAGATTTCTTCTACATGACTGGTGTTGATATTGCAGATTGTGCATACCTATTGCTTCTGGATGATCAAAAGAAAATAAAGGAAGAGATCTTGTTTTTACCGGGGGAAGCATCCTTGTATCACATCTGGACCGGAAGGATGGAATTTATTAATTCAATACTCCAGCAAAAACAATTTTTAAGTTATTCTTCTATGGATAAGCTGCAGTTGAGTCTTCAAACTTATACCAGTCAAGCGATTCGTATTCATACAAGTTTTCCTGAGGACCCAGTCCAAGTAAGTCTTTTACCCCTTAGTACTTATCAGCAGATATTAAGCTCCAAAACTTCCTTTTCATTGGATCAGCGAATTGAAAAGTTTCGTTGTGTCAAATCTTCTTTAGAGCAGGCCTTGATTCGGCGGGCAGTTGGTATTACGAATGCCGGATTGCGGGCAGTCATCCCTAAGATTAAACCCGGGGTTAAGGAATATGAACTTGAGGCTCAATTGAATTACACCTTTGCTGTGGAGCAGGCGAGTGGCTTTGCTTATCCGCCTATTATAGCTAGTGGAATCCGTAGCAATATCCTGCATTATGATGTGAATACTGCCACATGTAAGGATGGTGATTTATTGCTTATGGATGTGGGGGCAAGTTATGCGAATTACAATGCAGATATCACACGTGTCTTTCCTGT
>JBELIG010000062.1:0-6161 GCA_042091035.1 Sphingobacteriales bacterium | reverse complement strand
TAGAGGTGCACGATAATAAATCCGATTCAGAGTTTTTCTCAAAAGGAATGGTCCTTGCTTTAGAGCCTGCAATATATCTACCAAAGGAAGGTTTTGGAATTCGATTGGAGAATGATATTCTGATTACAGAATCAGGCGCAACGGTTCTTTCCGACTCTATTCCCATTGAACCAGATGAGATAGAGGAACTTATGGGTGCATAAAAAAAGACTGACCAAATGAATGGCCAGTCTTTTTTTCTTTTCCTAAATAAAAGGTGTGTTAAACACCTTCAACTCCTTGTACAAGAAGGGCAACAACATTGTTGTTTACTTCAATGAAACCCTTTGTTATGGTGAAGTTCATTTTCTGACCATCGGTCTTAGTGATACTTACTTGCCCAGCGCCTAGTGATGAAACTATGGCTGCGTGGTTTTCTAGTATCTGAAACATTCCATTTGTACCGGGTACTATTACAGATGATATTGTACCATCAAATATTTCCTTGTCCGGAGTTAATACAGATATATTCATATCAGTGATATTCGGATTTTCAATTATGCGTTAGCAGCTTCTGCTAACAATTTCTTACCAGCTTCGATTACCTCGTCGATATTACCTTTCAGGTTAAATGCTGCCTCTGGGTACTGATCAACCTCACCGTTAAGGATCATTTTAAATCCACGGATTGTTTCTTCGATAGGTACTAAAACACCTTCGATACCTGTAAACTGAGTCGCTACATGGAACGGCTGAGAAAGGAATCTTTGGATACGACGTGCACGGTGTACAGCTGTCTTATCTTCTTCTGAAAGTTCTTCCATACCTAGGATGGCAATAATATCCTGAAGCTCATTATAGCGCTGAAGAATATTGATTACATCTTGTGCCATCTGATAGTGCTCTTCACCGATGATGTCTGGATCAAGGATACGAGAAGTTGAATCTAGTGGATCTACCGCTGGGTAAATACCAATAGCTGCCAACTTACGAGAAAGTACCGTTGTTGCATCAAGGTGCGCAAATGTTGTCGCTGGAGCTGGATCCGTTAAATCATCCGCAGGTACGTATACCGCTTGTACAGATGTAATAGAACCACGCTTCGTCGATGTAATACGCTCCTGCATCAGACCCATCTCCGTTGCCAGTGTAGGTTGGTAACCTACCGCTGAAGGCATACGTCCAAGAAGTGCTGATACCTCAGAACCTGCCTGAGTGAATCGGAAGATATTATCAATAAAGAATAGGATATCACGACCGCCATTAGGATCTGAAAGATCACCATCACGGTAGTACTCTGCAATAGTAAGTCCTGAAAGTGCCACACGTGCACGTGCACCTGGAGGCTCATTCATCTGACCGAACACAAGCGTTGCTTGTGAATCTACTAATGCAGCTTTATCAACTTTTGATAGATCCCAGCCACCTTCTTCCATAGAATGAAGGAAACCTTCGCCATACTTAATTACGTTTGCTTCAAGCATCTCACGAAGAAGGTCATTTCCTTCACGTGTACGCTCACCAACACCTGCAAATACAGAAATACCTTCGTATCCCTTTGCAATGTTGTTAATCAATTCCATGATCAATACAGTCTTACCTACACCTGCACCACCGAAAAGACCAATCTTACCACCTTTCATGTAAGGTTCAATAAGGTCAATAACTTTGATACCTGTGAAAAGTACCTCTTTCTGAGTGGTTAAGTTCTCATAGGTTGGAGGAGCAGAGTGGATTGGTCTTGGAGCCAAATTGTTTTCAATTTGTCCAATACCGTCAATTGCTTGACCTACCACGTTGAACAGACGGCCACGAATTTCATCACCTACTGGCATTGAAATAGGAGCACCTGTGTCAGTTACTTCTTCACCCCTTACTAGACCTTCCGTAGAATCCATCGAGATTGCTCTCACAGATGATTCACCAAGGTGTTGTTGAACTTCTAGTATAAGTGTTTCACCATTCTTTCTGTTGATGGTTAATGCACTGAAAATTTCTGGTAATTTAGACCCTTCACCGTCAAAACTTACGTCCACAACTGGTCCGATTACTTGCTTTACGCGACCGATATTTGCCATAATCCTAAATACTATATTAATTGATTATTGGATTCTCAAAATTCGGCTCAAAGGTAAGTAATTTGAAACATATTGCAAGGCTTTTTTGTAAAAAATTTAATTGGTTTTCAAGTGTTTATAATTTCAACATTTTGGCCTAGAGAATCTTAGAAGATTGTTTGGTTTTTGGGGTGGTTTACCTACTAATTGTTGGCGTAGTCAAGTGCCTTTAAAATTATTGAACAAGCCTTTTCGATTTCTTTTTTTGTGATAATTAGTGGAGGAGCGATGCGAACGGACTCTGTATTGAATAAAAACCAGTCGACAATAAGGCCATTTTTGAGGCAATAATCAATGACCATTTGCACCCGGTCAAAACTGTCTAATTCCATGGCCATGAGAAGACCTGCAGATCTAAAATCCTTGATTAGAGGATGCTTTAGTAAGGTTCTGAAATGCGTTTCTTTTTCTTTAACTCCCTCGACTAATTTTTCATCCAGGATAGTTTTTAAGCAGGCAACCGCTGCTGCACAATTCACTGGGTGTCCTCCAAAAGTAGTGATATGTCCCAGTATTGGATCTTCAGATAGCGCACGCATATTCTCTTGGCTACTGATAAAAGCTCCAATTGGCATACCGCCACCCATTCCTTTTGCTAATAAAAGTATATCGGGTATTACATTGTATTGCTCAAATGCCCAAAGGCTTCCTGTTCGGCCGTATCCAGCTTGGATTTCATCGAAGATCAAAAGAGCACCAACTTCTGTGCAGCGCTCTCGGACTGCTCTTAAGTAGCAGGCTTCTGGTTTTCTTACGCCCCATTCGCCTTGAACGGTTTCAATAATAACTGCAGCGGTCTTTTCTGTGATAGTAGACAGGTCCTCAAATACATTATACTCGATGTGTGCTATACCAGGTAGTAATGGATAAAATGCTCGGGTATAGTCCGTTGGGTTCATTAAGGAAGCTGCACCTTGAGTAGAACCGTGGTAGGCCTTTTTACAGGCAACAATCTCTGCTCGTCCTGTTTTACGCTTTGCAAGCTTCATAGCTCCTTCGGTGGCTTCACTTCCGGAGTTTACATAATAAACACTATTGAGTTGTTCTGGTAGTTGCGCTGTTAGTAAAGTTGCTAATTCTACTTGTGGGGCAAGTACATATTCCCCGTAAACCATGGTATGCAGGTATTTATCCAATTGGTCTTTAATTGCTTGGATCACGGCAGGATGCCTGTGTCCAATATTAGAAACACCAATTCCAGAGATGAGATCCATCATCTTTGTACCGTCAGGTTTTATAAGATACACACCTTCTGAAGTCTCTATTTCCAACATCAATGGAAAAGAACTAGTAGGTGCCATATGTTTTAAGAAGAGTTGTCTAGTATTTAGCATGAAGCGAAATTAAGCATAAAAAATCAGTCAATTTTAACTTGTCGGACAACATTAATTTGGTTAATTACGTATTTTTACTGAATCCTTATCAAAAATAGATGTTTTCTAGGGCATATATATGCTAGATTTGCTGTCCACAAAATATCTTGCTTGTTAAGGAATAAAGCGATTTTATTGTAAAGTTTATGTTGAACCTATCCAAAACAATTCTGCTTTTTTTAGCAGGTCTTACTATTATTTCGTGTCAGGTGGATACGAAACGAAAGAATGATTATTCCATTCAGGGTATTGATGTTTCGCACTATCAAAAACAGGTAGATTGGAATTTGGTTGCTGAACAAAATATTAGCTTTGCTTTCATCAAATCTACGGAAGGCTTAGAGTTTAAGGATAGCATGTTCAATAAAAACTGGTCCTTATCCAAAAAGGCCAACATGGTCCGTGGTGCTTACCATTTCTTTCGACCAACCTTAGATGTAAAGACACAGTTTGAGAATTATAAAAATCATACCAGCCTTATGGTTGGGGATATGCCTCCAATCCTGGATGTTGAAGTTTATGATGGCGTATCAGATGATTCATTGACTGCAAGAGTGCAGCGTTGGTTGACCCTAGCAGAGGATTATTATCAGGTAAAACCTGTATTGTACACCTATCAGAAGTTCTTTAATAAAACATTGCAAGGCAAATTCAATGCCTATCCGCTTTGGATAGCAAGATATAATAGATTCTTTGAACCGAATCTGGTCAATTCAGAATGGAAGTTTTGGCAGTATGGAAACAAGGGCAATCTAGATGGTGTAGAAGGATATATTGATTTCAATGTGTTTAGTGGAAGTTTAGAGGAATTGAAAGATATGACCATCCAATCCAACTATGAGCAGGAAGCAATTGAATTGGTTGCTCCCTAGTTTTACTGAAAATATAGAATCATGTATCGACCTCTGCTCATTCTCTTTTTAGTATGTATTTCCTGTTTCAAAAGTTTACAAGCTCAACAGGCCTTGGATCAACAAGAATTATTGGATAGTATCCATATCTTGGATGAGATCCTTCAAGATGCTGAAGATGTAAATGATGATACTGAAGCTGCAAATCGCTACATTGACTTGGTCGAACAACTCTCCAAATCATATGCAAACTGTGAACAAGTTCCTGAACTCTTATTTAGGGCGGGAGATGTGAGCGTAGGACTCGCTACTTACGATCGTTCCCTACAACTATGGGAACAACTGATCATACAATATCCAGCGCATGCCTTAAAGCCAAGAGCCTTGTTCTTTCAAGGGTTTGTGCTAGACACTAAAATGGGTCAAGATGCCTTGGCAAAGACAAAATATGAATCCTTTATAAATAAGTATCCAGCGCATGAATTAAATAGCAATGCCAGCTTGTTATTGAGTCAGCTGGGACAGAGTGATACGGATCTTTTGAAGCAATTTAAAAAAGATAACAAGCAACGATAATTATGAGAATATTAGTGATAATCAGCCTTTGGTTCGGTCTTCAAATGCCGATGTTTGCAGGGATAGACTTTTTCGAAGGAAGCTACGAAGAGGCCCTTGCCCTGGCGAAGGAAGAACGCAAGATTATATTTATTGACGCCTATGCCTCTTGGTGTGGCCCCTGTAAAGTAATGGCAAAGAATGTATTTACTCAGCAGGAGGTTGGGGATTACTACAACTCCAATTTCATAAACTTGAAACTGGATATGGAAAAAAAGGAGGCAACAGCTTTCAAGCGTTCCTTCTCTGTATCAGCATATCCTACACTCTTTTTTATAGATGGTGAAGAAAATCTAGTCCACAAGATCGTTGGTGGTCAGAATGGAGCTGGTTTGATCGGTGCTGGTGGATTGGCCTTGTCTAAGTTTGATGTTTCAACTGACTATGCTGCAGATTACGAAGCCGGGGAGAGAGACCCTGCATTTATTCTAGAATACATAAAGGCACTGAATGCTTCCAATAAGAATTCATTGCCAATTTCTAATAAGTATTTGATCACGCAGAAAGACTTGAGCACAGACTTCAATCTCTCCTTTATCTATGAGGCAAATGTAGCCTGTGATTCCAGGATTTTTAGCTTATTTGAAAAACATAAGGATAAACTAATTGCTATGTATGGCAAAGAAGCTGTGCAAAAGAAAATCAAGTCGGCTTGCACCAATACGATGAAAAAGGCCTTAGAATACGACTCTCAGGATCTATTAGAGGAGGCCCATGAAAAGTATGCAAGGCATGCGCCTAAAAAGGATGCCCTGCGTTTTGAGTTGGAGTCTTCTATCCGATTTGAGCGTGACAGAGATGCCTACGAAAAGATGCTTAGCCTTATCAAAAAACTCAATAAGTCTTGCCTCAAGGAGGATGCTGAAGCAAAAATTAAGTGGTCCAAGGAATTGGATGTATATGCACATGATTTTAGAGATTTTGAAGATTATGCACTCAAACTAGCGGAGGAGGCTGTAGAATTGGAAGAAAGTCTATCCAATTGGCAACACTATCATGATTTACTCGTTACCTACAATGAATACAGTGCAAACTCGAACTATACAAAAAGGATTCAGGAGGTCGAGCTTATATTGGATGCTTTAAATCAGTAGTAGATCACTACTTTAATACTTACTATAAATGAAAAACTATTTAATTATTCTTTTCTGCTTTTTAGGCGTTCAGCTAATTGGACAATCTCAAATCTCCTTTGTAGAAGGAACTTGGGAAGAGGTCCTAGAAAA
>JBELIG010000297.1:0-2950 GCA_042091035.1 Sphingobacteriales bacterium | reverse complement strand
TTTTGTCTTTTTTAAGAAATCATTCATTTTCTATATATTTTTCCTGCATATTGTATTTAAATCAACTATTGATGACACTAAAAATTGGCATTACTGGTGGTATTGGAACGGGGAAAACAGCAGCAAGTAATTTTTTTCAAAAACTTGGTGTACCAGTCTATAATGCAGACCAGGAAGCAAAGTGGCTCATGAATAATGAGCCTAGTCTGATTCAATCTATAAAGGACTTATTTGGTGATAAAGCCTATATAAATAATTCATTGAATAGATCATTTATAGCAGCCCATATATTTAAGGACCAAGAGATAAAGAAAAAGATGGAACAGCTTGTGCATCCTGCCGTTGGAAATCATTTCCAAAGCTGGGTCTCTAAACAAAAGGTTCCATATATTCTAAAAGAAGCTGCCTTGATTTATGAAATCGGAGATGATAAAAATTTAGATCACGTTATTGTTGTTGATGCACCCTTAGACGAGCGAATAGAACGAGTAAAAAAGCGAGATAATTCTAATTTGGAAGCTATTGCAGATAGAATCAAAAATCAAATGGCGCAAGATGTAAAAGTCCGCAAAGCAGACTTCATATTGTTAAACAATGAGGGTCTCAGTGAATTAGAAAAAGCAGTCTCTAATCTGGACAGGAAATTGAAAGACTTAGCTAAGCTAAGATAGCAGATCCTCTGGCTCAATCAAATTCCCATTATGGCAGCGAACGATTCTTGCTGGAAAATTCTCTAGTATTCTAAAATCATGGGTTGCAAATAAAACAGATGTGTTGTGTAGGTCTGACAGATCCCGAAACAACTTTAATATATCATCTGAAGTTTCCGGATCAAGATTACCTGTTGGCTCGTCTGCAATTATCATTTCGGGTTTGTTCAAAAGAGCCCTAGCTATTACAGCACGTTGTTGTTCACCTCCAGATATTTCATGAGGCATTTTAGAAGCAATAGTCCGGTCTAATCCAACCAACTCAAGAACTAATGAAATTCGCTTCTTCATCTTATTGGAATCTTCCCAACCTGTTGCCTTGAGCACGAAATTCATATTTTGCTGAATAGAGCGATCCATGAGAAGATTAAAATCTTGAAACACTATTCCCAGTTTTTTTCTAAGGTCCGGTACTTGCGAGGCTTTTATTGAAGACAATTCATACCCAACCATCTCCCCTTTTCCTGACTTAAGAGGAATATCCGCGTACATTGTTTTTAATAATGAACTTTTGCCAGAACCAGTCTTGCCAATGAGATAAACGAACTCTCCCTTACTTATCTTCAGGTCAATGTTCGAAAGGATTAATTTGTCCTTTTGATAGATATTCGCTTGCTTTAAATTGACAATTTCTTTAATCATATGGGATATATACCTTTTTGGTGCTTCTTTTTGACGAAAAACTTATGAAATATAATTAGATTTTATGTTTCATTGGCGTAGTTTTGTAAATAAATTCAGGAACACCCTTATTGATATGACAAAAATTCAAATAATTAGTGTTTTCATAATAGGATTAGCCGTTGCTTTGATTGCTTTTTCAGGAAAAGACTACAGCAGCTATTCCACCTTTAAAAAGGCAGATGGTGATAGAGACGTAAAAGTTGCAGTAGCCCTTGCGCTTGAAGAGGAGATTTATTACGAACCTATGGAAGACCCTAATTTGTTTTCTTTTTACGCGATAGATGAGGATGGGGAGAAAATGAAAGTTTTATATGCTGGAGCAAAGCCACAAGATTTTGAACGTTCAGAATCAATCGTTCTGACAGGAAAAGTAAGTGAAGGTGTTTTCGAAGCTTCAGACATGCTACTGAAATGCCCTTCCAAATATACTGACGAGGAAATAAAGATTAAAGGAGAACAAAGCTAAATTCAACAATGCAGGAAATCCAATATTTAGGAGAACATCTGGTAATAGGAAAAATCGGTCACCTGGCAGTAATTACAGGTTTCGTTTTTAGCTTTCTAGCTGCTTTCGCATACTTCAAACAAGTAAACAACAACGATCAATCTTGGCATAAACTAGCAAGATTCTCGTTCTCATTACACAGTGTAATGGTATTCCTTGTGATGGCACTTTTGTTTGTAATAATGATCAATCGGTATTACGAATTTAATTACGCCTTCAAAAATGTTAATGACGACCTTCCATTCCGATATATATTTTCAGCATTTTGGGCTGATCAAGAAGGCTCCTTCCTGCTATGGATGTTTTGGCATGCCGTTTTAGGTTTGATCATCTTATTCCAAAAAGGCAAATGGGAAGCTCCTGTGCTTTCAGTACTATCTATTGTCCAATTTTTTATGTTCTCAATGCTTATGGGTGTTTACATAGGTTTTGGTGAATATAGTTTTAAACTCGGATCAAATCCGTTTATCCTTTTGCGTGAAACAATGAATGCGCCAATCTTTAATAATGCTGATTATCTTAGCCTTATTGAAGGTAATGGGTTAAATCCCTTGTTACAGAATTATTGGATGACCATACATCCTCCAGTAACTTTCTTAGGCTTCGCATCCTTGACTATACCCTTCGCTTTCTCCATAGCTGGTTTATGGACTAGGCAACATAAAGATTTCTTAAAGTATGTTATCTCATGGGCAACTTTCTCTGGAGGAATTCTAGGGACAGGAATACTTATGGGTGGTGCTTGGGCCTATGAGGCACTCTCCTTTGGAGGATACTGGGCTTGGGATCCTGTAGAGAACATGTCTCTCGTCCCTTGGTTAATGCTTGTCGCAGGGATACACATAAATCTAATTGCAAGAAAAACAGGAAAATCCATCAAGTCTGTTTATTCCTTTTATGTCATTGCATTTATCCTGATCACATATTCAACGTTCTTAACTCGTTCTGGAGTGCTTGGAGAAACTTCCGTGCATGCCTTTACGACTATGGGATTAGAGAATCAAATGTTGATCATGATTCTATTCTTTGTATTTGGTAGTTTTTGGCTATT
>JBELIG010000296.1:0-2969 GCA_042091035.1 Sphingobacteriales bacterium | reverse complement strand
GAATACCAATCGCTACTTGTTTATTTTGATGAGATTCAAGCAAAAGCTGCATTGGCTAGATCGATGAATGCAATCAAGCCAAAAGTATTTGGTAAAGCCCGAATGGGCCTCAAAGGAGCAATTCATCCTCTACTCTATCTCAAAAACAAAGAAATAGATAAAAAGACCGTTCCTTTTGACCTAACTCTTTTAGCGCCAAATAGAATTCTAGTTTTATCAGGTCCCAATGCCGGTGGTAAATCCATCAGTATGAAGACAATAGGATTACTCCAACTAATGCTCCAATGTGGTATGCTAATACCCGCAGAAGAACATTCAGAAATGGGATTATTCACTAAAATATTCGCAGATATTGGTGATCAACAATCCATAGAAGATGACCTGAGTACATATAGCTCTAGACTTGCTAATATGAAAGCATTTTTGGATGAATCCGATAAAGAAACATTAGTATTGATTGATGAGTTTGGATCTGGTACTGACCCCAAAATCGGAGGTGCTATAGCAGAGGCTATTCTTAAACAAATGAATGACCAAAAGATATTTGGATTCATTACTACCCACTATTCAAACCTTAAAATTTTTGCTTTTAAGACAAAAGGATTGGTAAATGGATCTATGCTCTTTGATAAAGAGGAGCTCTCTCCTACCTATCAACTTAAGGTAGGAAAACCTGGATCTTCCTATGCTTTCGAAATAGCCGAAAAGAGCGGCCTTTCAAAAGAAATTTTACATTATGCTAGGCATAAGACTGGCAAGAATGAAAAAGCAGTAGATCAACTACTTGTAGATCTGCAAAGAGAAAAGCAAGAATTGGAGGAGAACCTTGACAAACTATCACAAAGACAAGGAACTTTAGACAAATTGATCACCTCTTATGAGACTATGCACAAGGATCTTGAGCATAGACGTAAGCGCATCAAACTATCTGCCAAAGAGATTGAGCTGCAGCGAACAGCAGCAGAAAACAAGGAGATGGAAAAGCTCGTTCGCAAACTCAAAGAAGAGAAGAATCTTGAAAAAGCTAAAGAGCTTTCTAAAAAGAAAAAAGAAGAGAGGCAAAAACTCGTTGAAACAGTTACTGAGCTTAAAGAAGATATCTACCATAGCCCAGCTGATCCTAAAAACGACACACCTATCAAAGCAGGTGATTTTGTAAAAATAAGAACAGGTGGAGCTGCAGGCCAAGTAGAATCCATTGAAAAAAACAATGCCATTATTCAAATGGGATTCATGCGAATGAAATTACCCTTAAGGGATCTTGTTCACGCCAATGAACCATTAGAAATCAAAACGCAAAAATCGGTCAATACAGAAATGATCATGCGTAGGAATCGCTTCGAAGCCAAACTTGATATTCGAGGTATGACTATAGAAGAAGGCATGAGAGGTTTAGAAATATTTATGGACGAGGCGCTAATTTCAAATTCTGTAACGCTTAAGATTGTACATGGTAAAGGTACAGGAGCACTGCGAAAAGCTGTCCACAAAAAGCTAAAAGAATATCAATCTGTTGAACGTATCTGGCACCCTGAACGAGAAGGTGGTGGCGATGGTGTTTCACTTGTTGAATTAGGATAAAAAAAGGCCAGCTTAAAAAGCTGGCCTTTTTTATTTTGAGTTCTAATAATTAGAACATTTCAGTAGCGGCAAAGAAAAAAGATCCTTCAATTGCAGCATTCTCATCTGAATCCGACCCATGAACAGCATTCTCACCGATGCTAGTTGCATATAGCTTACGAATTGTACCATCAGCAGCTTCTGAAGGGTTAGTAGCACCAATCAATGTGCGGAAATCTTCAACAGCATTATCTTTTTCAAGAACTGCTGCGAAAATTGGACCACTAGACATAAAGTCTACTAGTTCACCATAGAACGGACGTTCCTTGTGTACTGCATAGAACTGACCTGCAGTTTCAGCAGATAGCTTAGTTTTCTTAAGAGCAACGATTCGGAAACCGCCTGCAGTGATTTTCTCTAAAATTGAACCAGCGTGACCATTCTTCACAGCCGTTGGTTTAATCATCGTAAATGTTCTGTTGCCAGCCATTTTATTTAATTTTGTTATATCCAAGAATTATCAACTTTAGAACAGTTGAATTTTGTGCAAAAGTAAATAACCTTAATTAAAGTTTTATAATTGTGGAATTATTATTTTGCAGCCTATTGTTAAATTCTCGTGCAGTTAACATTCAACAATACATCATGGAGAACATTATCGACCTAAAATTACTACTAAGTACACCCAAAACAATCACACTTACGACGCATAGAAATCCCGATGGTGATGCTATGGGTTCTATGTTGGCTTGCTATCATTTTCTTAGAAGGCAGAATCATCGTGTATATATGATCGCACCTTCTGAATACCCCGAGAATTTTGCTTGGATGATGGGTATTCAAGAATGTCTAATTTGGGATATTGCACCAGAAGTATGCGAGGCGGCCATAAAAAACACAGATATAATCTTCTCTTTAGATTATAATGGATTAGACCGAGTAGATAAACTTGGAGAGGCTATCAAAAGAAGTTCTTCCAAAAAAGTATTAATCGACCATCATTTATTCCCAGAAAATTTTGCTGATTTTGTACTCTCAGATACAACTGCCTCCTCTACCTGCGAACTAGTATATGATTTCATTTTATTATTAGAAATGGGTCATTTGATAGATCCTATAATTGGAGATTGCCTATATACAGGAATCTTAACAGATACTGGTTCTTTTAAACATGCTACCACCCCTAAACTTTTCAGGACTGTAGCTAAGCTCGTTGAGATAGGAGTTGATGATAATAGCATTCAAGACAAAATATTTAATGCCTTAAAAGAAAAGCATCTGCGCATATTGGGACATTGTCTTTACAACAGAATGGAGATCCTTGATGAGTATCAAACTGGCATTATCTGGCTTACTAAAGCTGATTACGACAAATATGATATTCAAAGGGGAGATACAGAAGGAATAGT
>JBELIG010000295.1:0-2979 GCA_042091035.1 Sphingobacteriales bacterium | reverse complement strand
CCACCGGTTATGATTATCTTTTTACATGGGGAATCTCCTTTTGTGATGTCAACCAGGAAATCGTAATAGGCATTTTGTGCTTCGATAGGTGGGTTGGAGGTATCGAAGATGTCACCGGAAACCAATAACACATCCACTGCTTGTTCGTAGATGGTCTTTTTTAGCCAATCTAAGAACAGGGATTGCTCTTCAAGCTGACTGTTGTCATGGAGTTTATGTCCTAAGTGCCAATCTGCTGTGTGGATGATCTTCATTTAAGGTGTTTGTGGTTATACGATGTAGCTCCATAAATATAACAACAAAGTGTACATTCTATGTTCGCATAAACAAAAAAAGGTGCTTTGAAGTGAGCACCTTTTTTTGTTTTTATTCGCTTTCAACAAATTCCTTGAAGTTTTTCATGAATCCATAGGATTGTTTCTTAAAGGCTCCGGGGAATAGCATCCCTATCAGTTTCATGCCGAAATTTTCAAATTTGAATTCAGCCTCACAGGTATATTTAGTTTTGTTATCCGAGAGTTCAGTAAAGTGATTGACCTGGATATTTTCTAAGCCTTTCATTTCGTAGACTGCTGAGAATTCATCGGGAAGATTATTACTCAATATGGTCTCAACCATATCCATTTTTCGATTGCCAGATTTCATTACGAATTTACTTTTAGACCCTGGCCTTCCAGATTCACCAGATATATGCTCATATTCTAGTAGTCCATTCATCCATTTAAATAGGTTTTCTGCGCTGTCGAATTTCTCCACAACCTCTTTGACTGGCCTATTTATGATGATTTCGTTCGTATATTTCATCCCTGTTGTTTTGCTAATATCAATTCAATTTGAGCTTCAAAAGTTCCTAATAAGCCATTGGACTTAGTTTATTGTTTTCCCAGATCAACAGAGACTTTTGACCGCTTATTTCATAGATGTTTTTTTCGTTGAGTTCTTCGGTGATTTTGGTGTAAATAATCATCTCCTGCATACCACCTGTATCGTTGGGGAATATGGCTGTTTCTTCATAAGAAAGAACACCGGCATCAGAAGCGTAAAAGGTGGAAAGCTCTTTTATAACGGCATTGTTTTTAACTAAAAGATGCATCTCGCCTCCAGTAGCTCCGCAAGATTCTGCATAGAATTCGAGACTTACAATTTGGTCTAATTCTGAAAAGCCTCTATTCCCACTTAGTTTAGCACCTGCGTAGTTTCCATTCGGCATCTTATATTTATGCTCGTTGAATCCGTCATCTGTTGGGATTCTTACTACTACGATATAAGGAGCGAACTCCTCCACGTCCTGGATCAGTTCATAATTCACGAAGACTTGATTTTCGTCTGTGCCAAGGTGTTCCGATGCAAGGAATGCGCCTACGATATACCCCGTATTACCTTCAATTTCTACCTTGTACCAGTGGGAGTAAACGCCATAAAGAAAATAGTTCTCCTCTGTTCGTTCCAGCAATTTGACTGAAGTTCCTATCGGATAAATGCCCAAGCCTTTGCTGTCGGTCGTTGCAGCAGACCTCAAGGTAACCTTGTCACCAAATAATTTGTACGTAGCACCGATTTCATAATCGCTATCTAGAAAAGGCGTGTATGGAAAGTTAGGCTGAGCATGAAGCCCTGTTGACAGAAAACAGAATAGTAGTGCGCAAATTAGTGGGTATCTCATAAGCTACTTATTGTTTATAATGAGCAATGAATTTAGAAATCTCTATTTCTTAATAAGGTAGACCTAATCATTTGGATTGGCAAGGGGGAAATATGATTTTTTGGAGTGTGTTATGCTTGTAAACCCGGCTGGTTTTTGGAGCTGCATAAATACAACGTGAAACTTCGTATAATATTGTTTACTGCCGTTTTGGACCTAGAGAATTGAAGTTTATTTTGCTCTTAATTTGTTGACTATCTAAATATGCAAGAAGATAAATGCAGTCAGCTTAATAAATAATTGAATACATTGTATTTGTGGTATTTTATTGAGTGGGATTTTCTTGGGATTAGAGAGGCTAAAATGATTTATGAATTTTTATTCGCTGCCATAATTAGTCCAATTATATGAAGTCGCATATCTTATCCGGAAAAGATGTTTTCCTACTTATAGAGCTTTTGGGAGTTTGGTTGGAAAGTTCTCCAGATGTAGCCTGCAGAGATAGCTCCTGCTATTGGGGCAATGACGTAAATCCAAAGGTGCTGTAAATCATTTGCGAATATGGCAGGAGCTATAGAGCGGATTGGATTCATGGATGCCCCACAGATCGGCCCCATTACTAAGGCCTCTAGAAAAACAGTACCACCAACGGCAATTGCTGTGTAAGGTTTTGTTGTTTCCTTCTGGCTGACCATTAGAATAACTAACATGAGAAAGAAGGTAAGGATGAATTCTAGAATAAATGATTGAAATGCTGTTCCTGATGGATTAGTTTGTCCCATAGTTGGACTATTTGGGAAAATGAAATACAGGCTCGCAGAGGCTAGGATACCACCTAAAAGTTGCGCAAAAATATAAAAAATCAGAATTCGATTGTTTTTTATACCTATTCCTTCCATAAAGAAGGATAAACTGACCGCAGGGTTTATATGCGCTCCCGAGCTTGAACCAAAAGTGTAGATCATAATAGTGACCACCAAGCCAAATGCGGTTGCAACACCCAGGTGGCTTATAGACCCAGCACTGATGTGATCGACTATTATTGCACCTGTCCCAAAGAAGACAAGGGCATAGGTCCCTAATAGTTCTGCCCAAAAGGCTTGCTTTTTCATTTCGCAAAAATAAGAAAGAGAATAGTTGGTACGTCCTTAGATGAGTTAAGTTTGTATTAAGAGAATATGAAGAAATTGTTGCTTCCTTCGTATGGATGAGGGAGAAGTAGTACGTTGAGAGAAGGCCTAGTCTCATGGCTTTGATGCCTTTATAGGTCTAAATCAGATTTATAATTGAAAAGAATTTACATGTTTAAATAGATCTGTATTTAATCAAAGCCTAAA
>JBELIG010000061.1:9518-15578 GCA_042091035.1 Sphingobacteriales bacterium | reverse complement strand
TAGGCGCAGATTTAGTCTCAAATGGAACTTTTGAGGATGATTCTGGCTGGACAGTATTGCCTATTTCCGCTGGTGCTGAGGTTTCGCTTGATGGCGGAAAAGCGTCATGGACTGGAGGTGGCTGGGGACATGTGGGTATTTATCAATCCGTAGAAGTAGAAGCTAATACCACCTACCAAGTGCAAATGGATATTTCAGGTAGCGGCATGTCCGATTGCTGGTTTGAAGTATATGTTGGAACAACGGCTCCTGTGGAAGGGCAAGATTATGTAAGTGGAGGAATCATATTGGGATTAAATACTTGGGATGGATGTGGTAATGAGGCATTTGATGGTCCTTTAGCATTGTTGAGCTGCAGTGTCGGTTCTTCGAATGGAATCTTTGAATATAGCGAGGATGTTTCGGCCTTTTTGGTGATTCGATCAGGTGGTGCCAACCTTGGAGCGGAAGGAGTATCTATAGATAATGTTACAATACGAGCTTTATAATTATATATTATATACTAACTAAATGTTTTACTATGAAAAAATATTTACTGATTTTAACTTCGCTAGTATTAACATGCTTTGTTTACGGACAGGGGGTTAATATTACATTTGAATTGAATATGGAAACTGTTGACAATGTTGATCCTTCAGGGGTTTACATAGCTGGAGGTTCTGGTTTTGGTTTTCCTGGGGACAACCTAATGACAGATCCAGATGGCGATGGTATTTATTCTATAACAATTCAAAAAGATGCCGGTTTTTCAAGTCATTATGCATTCTTAAACGGAAATTGCGGTGATTGGAGTTGTAAAGAAAATTTATTTGGACTTCCTTGCGGTGATCCAGACAATTACAACGACAGGTTCTTATCTGCAGTAACAGAAGACACTACGATTCAGGCATGTTTTGGAACCTGTGATTCAGATGGTGGATGCACCATTGTTACGGATTCTGTAACTATTACCATTGAGCTGAATACAGAGTTAATGGATGCTATTGATCCTTCTGGTATATTCATTGCTGGAGGTTCTGGTTTCGGTTCTCCTGGAGATAATCCAATGTCTGATCCAGACGGAGATGGAGTATACACTGCAGAGTTTACACGTCCGGCTGGTTTTACATCTCACTACACCTTCCTTAATGGTGCTTGTGGTGATTGGAGTTGTAAAGAAAATATAGCTGGAAAGCCTTGTGCCGATCCTGCTAATTACAATGATAGACTGATGCCTCCGATTCAATCGGATACTACAATTCTTGCCTGTTTTGGTACTTGTGATGCTGACGGTTCATGTACTATAGTTACAGATTCTATCGAAATTACATTCAATTTGAATACTACTGAAATTGATGTTGATCCTGCCGGTATATTTATTGCTGGAGGTGGTAATTTTGGAACCCCAGGGGACAATCCAATGGTTGATCCGGATGGCGACGGAATCTATACATTTGTTACCACACAACCTGCTGGTTTTGCAAGTCATTACACCTTCTTAAACGGAAATTGTCCAGACTGGAGTTGTAAAGAGGATTTGGCAGGTTTAGAATGTGGTGATCCAGATTCTTACAATGATCGCTATCTTCCGGCAACAAGTTCTGATCTGACGATCCAAGCTTGTTTTGGAAATTGTGTAGATGACGGTACTTGTACTACCACTAATGTATTCAATATTTCTCAGGCAGAGAATATGTTTACTGTGCGACCAAGCGTTGCTCAAGATTTTGTTTTAATAGAGTTTGCTAAGTACCTGGATAACAAAGAGAAAGAACTTGTTGTCTTGAATGGCTTAGGAAAGGTCATAACAAATTTAAAAATAGATCGAGCTGGAGCTTATACTTTAGATACTGAAGCTCTTTCAAATGGAATATATTTCTTGCAAATCGGTGCCGAGGGTACTGTTTTTAGTAGGAAGTTTATTATTCAAAAGTAAATAGATTAGATATTTGGGGGGGATATATTATTCCCCTCATTTTTTTCTTTTATAGTTTTCTATTTTAAACAACAAGATAAAATGAAGAGATTTTTCTTTCCACTATATTTTTTATTCATTTTTTGCTTCAATTCAAATGCGCAAAATTTTTTAACTACCTCAGGTAAAGCTATAGTAAACCAGAATCAAGATACGATTCTACTGCGCGGTATGGGTCTTGGTGGCTGGATGCTACAAGAAGGATACATGCTGCAAACGGCAGGCTTTGCAAATTCTCAAAGAAAAATAAGAGCAAAAATTGAAGAACTCATAGGAGTGGAAGATACAGACCTTTTCTATGAAGCTTGGTATGCCAATCATGTGCGAAAAGCGGATATTGAGGCCTTGAAGTCTTGGGGGTTCAACTCGGTGCGATTACCAATGCATTATAATTTGTTTACGCTTCCAATTGAAGATGAGCCAATAACGGGTGAAAACACCTGGATTGATAAGGGGTTCGAAATGACCGATAGTCTTATTAGTTGGTGTGCTGCCAATGAAATGTATGTTGTTCTAGATCTACATGCAGCTCCTGGTGGGCAGGGTTATGATGAAGGTATCTCTGACTATGACCCCAGCAAACCGTCCCTTTGGGAGAGCAGTGAAAATAAGGCAAAAACTGTTGCACTTTGGAAACGTTTGGCCGAGCGCTATTCAGATGAAGAATGGGTGGCGGGTTATGATTTATTAAATGAGCCCAATTGGGATTTGCCTGGTGGAGTAGCCTTGAAAAATCTGTATAAAGAAATCACGGACAGTATTCGAACAGTAGATCCATCTCATATCATTTTTATTGAAGGTAATTGGTTTGCGAATGATTTTACGGGTCTAACTCCTCCCTGGGATGATCAGTTAGTTTATGCTCCTCACAAATACTGGTCCATTAACGATGAGGCTTCAATGCAGTGGGTTATAGACATACAGAATAGTTATAATGTTCCTCTTTATCTTGGAGAAAGTGGAGAGAATTCTAATGTTTGGTTTGCAGATGCTATTCGTTTACTTGAAGATTTAGGAATCGGTTGGGCATGGTGGCCTATGAAAAAAGTGGAATCAATTTCATGCCCTTTAGCAATCACAAAATCCGCTGATTATAACACACTGCTCAATTATTGGAGTGGCAATGGAAGTGCGCCTTCTGTTGCTTTTGCCAAGAGTGCACTTATGCAACTCACTGAGGATTTGAAAATTGAAAATTGTAGATTTCAAAAGGATGTGGTTGATGCTATGTTTAGACAAGTCAATTCTGAGGGGACTGTTCCTTTTACTTCCAATAATGTCCCAGGTGTAGTTTACTCCACAGATTATGATATGGGTGTTATTGGCGAAGCTTATCACGATATTCAGTCAGCGAATTATAATGTTTCAACAGGTGAGTTCACCTCTTGGAATGATGGGTGGGCCTATAGAAATGATGGTGTTGATATAGAGTTCTGTGAAGATGATACAAATACAAACGGTTTCAATGTTGGTTTCTTGGATACGGACGAGTGGATGCAATATGAAATAGATGTTGCTGAAAGTGGTATTTATAATATTCAAGTAAGAACTGCATCTGCTGGTTCTGGTGGTCGTTTTCACTTAAAATTGGATAATGCCGATGTTACTGGGACGACTTTTGCCGGACCAACTGGTGGTTGGCAGGATTGGTCCACAGTGCTGATAGAGCATGTTTACATCGACAAGAATGATTCAAAACTTCGATTTTATGTAGATCAAGCTGGTTTTAATCTTAATAGTTTTCATTTCATAGAAACCAATGTAGATCCTGCAAGTTTAGCTACGGAGTTTGTGGCAGCCGAAACTATGGATGAATATTCCATTCAAATGAATACGAATAAGTTATTAGCTGATGACTTACCAAATACACCTTCAGACTTTGAGATTTTTGTAAATGGTGATCCTGTTCAAATAAATGATGTACAACTAAGTTTAAATAATCCAAGAATTATTGAGTTTCAGTTAGAATCAATACTGATTTACTCTGATGATATTAAAATATCATATTCTGGAGAAGACATAACAGCTATAGATGGTTCTGCACTTGAAGCGTTTAGTCAAAAGCAGGTGAAGAATAACTTGGAATTCGTGTATCAAATTCCTTGTAGAATTCAAGCGGAGAATTTCACGGAACAATCTGGAATATCAATTGAGTCAAGTACAGACATTGGAGGGGGAGAAAACGTTGGTTATCTTGATCCTACCGACTATATGGACTACCCTGTGAATATACCATTTGGAGGCGATTATAGAATGGATTTTAGACATTCAGCTCAATATGGTAATGCTGAATTAAAAATATTGTTGCTTAATCCTTCTGGGGAAGTCTTATTGATTGAAGAACCATCCTTTAATCCTACTGGTGGCTGGCAGTCTTGGGAGACAAAAAGTTTTGATATTACGCTCCCTGAAGGTCGTTATACCTTGCGTGTAGAAGTTCAAGAAGGGCCATTAAATATTAATTGGTTTGAAGTAGATTATCCTACTTCAGTTGGCCAAGTTCCTGAAGAAAGCTTAAGTCAAATTCAGGTCTATCCAAATCCAAATGCAGGTCGTTTTAGTATTTCAGGTTCCTTTAACTTTAAACAGGATTTATCTGTAGAGATTTATGATGCTTTTGGGCGTTTATTAGAAGATCGTAATTACAAAGGGATTTATAAGTTAAATGATGAATTCACTATCAATACATATGCAGATGGATTTTACTATTTAAAAATTCAAAATGCTAATGGATATCAGCTCATTCGGAAATTGATTAAACATGATAAATAATTGATTTTAGAATAATTTGGGGTTTAATATTTGAAATAGAATGATATTATCGTTTCTTTAATTTAAATTTTAAACCCCATTTTTTAGAAGGTCAAGTTTAGTGCATTGGATAGATATTTTCATTTCCTTTTATTCACTTGGGGTTTATACTATAGAGTGATTTAAAACACTTGGTTAGCAGCTAAGTTTTTTTTGTTATGGAGGACTTGAAAACGAATAAATTATGTTTGATTTTATAGGGGATATTCATGGTCACGGTCTGAAGCTTGAGGCCTTGCTAAAGAAATTGGGTTATTCTAAGGAGAATAATGTTTACAGGCACCCAGAGCGTATGGTATTTTTTTTGGGAGATTATATAGATCGAGGTCCAGATATACCATTGACACTTAATATTGTTCGGTCTATGGTTGAAGCAGGATCAGCAATTGCATTGATGGGCAATCATGAATTCAATGCATTGGCCTACGAGACCCTAGTGGATGGAAAACCTTTAAGACCACATACGGCAGCAAATACTAAACAGTATTTTGAAACTTTAAATCAGTTTAAAGAAAATCGTGGCACTTTAAGTTCTCATTTAAAATGGTTTTATGAACTCCCCTTGTTTTATGAATCTGAAAATTTTCGTGCTGTTCATGCTTGTTGGGATGAGGATCAAATAAAAGCATTAAAAAGTCATTTGTCTGGGAATAGACTAGACAAACCAGCTCTTCTAAGTTCTTTTGATGATAAGAATTCACTTTTCACCCCTGTAGAGATTAGCTTAAAGGGGAAAGAAATGGGCCTGCCTGAAGGTATTGATTTTAAAGATACGGAGGGCAATTCTCGCAATAGGGTTCGTGTCAAATGGTGGAAGAATCCAGTTGGACGCTCATTCAAAGAGATTGCATTGCCTTATATGGATTCAATTCCCAATACAACAGTAAAGGCAGATGATGAAGATCTTGGCAGGTTTTATGATGAATTCCAGAAACCCGTATTTTTTGGTCATTATTGGTTAAAGGGAAAACCTATGATTCAAGAGTCAAATATTTGCTGTCTTGATTTTAGTATCGCGAAGAAGGGGTATTTGGCTTGTTACAGGTTCAATGGCGAGCAGTCACTTAATTCAGATAAGATTGTTTTTGTATAGATAATAATTGATTCCTTAAAACATAAGTCTGGTTGTGGTGTTTCCATCCTAATAAAGCTACATACAATATGCAAAATTTGTCTCTTGCTCTTGATTGGTCTGTAAATTCCAATCATATTATTTTTCTACTAGCTGTGGAGAAAGGTTTTTATTCAGAATTGAATATAGACCTTGATATACAGTCACCATTTGATGATAACTA
>JBELIG010000061.1:0-9418 GCA_042091035.1 Sphingobacteriales bacterium | reverse complement strand
GCTAAAGTTGATAAGTTTTTGAATTGGCTTCGAATTAATGATATTGAAAAATTGAAGGTCAATACAAAAGATCTTATAGAAGATGTTTTAGGCTAAAAGCAGTTTTTGATAGAATAGCTATAGTCTATTATAAGTTTAAAAATCTTTTTTTGTAACCGCTAATCTTATTCCTATCTATTTTTAATTTCCATTAATTTTAGTTTTTTTACATATATATGTAAGCTTCAACTTTAATTTATGGATGAGCGGTATAGAGAAACATTGAAAATATGGGATCATTTGGCTGAACTTTATCAAGATTCTTCGACTCTTGATATTTTTAATGGTTCCTATGAGTTTTTGATTCAGACTTGCCCAAAACAGAATCCTTCCATTTTAAAACTGGGCAGTCAACCTGCAAATATGTCCAAATATCTTGGCGAAAAGTTACCTTCCGCAAGACTGTTAGTTGCTGAACTATCCTCTAATATGGATTCTTCAATAGACTGGAATATCCAGGACTGTAAAACTAAAGAAATGCACATCAAAAAGGTTTCAGAACTGGATGGTGCATTTGATATTATCAGCATTGGTTTTGGTTTTCCATATTTAGACGAAGATGATATTGCTCACCTAGTATCAACAGCCTGCAGGAAATTATATGCGCATGGATTACTGTATTTGACTTATCAGGAGGATCATAAAAAGGAGCTAGATTTACTTCGCCCGGATCAATTAATTTCCAACGATTTTATTTTTAATTTGGTTGATCAAGTCGGCTTAAGCAGGTTAAAGCATTTTCAGGTTCTACATGCTTCAGAGAAAGAGCTTATTGCAAAACATGAAGTTTTGATTGCTAGAAAGCTTGATGTTGAAAAGGAATACTAAAATCATGAAGAAAAAATTACTGATATTAACTGATCTTTGGGGTCTTAGGAAGGCATCTTTTTTGAACCGATACCTTGATGAATTCGAAGCTTATTTTGAGATTCGTGTTATTGATTCTCTCGAACTTGCATGCATTGATAAAAGAGTATACACCAAAGAATCTCTTCATCGACAATTCATTAATGGGGGAATCGAGCGGGCCGCAGAGCGATTGTTTCTCTCATTAGAAGAACCCGTTCATATTCTTGCTTTTAGCATTGGTGGAGCCATTGCATGGAAAGCTGCGATGAGATCAACCTATGTAGAACGTTTGACCTGTGTTTCGTCCACTCGTCTTCGGCTTGAAACCGAAAGACCAACTTGCCAGGTTTCCTTGATTTTTGGCTCTAATGAATCTTTTGGCCCTTCGATCGACTGGTTTGAAACAATGGAAACGAATCGAATCGAAGTAATTGGAGGTGAGCATGATTTTTATAGGTACAATAGGGAAATAGCAGTTATTAAGGAACAGGTCCTTTATCCCGTAATTTAATTGCAAAATTTTAATTTTCTTGATATTTATATAGTTTATCTTATTGTTTTGTGTTGATTATCATGTATTTGTACTTGATATAGTCAGTAATGTTTTTGAATATTGAAGATCGAGAACAACCAACTTTATCACATGAAACCATTCTATTCATCTTACATAAATAGTCCGCTCGGAGCCATGATCGCTGTCTCTAGTGACAGTGGTGTGTGTCATCTTGGTTTTTTAGATAGCGTTCGGCTGAATGACCTGTATCAATATTATGGACAGCTCTCGGGGCTGCCTGTTTTAAAGGAAGCGAATCGGCATTTAGAATTTCTTGAACAAGAGTTAGACCAGTACTTTCATGGGAACTTGAAAGAGTTTGAATCAAAATTAGATTTAAAAGGAACGGAGTTTCAATTAGAAGTTTGGACTGCCTTGTGTTCCATTGTGTATGGTGTTACCTGCAGTTACAAATACCTTGCTAATAGGTTAGAACTTATAAATTCATATAGAGCTGTTGCCAATGCTAATAGTAAGAATCCTGTTTCTATTCTAGTTCCTTGCCATAGGGTTATTGGATCTGATGGAACACTCACTGGGTATTCTGGTGGTGTAGATCGTAAAAAAAGATTATTGCAGCTAGAATTAGCCAATACACCACAATTACATACCTTGTTTTAGAAGATGTCTGGTAATTTCCATAGCAAAGGCATAAAGAAGTATGCATAAATGCTAATTAATAAAATTGCGACGATATTCATCCAAACACCAGTCTTAGCCATGTCGCTTATTTTCAAATATCCAGATCCAAATACAATTGCATTAGGAGGCGTAGCAACAGGCAGCATAAATGCGCATGATGCAGCTATGGTGCATGCAGTCATTAACACAAAAGGATGTAGCCCAACGGATATACCAAGAGGAGCAAGGATTGGTAACATCATTGAAGTAGTAGCCAAATTAGAGGTGATTTCCGTCAGGAAATTTATTGCACTTACTAATATTAGTAGTATAAAGAAGAGGTCTATGCTTTTTAGTCCACTCAATTGAATACCTATCCATTCTGCTAGACCACTTGATTTAAAACCATTTGCAATAGCTAGTCCTCCTCCAAATAAGAGTAAAATCCCCCATGGCAACTTTGCAGCTTCTGCCCAGGTTAACAATTTGCCACCTTCAGGAGCCGAACTAGGAACTATAAATAATAGGGTACAGGCAATTATAGCAATAATGGAATCGTCTATTCCTGGGATTAGTTTGTCAAGAAAGATGGATCTGCTGATCCAAGATATTGCGGTTATGAAAAATAAAAGGAGGACTTTTTTCTCATTTTTACTTATCGGTCCCAACTCTTTTATCTGTTGCTTGATTAGTCCCTCACCTCCGGGAAATGATTTAGAACTAAAATCAAAGGCTATGAATGTGAGGTAATACCAGCAGGCAATTAATAGTACAATAGAAACAGGAAAGCCAATGGATAACCATTGTGCAAAGGTTATTTCTATCTGGTATAGGTCTTCTATTATACCTGCAAGTACCAAGTTAGGTGCTGTACCAATAAGCGTTGCTATACCTCCTATAGATGCACTATAAGCGATTGCAATCATAAGGCTTTTTCCAAAATTGGTATGCTCATTAGTATTTGTTGAAGGATTATCCTTCAATCGTAGGCTAATTGCTAGGCCTATTGGTAACATCATGATGGTTGTTGCAGTATTTGATATCCACATCGATAAAAATGCAGTTGCAAGCATAAAGCCAAGAATAATAAGTCTCTGATTTGAACCTATAAGTTTTATAATGTTGAGCGCAATTCTTTTATGCAAATTCCAACGCTCAATAGCTATAGCAAGAATAAAGCCACCGATATATAGAAATATGTATTTGTGCCCATAAGATGAAGATGTTTCAGTAAGATCTAGTCCACCACTAATAGGGAATAAGATAATAGGTAGTAAAGCTGTAACTGCGATAGGGAGGGCTTCTGTCATCCACCAAGTTGCAATCCAAAGACTAGCTGCTAGTATACCTCTAGCTTCATCGCTCATCGATTCAGCCTTTATGATAAAGAAAAAAAGAACAAATAAAAATGGACCCAATACCAAACCAATGGTCTCTTTAGATAATCTCTGATTCATTTAATTTTTGTGTTGAAAATCAATAACTAATTAAATTATAGGATTTTAGAAACTAACATTTCTTGCTGTAAACGGCATAAAAAATGCTTTTTTTGGTTGATTTATTGCTTTTTTTGGTATTTTAAGGAAGAACGGATAACTAAGAAGGTCAAAATGCATACTCTAGTTATTAGTGTTTAGTCTTAATTTAATGAAAAGAAAGGAACTTGTAATAACCCTTACAAATATTTTGATTGTCAAAATATAGTTTTCTAACCCAAATTGAATTTTATTACTATTGTCCTGGGGGGGAATAATAGTAATTGTACAGGATTCGGAGCTTTAAGTATCCGAACAAAACGGCTGAAAAGTCAGCCCAGATTTAGTAGACATAAGCAATCTTTTAGAAGAGAGTTTTGGATTCCCAGAACTCTCTTTTTTTGTGATCAGATTTAAATCTAATCGCCTCATAGGGTTTTGATTTAAAAAAATTAGTTTATTTCCTTATCTTTTGGATTCCCAGCAAATAGCACGTTCAGTAAACTCCATTCCTATGAGAAAAACACACTATATCGTAACATTAATTTGTTGCCTATCCTTTAACGCCTTAGCCCAAGAATTAGTAGAATTAAATGTATTCGAATCGGGTAGTTTCAAAACCTTTGTGTACAAAGATTCAACTGAACAGTTGAGAGGTGAATGGTATATTTACAATACAGCTGTGGACAGCTTTCTTTTTGCATTTGGTCCAATCGCTGTTTCAGGCGAAGATGAGAATTATGTCCAAAATGGAACCTGGAGCTATAGTAATATGGGTCAGAAAGCAAAAAAGGTCTCCTATATTTTAGGAGATGAACATAGCTCAGATTTAAGAAGTAACTATCATATGGGTCAATCCTATTTTCCCATTCCTCTTTATCATATTACCAATAAAGTATCTAAATCAAAAAGTTTTAGACCTGCGTGGTCCATAAATACGGTGTCAGCAGATTCTAATGCTTTATCCAAAGTCTCCTTAGATATTGCAGATCTGAAAGAATCCCTTTTGATTGAACTTCCTGCTTTAATCCTAAATCCGGATACTAAAAAAATAAATCCGGAGACCTTTAGATTTCAATTTCAATTTCAACCTAAATACAATAGTTCAAAGGAGTTATTTAATGTAAAACTCGCTTCTACAATAGATGGTGGTTATTATTTAAGCTGCACAGGTAATGGAGATATTGAACTTAGCTATCAGAGTAAAACAGGTAAAATTAATTTGTTAAAGGATAAGGCAACCTTAAATATCAATGCGCTTAACACGCTAGACTTACAACTTAATGCTACAGGAGATTTTGTGCTTGTTTTGAATGATTTTGTTCAGAGTAGTCGGAATTTGGCTAGCCCTTCTAGTATTACATCTACTGGCGGAACATTTATCGGAATTAACAATGTACTTGAGATCAAAGAATCCTTGCAGATTACGCTATTGGACCTTTCCATGTTGCAGTTTGTTGAAGAGCCCGTAAATAATATACCTGGGCTTTTGTTTAGGGATATATCTGAGATTGGGCTTGCAATCATAAATGGTGTAATTAATCTTGCTGATACTGAAGTTTACATGCGTGAATTAGATATTACTGATCTTTACTTTAGTCCAGATAAGGGATCATCAACTTTAAAAATTAGCATGATTTTTCCTGCAAAATTAGATTATGCTATTCGTCCCCAAAGCCTTGAACTTTATATTTATTTTGATAGCGATAATAAGATTGAGCGTATAGAAAAATCACTGAACAGAGGGAATTTTGGGGATATTGACCTTAAGCTTTTATCACAGCATCTGAAAGATAAATTTAGGACAAACACTTATGCGCTTTCAGGTGTGGCTATGAAACATAATAATATTCATCGTACTGAAGATAAGTTAGTGGAACTTTTAGTTGATGTAAAAACGACTGGTCTGCTTTTTGATCTAACAGCAGCAACAAGTCTAAGGACAGGGCCAAGTTCTTCTGAGCGTGTGATGCTTCGTTTCGCTGCAGGTGACAAAGTGGATTTGATTTCAAAGGAAAATGTATTTTGGTGGATGGTCAAATTTAAAGGTAAAGTAGGTTATGTTAAGGCTGCACTTTTGGAACCTCAATTAAAATAGAATTGTGCCTTGAAATTACTGCCGTTTAGGAATTAAAGTCTTTTGAGTACTTTAATTTTAGCTTAATTTTATGCATTATTACAATTGGAAATCCTGTTATCATCTCACATATCAGCTCCAATGTCAAACAAAGAAATCACAAAAATAATTGAAGAGTCTCCATCTGTCCGTCTGATAGGGAACCGAAATAGACATTTTATTATTCAATTCTTTTACTATTCCTTTTCAAATATTGATGAAAGAGCTGTTTCCTTTGAGCGTATATTTAGAGACTTATCGGAATATATTGAAAAGTATGAATCAGCTATTCGTGATGAGGAAGATGATAGTTTAAGAGGTTTTGAAAATTATGAATCCCGTGCAAAGAATTTTCTTCGAAAATGGATTTCAAATGGTTTTTTAACGAACTTTTTAGCTGATAATGGAGACGAGTATGTTGAACTTTCTGCTCATGCTCAAAAGGCTATGGATTGGTTGGTCTCTTTAAAGAAAAAAGAGTTTGTAGGCACCGAGTCTAAATTCAAAAGTATAATTGGACAGCTTAAAGATTTAGTTGAAAATACCGAGGAGGATAGGCAGAAGCGTCTTGAGGCTTTGAAAGAAAAGAAACTAGCTATAGATAAGGAGATAGAATTGATTGAAAGTGGAAAGGCACTTTTTGTTTATGAAGATTACCAAATCGAATCAAGACTTGAAAACTTAAACCAGTCAGCAAAGGAGTTAATCTCAGATTTCAAAGAGGTTGAACATAACTTTAAGTCTATTACCAAGTCTATTTATCAAAAATATGCTGATGCAGATAAGAAGAAAGATGAGATCCTTGCCTATACTTTTGATGCTTTAGACGAAATAAAAAAGTCCGACCAAGGAAGAAGTTTCTATGCATTTTATGCTTATCTATTGCAAAATTCCTCTCAGGATATTTGGGAGTCCTATGTTTCTGATTTATACAAAAAGCTTAAAGCTAAAGACATTGAGTTTTCTGACCTTTTTTTAAAAAGGATGAGTCGATATTTATATCGTGCAGGAAAGGATGTATTCGCTGCTAATGATAAGATGGCTGAAAAGTTGGGTCGAGTTATTGGCGATAAAGATCGGCCAGATAATCAGGCCTTCAGAAAATTGTTGTCAGAAGTCAAATCTTTAGCTGCATCTAATGAATCTATAGCTTTTTCTGGCTTTGGGATTGAGCAGGATACCAAAATGAGCCTTAGGCTTTCTATGGAAAGGCCAATCAATTTAAATCTTCCCAAAGAAGAAGTTTACAATACAATTTTAGAGCTTGCAGACGGAGAAGTAACTGAATCAGATCAATTGGTTCAGTTGTTGTCAAAAAAGACGATCAACCTCAGAGAAATGCGCACAAGAGTTAAAGGTATTCTTGAAGCTCATCCTAATATTTCTCTTGAGACTCTAATTGAAAAATTAGGAGGTATTCATCTTGGGCTTGGCGAGGTTCTGGCTTATATGAATATACTCAAGTTCTTCAAGCATCAAATCAATGAATCCGAAACCTTTAAGGTTCCATTTCAAGAATCAACCAATAAATTTATTGAATTACCGAAAATCACGCTAAGACATGATGGAGCTAAGAAATAGAGTAGAGCCGTATGCAAAGGCTATTATCCATCTTCTTAAGGGGGATGTTTCTGATAAAGATTTTATTTGGAAAGATTTAGAAGAGTATCAGATAGAAATTCAAGAATACTTGAATAGAATTGGGCTTGAACTTATTTTTAATAAACGGGATGGTTTTGCATATCTCAGACAGTTTGAAGTTGATGATGATGGGAATACCGTTGGTTTGATCCAACGTAGGCAGCTCAGTTTTGAGGTTTCGATTATTTGTGTTTTAATACGGGAGGCTTATGAGGATTTTGAAATGAATCCAACTAATATCATGGCTGAAAAATGTTTTATTACACATCATCAACTCAAGGAACAAGCCGAACTCTTTTTCACAGAGGGATTCAATCAAGTCAAATTTCAGCGGGATCTCGATAAGTATATCAGCAAGACACTTGAACTTGGTTTTCTCAGACTTCATCAGGATGCAGAGAATAACGCTGAACGCGTATATGAGGTAAAGCCTATAATTAAAGCTCGAATAAGCGTGAATGAATTATTGGAGTTTAAAGATAAAATGAAACAATATGTGGAGTCTGTTTAGTACAAGTCCAGATCAGTCTGGATTCCGTTTGCAGTACATGGAGTTATATAATTGGGGTACTTTTGATGAAAAGGTTTTTAGGATCAGTCCTAATTCCAACAATTCCCTTTTAACTGGTGCAAATGGTTCTGGAAAGACAACTTTTGTAGATGCTTTGCTCACCTTGATGGTGCCTTTAAAAAAAGATAGGTTCTATAACCAGTCTTCTGGAGTAGACAAAAAAGGAGATCGAACAGAAGAGAGTTATGTGTATGGATATTATGGAGATATTCAGAAAGAGGGAAGTAGTGAAACCGTTGCTCAGAAGTTACGTGATGACAATGCTTTTTCGGTTTTATTAGCATGTTTTGAAAATGAAGAAGGCAACTGTGTTACACTATTTCAGTGCAGATGGTTTTCAAATGGTAATCTAAAACGAATCTTTGGAATCGCCCATAAACCATTGGAAGTAGAGCGAGATATTCATCCTTTTGATGCTGGAGGTAAATGGAAAAAACGATTAGAAAAACTGTACAATACTCCGGCTAAACGGAATATTGAACTCTTTAATGATTCGCCCTCTAAGTATGCCGAACGAATGATTCAATTGTTTGGCATGCGGTCCTCAAAAGCACTTAGTTTGTTTAATCAAACAGTGGGAATAAAGGTGCTTGGAGATTTGAATGAATTCATTCGGACCAATATGCTAGAACCTCAGGATACGGAGAAGGAATGGCTACTCTTAAAAGATAGTTTTAACACGCTTCTTAGTACAAAGGTAAATATTGAAAAGAGTAGAGAACAAATTCAACTACTAGAACCTATCAAAGCCGATGGTGAAGCATATCAGTCGATGCAGCAAAATGCTGCTCACATTAAAGAAGATCATGAAACAGCAACTACTTTCTTTGTAATCAAAGGGCTTGATTTATATAAATCATCGATCAGTCAAATAAAAAAGGGCAATCAAGATTTGATTGACAAGATTATTCAGCTTAAAAGAACAATAGAGGGGCTTAAAGAAGAATCAACTGATCTTGCTGTCCAAATTAAAAATGATGATGTAGGTAGGCAACTCAAAGATCTGGAGCGAAAGATAGTTCTATTGACTTCTGAGTTAGAAGTGAAAGAAAGGGAATACCAAGATTATGTTGTGCTTTGCAAGCAGTTGACCTATAAGGTTGATTTAGATGAAAAGGCAATTTCAGAGAATGTAGAATCAGCTGATACAGACCTGAAGACTTTCGAGCATAAACTAGACGCCTTAAATAAGGATATTTACGACCAGCAAAGACTTTTAGAAATTTGTAAAAGTGAACATAAAACAGCACTTAGGGAATTAGACTTCTACTCTAAAAATGCTACAAAAATCCCATCAAATGTTAGTGATATCCGAGATCGTATTACGAAGGATTTAAAAATTAAATCGAATCAACTTCCTTTTGTCGGTGAACTTATTCAGTTGAAGAAAGCAGAAAAAAGATGGGAATTTTCTATTGAGCGTGTATTGCATTCCTTTGCATTATGTATGATCGTACCAGAAGCACTCTATAAAAAAGTGAATAAGTACGTCAATGACACCGATCTAAAAGGGCGCATTGTTTATTATAAACATACTAAAGTTGAATCTTTAA
>JBELIG010000060.1:0-15591 GCA_042091035.1 Sphingobacteriales bacterium | reverse complement strand
AAGGATGGAGATGAAATGAAAGTATGGGTTAGTAAAGATCAAAATCGTATTCCTTTGCTTATCGAATCACCGATTGCTGTAGGATCAGTTAAGGCAGTGTTGATGGATTATAAGGGATTACGTTATGAAGCACCTAAAAAATTAAATTCTAAAAATTAGTATTCGATTAATTTTTGTATTTTTTATCTGAATAAATCAATTGTCGACTATGGCTAAGACTATGTTCAGAGTTTTTATGGTGTTATTTATCTTTGGAGCAGGGATTCTAGTTAGTTGGAACTTCTTTAATGCCAAGCCAAAGCAAGCACAAATTGCTTCTCAGATTGTGATTAACAAGATTGAGGAGGTCTGTAAATTGGTTACTGTAGAGGGTTTTTTTACTGAAGAGGTAGAGTATAAAGATGAGTCTGACTTTTCGACTTACATGGATTACCTTCTGATTAAAAATTATCTACCAGTTCGAGCAACTCTCAAAGTCAATGCTACCGTTATGGTCGGCTATGATATGGGCTCTATTAAGATAGAAGCTATTGAGAAGGATAATACAATTATCGTTAGTAACCTGCCTGATCCTAAGGTGCTTTCTGTAGATCATGAAGTTGTATATTTTGAAAAGGATGAATGGACATTCTTGAATGAATTAACAGAGGCAGACTATGTTTATTTAAATCAAGAGGCGGAAGCCCAAATTCGAAAAGCTGCAGAACAATCAGATCTTATGGAGCTCGCCAATGCCAATGGGAATAAGATGGTTGACATGATGCGATTTATAGCAGAGGCATCCGGTTGGTCATTTGAAATTATAGGTATGGACTCTATTCCACAAAAAAACTTTAATACCTTTGAGTAAAATTAAAGTTATGATGGGGATAAAGTCAATAGATCTGGATGAATTGCAGCAATGGAAAGCAGATTCTAAATCCTTTCAATTGGTAGATGTTCGTGAAGATTCAGAGCGCGCTCATTTCAATATAGGAGGGGAATGGATACCATTAGGAGAAATTGTAAATCAAAAAGAAAAAATCAGCACGGATAAGCCTGTGGTATTCTATTGTAAGAGAGGAATCAGATCTCAAATCGCTATTCAAAAGTTGAAGTTTCATTTCAAATCAACAGATTTTTACAACCTACGAGGTGGGATTTATCCCTTGTTGAATCACTAATTTTAGCTTTTGAACTATCTATGAGTTAAAAGTAGAATCATTATAGCCGTTTCTTAGGGAAAAAAGTATATTTTCCTACCCGTTAAAATACTAATTCAATATTAAAATCTATTTAAATACAAGTATATGAGTTCTAATTCTACTGCGTTTTTAGATGATAATGGATCACCTGAAGGGAAGGAGTTGTTTGGCCATCCTGTTGGACTTTACGTATTATTTTTTGTTGAAATGTGGGAACGCTTCTCGTACTATGGGATGCGCGCATTACTCACATTATTTTTGGTTGCACCTGTAATTGCCGGTAGTCCTCAATCAGGATATGGCTGGACAAATGCAGAAACAATAGCATTTTATGGAACCTATACCATGTGTGTTTATTTAACATCAATTCCAGGTGGATGGATTGCAGATAAATTTATTGGTCAAAAAAGAGCGGTGATGTTTGGAGGCCTTTTACTGTGCTTGGGGCATGGTGTATTGGCAATAGATGCACAATGGGCTTTCTTTACTGGGCTTACTTTAATTGTTATTGGAGTCGGTTTTTTAAAACCTAATATTTCTTCTATGGTAGGTGGACTTTATGGAAAAGGGGATGACCGAAGAGATCGTGGGTTTTATATTTTCTATATAGGAATCAATCTGGGCGCATTCTTAGGAGCCTTGATTGTAGGAGCTGTTGCCGCAAAATATGGCTGGCATTATGGTTTTGGACTTGCGGGTATTGGTATGGCATTGGGGCAAATAGTTTATCTGTACGGTCAGAAATATTTAAAAGGAGTTGGAGAATTTTCAGGAGGCTCTAAAGCTTCTAAAGAGGAAAGAGAAGCAAGAGAAAGGCCATTGACTAGTATTGAAAAAGATAGAATGCTTGTAATGTTCTTGTCTTTCTTAATTATAATTGTGTTTTGGGGTGCCTTCGAGCAAGCAGGTGGATTGATGAGTATTTATACAGAGCAAAAAACAGACAGAGTACTTTCATTTGCACTACCATTTATTGGGAATGAAGTTCCTGCAGCAGTATTTCAATCTGTAAACGCATTTTTTATAATCACACTTGGAACGCTTGTTGGTGCATTTTGGTACAGATGGGGAAAGAAGGGTAAAGAATCCTCTTCTTTGTTCAAAATGGCTATTGGTGTTATTGTGATGGGATTTGGCTTTTTCTTTATGACTAAAGCCTCAACAGAAGTAGTGATGGATGGAGAGAATATAGTTGAAAAGTCTGCAATGATTTGGTTAGTACTTGCCTATCTATTCCACACGCTTGGTGAATTATGTGCTTCGCCTGTGGCTTTGTCATTTATTACGAAACTAGCTCCATTAAAGTATGCATCTTTTATGATGGGAGCATACTTTGCTGCTACTGGTTTGGGAAATAAACTGGCTGGTCTTGTTGGAGGCCTTTCAGAAGGAGCTGGAGAATTTCAAGTATTTACAGGAATAGCTGTTTTCTGTACTGTATTTGGACTTCTAATTATAGCTATACTGAAGCCTCTAAAGCGTCTTGCCCATGGAGCGGAAGATGTGGCTTAATAAAAAAAATACGAGCTTCCTGGTGTTTCAGGAAGCTCAAAATAATACTTGAATGAAAGATCAAAATAAGGAACACCTGATTTTTATTGCCCTATTGTTTGGGCAGCTAAGTATTACAGCAGTTTTTCGCTTGATTTCAGACCTAGAGTCTCAAGTCAAAGAGATAGATATCTATTGGATCATTGGAGCTATTCTTATGGTTTCCTGCTTCGCTGCTGCAAATTGGTTCAAGCAGAAGAATACATTGGTTCTAGATGCTAATCCAGATAAGGATGAGGCACTCTACAATAAGCTTAGGGCTCAATATATTGTTCGGCTAGCATTGATGGAAGGAGCTGTATTAATTAATCTGATATTCAGTTATATCTTCCAAAACGAATTCAATATGTATAATGCTTTAGCGGGCATGTTGCTTTATGTTTTGATGAAGCAATCGCCTGAAGAGAAGGGTGTTTTCGATATGTTTAAATAAAAAAAAAGCGCGCTTCATCGAAGCGCGCTTTTTTTTATTTACTTACCCATTTCTGGACTTCCGGACAAGTAGCATAGTCCGATTTTATTTCAATGAATGTGTTCTTGATGGTTTGATTGACCCATTCATTCACAAATTCATTCTTTTTCTTATCGCTGGCTGCAGCCTGAATCTTGGAGTAATCTTGCAACAGATTGGCTGTATGCGGATTTGTTCTAGATTGAAGCTGAATAATCTTGTATTGTATCTCACCTCTCACATTGTATAACTGAAAAGGATTCGATAATTCTCCAACCTTCATTGTATCTATGGTAAAGAAAATATCCGGATCAAGCTCATTCATCTGAAAGAATGTATTCTGAGTTTGCGGATTCATCATACGACCATCATTATTATAACTTTGCTCTTTATCAGAACCATATTTTTTCACAGCAAAGGAGAAGCTCATTGAGTCGGAACCTACCATTCTTTTTATATCCAAGAGATCATTCTCAGTCTTACTAAGATCCTCATCTGTAATCTCTGGCTTGATAAGTATATGTCTTGTGTGAATAGAGTTACCTCTTCGCTCTAGAAGTTGGATGATGTGAAATCCAAACTCAGATTCTACAAGATCAGAGATTTCCATTGCTTCCAAGTTATAGGCACTAGCTTCGAATTCTGGAACAAAAGATCCTCTTTTTGTCCAGCCAAGGTCTCCGCCGATACGTGCAGATCCATCCATGGAATTCTTCTTCGCTAAGTCGGCAAAATCAGCTCCATCCTGGATTTGTTCCAATAGACCTTTAGCTTTTTCTTGAGCTTTTGAGCGTTCTTCCAAATTCACTTTAGGAGAAACAACAATTTCACCTATTTCTACTTCAGAATTGAAGTAAGGAAGAGAATCATTTGGGATCTTCTGAAAGAATTCATTGACTTCTGAAGGCGTTACTTTGATATCTAAAGCAATTTGTCCGCGCATACGCTCAGCAAGCATTTGAGACTCTATATCCTCTCTAAAGAGGGTTTTGAACTCATTGACTGACTGGCCGTAGTAATCCTCAAACTGTTGCTCATCACCATTCATATAGGCAAGTATCTGGTCGACACGTGTATTTAGTTGAGTCTGTATCTCATCTTCTGTAATCAACAAAGAATCTAATTTTGCTTGATTGATCAATAGCTTTCTAGATATCTCACCTTCTACAAGTATACAATCAATATTTTCAGGCAATGTCCCTTGCTGAGCTTCAAGCTTAGCTTTTTGCTCCAAAACATCCGAAAGCAAGATGTATTCTCCTCCCACTGTTCCGATTACCTTATCAATTACCTGACCTTGAGCATTAGCAAATGAAGCTAATCCCCAAATTAGTATGCAAGTAAATAAGGCTCTATTAGATCCTTTCATAGGATAGTTCTTTTTCATTATGTATGTAATAAATGCTTCGAATAGTATAAAGAGTATCAAAGCCTTGTTATTAGTTGTATGTCTTCACTTGATTTTTTCGCACTGCCTCCTGAAAAATGTTCTTTTTCTTTTCATTGAGCAATTTAACCTTTCTTTGATGAAGTATGACTTTCTTAGCTTGCACGGAGGCATATTCAAAAGGTGCCATATTCCCATCGGGCACAATTTCTAAAATCTTCAGCAGATAGGTGAATTTTTCCTCTTCAAATATTTTATTCTTAGGCAGTTGTTCTACATTTTTTCCTTTCAAACTTTGGGGTAGGTGTACCTCAAGGCCTGAGAAATTTCTCCAAGTATTGCTATCCAACATGTGTATATGTGCATATCTTTTGCAGTAATCAAGGAGTAGAGCTGGGTCTGTATTATCTTTCCAGGATTCTATTAGAAGGTCTAGATCTTCTGATTCTGTAAGTATTTTGACGAACTGAACTTTAAGCAAAGGCTCTTTTTGCTTGAACTTCATTTCATTCTCTTGGTAATACAGCTCGAGTTCTTCAGTTGTCACTAAAGAATCTAAGAATTCATTGATTAGTATCTTTTCGTAATTGTGTAAGATCAAAGATTCCCGATAATCTTTCACTAACTCATCGATATCTAAGTCACTTGGTGTATTTCGACTTGCTTCGTGCATCAAGGAGGCATCTTGCATCCAGTTATCAATATATGATCCCACTAGCATAGCACTGTCATTCGTGCTTAGGCCATAGGGGACAAGACCTTCCAAATCTTCTGCATATAATTTTCTATCGTATACCTCTGCAATAACTTTTGAATCTGACTCTTCCTCTGCAGGTGTACATGAAATACAGATTGATAAGCCAATGACGATGCAAAGGCTTATCAGCTGTATATTATTTTTATTGAAAGCAATCTTCATTTATTATTTGTTGTAAAGACTTTTGAGAACATCATTGTTCACCTTTATCTCGTACTTGTCTTCAAGCTTATCGATCCATTCTTTCTGAAGATAATCCTGATAATCGGAGATTATATATCCTCTAGCTTCATCTATTGTCTTATTGACCTTAGGTTGAAGCTCCTCAAATTTAAGGAAGCTTTGAGTCTTATCATATTCATTTACCTCTACAGTAGTCATAGCACCAATTTTCCAATCCATGCCTCTCACAATACGAGCGCCCTCTTTTTCAAATGTTTTTGAAATATGCGACAGTATCTCTTCTTTTTTATTGAACTTCGAGAGTACCTTTTCTGGAGTTTTTTTACGTGCATATTTTAGAATCTTAGCCATTTGGGCTTCGTCCAAATTATTAAGTGTGTAGATCGAAGCTACTGCACGCTCTCTCCACTGGTATCTGTCTGCAATAGTTTTATGGAACTCAATAAGTCCACTAGTATCCTTGCTTGCAAGATCCCAAACTTCTATTTTAGTTGCTTCAAACAACAATATTCCTTCTGAGTATTCTCTCATCAATGAGCGAAATTCTGGGTACTTTGTTGCTAGCATCATCTCTTCGTATTTCAAACTTTGATCATTCGAAAATGCGTTGAAAAGAATCTCTACAGCATAACTAATCTCGGTAGCTTTACCCATACGAATACGATCTCTTGAATTCTTTTTCAAGTATTCATTGAAATCCTTAATCGTAACTTTATATGATTCATTAAATGTGAAAAGCACATTTTCTGCTCCTATTGTACTTGGCTTCCATTTGTAAGTAAGGAAGTTCTTGTCTAATGTAGCTGTAAACGCATTGAGGGTTTCCTCGTTAAGTTTAAAGTTATTCTCCGACTTGATGCGTTCTACCATCTTATCTTTTGCGATCATAAAGCGACTATCCTTTTTGATAGTAGCCTGAAGCTTGGGTTTAACTAGATTATACTCCTGAGGACCTTTTCTAGAAATACGTTTAACTATATGCCAGCCGGAAGCAGATTCAAAAGGTTCTGAATAAGTACCATCTTCAAGTCCATAAACGGTATTTTCAAATTTGATTTCATATTTATTGATTCCAAAGAATCCAATATATCCGCCTTTTAGGTTTGTTTTCTTATCATCGGAGTAAAATTTGGCAGCGTCCTCGAATTTCATTCCTGCCGCAATTTTAGCATAAGCTTCTTTTATTTTGATTTCAGCTTTTTCATCGCCATCAGATGCTTTTTTTACCCAAATATGCGCTGCTTCCATTTCGCCTCTAGCTGGTCTTCTAGATCCAACTTTTACAATATGATAACCTGCATCGGAACGCACAGGACCATGGTATTCGCCAATTACTTTATCGTAGCCTATATTCTCAAGCACATAAAGCCCATTTGGGAAGGGAGCAGTTACAAATCCAACATATCCTTTGTTTCTTTTAGCTGAACGATCTTCCGAATATTTTTCTACAACTTCTTCAAAAGGCATACCTGATGCGAGTGCGCTTTTTGCCGCAATTATCTTTTTGTAAGCATTAGTCGTATCCTGAGGATTTACCGTAACAAGAATATGGCTGATTTCAACATCCTGTAGTGTTCGGTCGAAAACTTCTTTTGTAAGTTTCTCCGTTACCTCTTTGTCTAGTAGGTATGAATCTGCAAGTTGTCTTTGATATCCTTCCAATTCTTTTTTAAGCACTTGAATGGTGTCAAGTTTCATTTCTTTTGCTCGAACTACTTTTAGTTTAAACTTCTTGTAGAGATCTAAGTATTCGTTGACAGATTTTATGGAATAATCCGCTTTTTCTCCGTTCGTCTTTTCGTAGATGTAGTTGAATTCAGAGACTCTAACTTCCTCGCCATTTACAGTAAAAAGGATTGGGTCTTTTTCTATCTGCGCTTGAACTGCAAAATTAAATGCAAGTACTAGAAGAAAGGTCGATAAGATTCTAATGGTCATCTTGGTATGATTTATTTTGATACTGTTCAAAAATTTGCCTCGTAAAATTAGCAAATTAGATTAAATAAAATAATCTTAAGCCTTGTAGCTTTTTGGCTTAATCCTGAATATATTTTCTTCGGACTCTTTGGGAGATATTAGTTAAAACCTCATAAGGGATAGTCTCTAATGCTTTGGATAGCGCATTTAACGATTGAGCATCTTCAAAAATTATAACTTCATCATTGGGCTTTACTGAATGTTCTTGGCCTAGGTCTATCATGCACATATCCATACAGACATTACCTACTATTGGATAAAATCGATTGTTTATTTTGACTTTGAAGGCTCTGTTTCCTGCCTTCCTCAATAAACCATCTGCGTATCCAATACTTATGGTTGCTATATTGGAATCTTTGTCCAAACTTCCCATTCTGCCATAACCGATAGTTTCTTTTGCAGGTACTTTGTGAACAGCAGTCACCCGAGCTTTTAATTTAAAAACCAGCTTGATTTGTTCTTGCGTTTTTTGATCTCCATCAATGCCAAACAAGCCAATTCCTAATCGGACCATATCCATATGCATTTCCGGATATTTACTTATTCCGGAGGTGTTTAAAATATGTCTGTCAAAACTATGATCAACACCCTTACGGATTAGATCACAAGCTTCATTAAAGGTTTTAAATTGATCTCTTGTGAAAGTCCTCTCTGCCTCAGCTTCGCTGGCCGCAAGATGTGAAAACACACTTTTTAATCTAAGCTTGTCTGTGTTTTTATAAGAATTTATAAAGTCATCAAGTTCTGTTAAGCGAAAACCTAGCCGGTTCATACCAGTTTCGATTTTAAGGTGAAATTGTATTGGTCTAAGCTTGGAGGCTGTGGACCTTGCAAGTGCTTTGAATTGATCAATTGTATGTATTTCTGGTTCTAGATGGTAGCGAATACATTGCTCAAATTCATGTTCACTTGCATTTAGTACAAAAATAGCTTGCCTTATTCCTGCCTTTCTTAATTTAATCCCTTCATCAACATAGGCAACTCCAAGGTAGTCTATATGCTCTTGCTCTAATATTTTTGCAATTTCATGATCTCCTCCGCCATAAGCCTCTGCTTTTACCATAGCGAGTAATTTGCATTTATTCGACAGTTTTGATCGGTATACAGATAGGTTTTCGCGAAGACTATTTAAGTTGATTTCTAAGTAAGTTCGGTGATTTTTCTCCGCTATAAAATCCACTAAATCCTCAAATTCAAATTTTCGTGCTCCCTTTATCAGTATACTTGAATGCTCAATTCTTTTGAGATCAAAGTTGTCCTTGAATGCTTGTTTTGTTTTGAAGAACTGGGCTGTAATTTTGGCATCAATAAGTTCTTGCTTCAGCAACTGAATATCCGTACCAATTCCAATGAATAAATCAATTTGTGCAGCCTTTATTTTGTTTCCAATTAGGGAGTAGGTGTTCTCCTTTTCATGAACATTTATTTGCATTAAATCTGATAGGATGAGGATTCTTTGTCCGTCTGAATGGTGGCGAATCAGATGTTGCAAGGCTACTTCCAGAGAGTCTAGATCATTAGTATATGTGTCATTGATTATACTGGAATTGTAACTGCCATCTATGATTTCTAATCGCATCGCCAATGCTCTAAGGTTGTCTAGGCCTGATTGAAGTTCTTCACATATTCTAGTTGCTGGTTCTGATTGCCTAATATAATAATAGACCAATATGCAGTATAGAACATTATTGATGGAGGCATCATCAATGAAAGGAAGTAAAAGCTCTTGTTCAGTATCTTTGAAATAGAACTTAAATCTAGTTTGTTCATGCTCTTTGGTCAGGCCTACTGTTCTTAGAAATGCATCTTTAGATTGACCTAGTTTTATTAGTTTTTTGTCTCCACATGCTTCAAGTATAGCAGTAGTTATAGAATCATCATTTTCCAGTAAGAAAATAGTATTACTGTTCTTTAGTAAATGCATCTTTTCTTCAAGTTTTTCAGCCCTTGAAGTAAAACCTTCGTCGTGTGCAGCTCCTAAATTTGTGAATATGGAAAATTCTGCTTGGATCAGATCTGCAAGAAGTTTCATCTCTCCTGGCTTAGAGATGCCAGTTTCAAAGATGCCAAGCTGATGATTTTTATTAAGCTGAAGTAGGGATAGTGGAACACCAAGTTTAGAATTATAACTTTTCGGGTTTTTACAGACCGAAGTATGTGGTGCAAGTAATTCTCCAAGCCATTCTTTTATGGTTGTCTTTCCATTACTGCCAGTGATACCAATGACGGGTAAAATGAATTGATTTCTATGGTGTTTTGCTAGTTTTTGCAGTGCATTAAGGCTGTTCTCGACAAGGAGGAAACTAGCCTTACTACTTGCCGGCATTATGAAATCTGTGCTGCTTACTAAAAATACAGAGATTCCTTTTTGCTCTATCTCTGCTAAAAAGTTATGCGCGTTATGGTTTGGACCTTTGATTGCAACAAATAAGGTATTTGGGTCGCTAAGTAGTTGTCTACTGTCCCAAGCAATTGAACTGATCTTTTTATTTGTGGAGGAGCCATTTATAATAGATCCTCCACATATTGCTGCAATTTCTTTTAAGGTATAATTCACACATTTTATGATTTACAGATCAAAGCCAATATCCGTCCTAAAATATTTGCCTTCAAAGGAAATTTCTTCAGCAATCGATTTAGATTGTTGAAGGGCACTTTCCTTGGATTCTGCTAATGAAGTAATGGCAAGGACTCTTCCTCCATTAGTAACAATGTCATTACCTGATTTTTTTGTTCCAGCATGGAACAAAATACTTTCAGTTTTAATATTTAATCCGTGCATAGGTTTACCTTTTGCATATGCCTCAGGATATCCCCCAGAGACCAGCATGATTGTTGCAGCACTTCGATTGTCAAATTCAATGTTTTGTTTTGCTAGGGTGTTGTCCTTCATAGCTTTAAACAATTCTACCAGATCATTTTTTAATCGTGGTATTACTACCTCAGTTTCTGGGTCTCCCATTCTGCAATTGTACTCAATGACCATAGGATCTTCGCCCACTTTTATTAGGCCAAAGAAAATGAATCCTTCATAATGGATGTCATCTTTTACAAGACCCTCAATTGTCGGTTCTATGATTCTAGTCTTAACTTTTTCCATCAGGTTTTCGTCGACAAAGGGCACTGGAGATACCGCGCCCATACCACCAGTATTTAGTCCCGTATCCCCCTCTCCAATTCTTTTATAGTCTTTTGCTTCGGGGAGTATCACATAATCCTTACCGTTGGTAAGCACAAATACAGAGAATTCTATGCCATCCAGAAAGGCTTCAATGACAACAGTACTACCGGCGTCACCAAATTTTCCGTTGAGCATATTGTCCAGTTCTTTTTTTGCTTCCTCTTTGTCCTCTAAAATAAGGACTCCTTTGCCTGCGGCTAGACCATCTGCCTTTAATACGATTGGTGTATTAGACTGATCTATGTAAGCTTTACCTTCAGCTGACTGGCTTGCGTTGAATTCTTTATAAGCTGCTGTTGGGATATTGTATTTTTCCATGAATACCTTAGAGAAGGCTTTTGAACCTTCAAGCTGAGCTGCTTTTGCGTTAGGACCTACAATTTGAATATGATTTAAATCGGGATCATTTGAAAAATAGTCTGCAATACCCTCAACGAGTGGGGCTTCTGGTCCGACTAGGATCATATCTACGTTCTCCTTTACACTGAAACTTGCTATACTCTTGAAGTCGAGTACATTTAGGTTCGTGTTTATGCCTAGACTATCTGTTCCTGCATTGCCAGGAGCTATAAATAGTTTAGAACATAATGGGCTCTGAGCTATTTTCCAGGCAAAAGTATGCTCTCTTCCTCCGCTTCCAAGTAACAGAATATTCATGTGTTTTTTTTTGTAAAGATAAAAGGCTTGACAAATTTTGAATAATTGTTCGTTTAGTTTTGTTGAGATTGTAGTATTTAGGATATTAGGTAGGCATTCAACTCGAAAATGTTGATGCTTAGCTCAAAAATAGATAAATGATACGATATTTAAACGGACCCATTAGTTTTAAAACACCAAGTTACATAATCGTCGAGGCTGGAGGAGTTGGTTATGAGGTGAATATTTCGATGTATACTTATGCTAAAGTTGAGCCTTTAGAGCGTGTAAAGATTCATACTTATCTGCATATCAAAGAGGATAGTCATACCTTATATGGATTCTTTGAAGACGTCGAGCGCAAGATGTTTACCCTGTTGATTTCAGTATCTGGTATTGGTCCAAATACCGCCATGACTATTTTTTCAGGGATGAATCCTGAAGAGGTTCAGGCATCTATTTTGAGTGAGGACACAGCAGCCTTCAATCGTGTAAAAGGTATCGGCCCTAAGACTGCAAAAAGAATTATTCTTGACTTAAAAGATAAGGTCAAAAAGCAATTTGGTTCCGATATTACCATTCCTGTTGGTTCAACTGTGAACCCTGCTCGTCAAGAGGCTATATCAGCCCTTATTGCCTTGGGATTCAATAGGATAGTTGTCCAGAAGGCGGTAAATAAAGTGCTTAGGGATGATCCAAGTATTCAGGGAGCAGAGCAAATCATACGGTCAGCGCTTAAACAATTGTCTTAAAGGCGCAAAAACACATATTATTTTGAATAATAAGTGGAAAAATAATTACAAAATCAGCTATTGATTGCCAATTCTTATATTTTCGGTCTTAATTGCGCCTAAACCGCTTATTTCTTTTCAATTTATTTAGTTAATAATTGATTAAAAAGAAATAAAGCAAAATGTTTAGCATTTATAATTGGAATACTTGGATTAATAATTCAATTTTGCACGCTAAACGTGTTTACTAGAGGAGTCTATTTCCATTGTTTTTATATGAAAAAGTTTAAACTTTTATACCTGGTACTTGTCGGTTGTTTCTTTATTACTTGTTTTGAGCTAATCGCAAATAGCAAGAAGCCTGAAAACCCATACCTGCGCATTGAGCCTACACAAATTGTACTCGATACCTTTCCCGTAGAAGAAAGATTTGAAGATTTTATCAACAGTTCAAATTCGAACCCCTTTGATTTGAATGATCCAAAGGATATTGAAAAAACTGTCGAATATGATCCAACTTCTAATTTATATATAGTTACTGAGAAGATTGGGGAGGATTATTATCGTCCTCCAACCTATTTAACCTTTAGTGAGTACTTGGATTATGTTGCCGAGGTTCAGGAGAATAGTTATTATGACTACCTCTTCGATCTTCAAAATGGTGATGAAGCAGCAAAGAATAGCCGCGATCCTATGTCTAGGATTCCTGTAGAACAAAGCTTGATAGACAGACTTTTTGGTGGTACGAATGTAGATATCAATCCACAAGGTTCAATTGACCTACAGCTTGGAGCAAGATATAGCAATAGTGAAGATCCAAATAGACAGATTGCTCAGCAGCGAAATACGAATATGCTTTTTGATATGAATATCCAGATGGATGTTCAGGCAAAAATAGGAGATAAGCTTGATCTTAATTTCAATTATAATCCTCAGGCAACCTTTGACCAGGATAATCCGATGAAGATCAATTACAATACGGATAACTTCAGTGAAGATGAAATTATCAAAAAAATTGAAGCGGGTACAGTAAGTCTACCTTTAAATGGTACACTTATTAGAGGATCTGAAGATCTTATGGGTTTGAAGACAGAACTTCAATTTGGAAATCTTCGATTAACAGCCCTAGCCTCTTTGGATCGTACAGAGAAAAAGTCCATAACTGTAGAAGGAGGAGCTCAATTTCAAGATTTTCAAGTTTATGCGGATGAATATGATGAGAATAGACACTTTTTCTTGTCCCATTACAACCGTGAAGTTTATGAGGAGAACCTTCAGAACCTGCCACAAATACAGACTTTATTTAGACTTCAGCGTGTAGAGATCTGGATTACAAATTCTAGTAATCTGACGCAAAGTAGTGAAACGGTTAAAGAGATTGTTTCCATAGCAGATTTAGGAGAGCCAAGCCGCTCTACTATGACTCAAAGTGTTTCAGAAAATCCATTTATACAACCGCCATTAGCTCCTGTTTATACAGACATCACTGGGCAGCATGGATTACCAGATAATAAAGCGAATCCGATTTATGATATTATAACGAACAATCCTAACACAAGATTGGTCGAGTTTGCTCTTTCAAATCTGAGTTCTTCGCCTTTGAATTTTGAGCAGACAAAAGATTTTGAAAAAGTATTGGCTCGAAAGCTTGATGGCAACGAGTATTCCTTTCATCCTGAATTAGGATTCGTATCCGTAAATGTAAATGTAAGACCGGACCAAATATTAGCGGTTTCTTATCAGTATACGTATAAGGATAGAACGTATCAAGTAGGTCAATTCTCTGAGGATAACCCATCTACTACTGGAGAGCCTCAGGATCAGACTGTCTTGTTTACTAAATTACTGAAAAGTACAACACAAAATGTCAATGATCCTGCATGGGATCTTATGATGAAGAATGTGTATAATATTGGAGCTTATCAGGCTAATAGAGATGAGTTTGAATTTGATATTTTTTATCAGGATCCAGGGGGCGGTGAAAAGAGACACCTTCCGGGATCAAGTCTTTCTGGAAAACCACTTTTGAATGTTTTCAATCTTGATAAATTAAACACACAAGGTGATCCTAGGTCAGATGGTGTATTCGATTTTGTTGAAGGTGTTACTATTCAAGGGCGGACGGGAAGAATCATATTTCCTGTACTTGAACCTTTCGGTGGATACCTAGCAGAGGAGCTTGGTAATACAGCCGATAGTGCAAAGTTTGTTTTCCAACAATTATATGATCAACCTAAGGTGATTGCTCAGCAAGCTGCGAACCTGAACAGGTTTTTTATGAAGGGACGTTATAAATCAAGTATTTCTTCAGAGATTTCACTTGGAGCGTTCAATGTAAAGAAAGAATCTGTTACGGTAAGAGTTGGATCTATAGTATTAGATGAGTCTGAGTATGAGATTGACGGAACTACAGGTAAATTGAGAATCTTGAATGAGGCTCGTCTTTTATCTGGAGCACCTATCACAATTGACTTCGAGAACACAAGCTTGTTTAGCGTTAACAATAAGACTATGGTCGGATTGAGAGCGGATTACAAGATGAATGACAACCTTAGTTTAGGAGCAACTTATTTGCACTTATTCGAACGTCCATTTACTCCAAAGGTGAATATAGGAAACGACCCCATAAACAATAAGATCTATGGTGTTGATTTAAATTTCTCAAAAGAATCACCGTTTCTAACTCGATTGGTGGATGGAATTCCTTTGATCTCTACTAAAGAAAAATCAAATATTAATTTTGCTGCCGAGGCTGCATATTTGAAGCCAGGTCATGCAAGAGGAATTAATGAGAACTCTGGCGATGAAAAGGGCGGAGTTGTATATATCGATGAATTCGAGTCTGCTATTTCTTTTACTCAATTGGGTAGGGGGTCTGCCAATCGTTGGGCATTATCTTCTGTTCCAAGGGGGATGTCTAAGAACAATTTTCCATTCCTACCAGAAGGGGAATTGATTAATGATAAGAGTTCTGGTGTGAACCGTGCATTGCTTAGTTGGTATCAATTGGATTTCCAGTCGATATCGAACAATAGTGCAGAAAATCCTTTTGAAGTTCAGATCGTAGAGCAGGAAGTATTCAAAAATGCGACTAACACTAATCAGTTCGAAAGTGTGAATTTTCAGACTTTCGATGTGATGTATGATCCAAGAGCAAGAGGGCCTTATAACTTTGATGAGCCAGATGGAACGCCATATTCAAGTGGTATGGCAGGGGTAGATTTAAGAGATCCAGAAACTAGATGGGCAGGGATGATGCGTCCATTTAATCAGAGTGATTTTATAACTGCTAATTATGAATTTCTTGATTTTTGGGTGATGAGCCCATTTATCAATGAAGATGGATCAGGTTCTGTAGCTCCAAACGCAGATAAGCGTGAAGGAGAAATCTATGTGCATCTTGGTTCTGTATCTGAGGATATTTTGCGGGATTCAAGAAAATTCTTTGAGGATGGACTTCCTGTGGATGATCCAAACAATCCTAACCCCGTCGATCCGGAAGATATTTTGGTAGAGACAGATTGGGGTAAAGTGCCGATTCGACCTCAGATTG
>JBELIG010000294.1:0-2994 GCA_042091035.1 Sphingobacteriales bacterium | reverse complement strand
TCTCTTGGATTTATTCTTAGACTTGTAATTTTCTAGGTCATCGCATAGTTTTTATTTGAAGTAAATAGCTACTTAAAGGGAAATGCAAATAACACATGGATTCTGAATCTAATCTTCCAGCGCTAAGACAAACTATATGTGCTTTAATGCTTAAAACAAAGGTGTAAAAGCGAAGGGCGTATGTTGTGCATTAGTATTTCATTCCGTCCTATAAAACCTTTGCAAAAAGGATAGGAGAGATATCTTAGTAAGCGATTATATAAAAGTAAATATTTCATATATTAAAGTTGGATTTAGCATAGACTAGGTAGATTAAAAACAAAGAATAAATGAGGTATATCGTATTGCTTAGAGGTGTAAATGTAGCTGGTAAGAACAAATTGCCAATGGCTGCATTTAGAACTCAACTGGAAGCTAAAGGGATGGAGAATGTTACATCTTATATTCAATCGGGAAATATTGGACTCGATTCGGAGCTCGAAGCAAAGCAGGTCAAATACCTTGTAGAGCAACTGTTGGAGGATGAGTATCAGTACAAGGTGCCTGTCCTTGTTCTTCCTCAGAGTGCATTGCTTTCCCTGGTAGAAGCACATCCGTATTCAAAGCTAACAAGTGATATAAAATACCTGCATTTTACGCTTTTACATGCAAGCCCAAGTGAAGAGCATAGGACCTATTTCGGGAATCTTGAGATTGCTGGAGAGGAGTTTCTTTGTGGTGACAGCTGTGTTTTTCTGCATTTGCCAAATGGCTATGGACGTGCAAAATTGACAAATGGATTTGTCGAACGTCAATTAAAGGTAAGCGCTACGACAAGAAATTATAAAACCATGCAAAAGCTTGTTGATCTTTAGAAATAATTGGCTCAAGGTTTCGTTTGAATTATTGAATGATATAAATTTATATATTATCATAATTAATTTATTTGAATGAAGGACGTAACGATAATATTGGATAATGGACATGGTGGCCTTAGCGCAGGTACTTACAAGGCTTTAGCTGGAGGACGTTTTCATACCTTTGAGGATGGTACTACTATCTATGAAGGAGAATTCAACAGGTATATCGTTACAGGGATCTGTATGGAATTGACAAAGTTGGGTATTAAATATATCAATCTCGTGCCAGAATACAAGGATATTACCCTGGCTACACGAGTCAATAGAGCCAATAAATTCAACAAAAATAAATCCTTTTTAATCTCTGTACATGCAAATGCAGGTGGTGGGACAGGTTTTGAAGTATTTACATCTGTAGGTCAAACGAAAAGTGATAAAATAGCAGATGTTTTTGCAAAGGAATTTCAACTGGAATTTCCGAGTGAACGCTTGCGCTCAGCACCTTGGGGGGATGCCGATCTGGATAAAGAACGGAATTTTCACATTCTAAAATATACCCGTATGCCTGCTATTCTTACCGAGAATTTCTTTATGGATACGGAGCGTGAATGCAAAGCATATTTATTGACTAGAGAAGGGCGTAATCGCATAATTGATTTTCATGTTCGTGCTATCCGTAAAGTGATTGATGAATTGTATTAGATTTTGCTTCCTGCTTCTTTTGCTTTGTGTATTTTACTGAAAATTTGAACTATGGATCTGCAGGAAGTGCTGAATGATATAAGAACAGAAGTATTGGATGCTGACTTGAAAGGAAGTCTTCCTGATTATATACCCGAGCTGGCTAATATTGACCCGGAGAAGTTCGGTATGCATTTACAAACACTTAATGGACGCTCTTTTTCCTTTGGGGATAGTCAAGAAAAATTTTCCATTCAATCTATTTCTAAAGTTTTCACCCTGGTAAAAGCTTTTCAATATAAAGGTTCTGGATTGTGGGATCGCGTAGGCGTTGAGCCCTCAGGAGATCCATTCAATTCATTGCAGCAACTAGAATTTGAAAGTGGTATCCCAAGGAATCCATTGATCAATGCAGGGGCGCTCCTTACAGCGGATATTCTTGTTTCAGAATTAAGGAATCCAAAATTAGATTTCCTTGAATTTGTGCGGTCGCTTGCTGGAAGTAGAGAGGTTTATTACAACGAAAAGGTTGCCTATTCTGAATTGTCTTGTAGTCACCGTAATGCTGCCATGGTCAACCTAATGAAAAGCTTTGGCAATATTCAAAACGATGTAAATCTTGTACTGGATTTTTACTGTCATGCCTGTTCTATTGAAATGAGTTGCTCTGAATTGGCAAAAGCCTTTCTGGTTTTTTCTAACCATGGTAAATTACCGCACGATCAGCAACAAATTTTGAGTGTCAGCGATACGAAACGCATAAATTCTATCATGCATGCTTGTGGATTCTATGATGAGGTAGGCATGTTTTCTTATCGAGTTGGATTACCTGGAAAGAGTGGAGTAGGAGGAGGTATTGTAGCAATACATCCCTCAGATTATAGTGTGGCAGTGTGGGCTCCTGAACTGAATGGAAAAGGGAATTCGGAAAAAGGAATGATGGCGCTTGAGTTGCTTACAACAAAAACGGGGTATTCGATTTTTTAAGCTGGTTTCTAAATAAAAAAAGAAGCCATTTGTAATGGCTTCCTTTGAAATGAGATTTAAGTCTGTATCTCGTATTTGTTCAAGATACTAGACGGGAGTACGCCGAATTGTTTTTTGAACATCCTTGTAAAATAGGATAGGTTATTGAAACCTACCTTGTAGGCTACTTCTGATACGGTATGCTTTCCATCTTTTAATAGTTCAAAAGCATGTTTGATCCTAAAGGAGCGCACAAATTCTACAGGTGTCATATTTGTAAGTGCTTTGACTTTCTTTTGCAATTGATTTCTTCCTATAGAGAGTTCTTGACAGAGCTCTACAATAGTGAAATTAGAATTTCCTAAATGCTGTTCAAGGGTCTCTACCAAGTCCATCATGAAGCTATCTTCTAAAAATTCAGCAACATCTACAGATTCCTCTTTTGACTCAAAAACTGCAGCGCTAAAAGTTTCTCTAAGTTTCTTACGCTGCTCCAAAAGGTTAGATA
>JBELIG010000293.1:0-3054 GCA_042091035.1 Sphingobacteriales bacterium | reverse complement strand
AAGTTCCTATTCTAGCTGATCAGCTGTACATGGATCAATTAAATCAAAACTTCGGACAAAATGTAGGCGTTAGCCTTAGTATTCCAATTTTCAATGGATTAACAACTAAGTACAGTGTTCAACGAGCTAGGCTAGGTGCAAAGAATCAAAAACTTGTAAATAATCAGCAAAGACAACAACTTAAAACGGATGTTCAATCTGCATTAATACAAGCTAGAACTGCAAAGTTGGCATATTATGCTGCTGAAAAATCTACAGAAGCAGCACAAATGGCTTACGAAAATGCTGAAAAACGTTTTACACTGGGTACCATAAATACCTTGGAATTAAACACTTCAAGAAACCTCAGGGATCGCGCGGAGCTTGATCTTCTAAATGCGAAATACCAATATATTTTTAATATGAAAGTACTGGACTTTTACATGGGTAAAGGTTTAACGCTGGATTAATAACAAAGACGAAAATACTACTCACATAATGAAAAAGAAAAAGGACAACTCTAAGAAACTGATTATAATTTTATTGATAGTTGCTGCTGTGTTAGTAATAGCCGCTGTAATACTGAAAAAGGGTCCGGAACTCATGAAGGTGTCTACTGAAACTGTTAGTATTAATACCATCACAGAAAAGGTTTCAGCCTCAGGTAAGATTTTCCCAGTGACGGAGGTGAAAATATCTTCACCTGTTTCCGGAGAAGTAGTAGAATTGAATATCGTAGAAGGGGACTCTGTTCGACAGGGGCAAATTCTTGCTAAGATTGATCCAGAAGCTTATCAATCACAGGTTGAGCGTGGTACTGCAAGTGTCAATGCTTCGAAAGCTAATATGGCAAATTCGAAAGCTCAATTAGAGAACATTAGAGCACAGAAAGAACAGGTACTATCTCAATTGTTAAATGCTAAAGAAGTCCATAAGCGAAATGAGAAATTATTCAATGAGGGTGTTATCTCAACTTCAGACTTCGAATCATCCTTGGTTAATCTACAATCATTAGAAGCTAATATTAGAGCCTCTGAGGCAAGCATTAAGTCTGCACAGCAAAATGTACTCGCTTCGGAATATTCTATCAAGAGTGCAGAAGCATCTCTTAAGGAATTGAAAACGATGCTTGGAAGGACTACTATTGTCGCTCCTGTATCTGGAGTTGTTTCTAAGTTAAATGTTGAAAAAGGGGAGCAGGTTGTTGGTACTGTGCAAATGAGTGGTACTGAGCTTATGCGAATTGCCAACCTAAACTCTATGGAGGTGCAGGTCGAAGTAAGTGAAAGTGATATCCCAAGGGTAAATATAGGTGATGTGGTTGATATTGAGGTAGATGCCTATATCGATAGAATATTTAAGGGTGAAGTTCGTCAGATCGCAAACTCTGCAAATAATTTGTCATCTGGGATGGCTGGTGCTGTTCTTAATTCAGATCAGGTTACCAACTTTGTGGTTACTATTGATATCCTTAGGGAGTCATATAACGATCTTATTAATTCTGACAATAGATTCCCATTTAGACCGGGTATGTCTGCAAATGTGGAAATCAATACATCTACAGTTGAGAACATCCTTACTGTTCCTGTTCAATCAGTGACTGTGCGAGAGTTCGAGGATGATGCAGAGCGATTGAAGCGCGATGATTCCTATAATCCAAAGGATGAACGCTATGCAGAGGTTGTGTTTATTGTTGATGCAGACTCAGTAAGAATGCTAGAAGTTAGTACTGGATTGCAGGACGATAAATTCATTCATATCAAGCAAGGTTTAGAGGAAGGTATGGTTGTTATAACGGCTCCATATTCAGCGATATCTAAAAAGCTCGAGGAAGGAGAGCAAGTACAAATAGTTGATGAAGATGACTTGTACAAAGTAAAAGATTAATACAATATGTCTGATTCCGAAAAAAAGCAGTGCTCAAAAGCACTGCTTCTTTTTATTAAGAACCCAATAAAGGGTCGGGTTAAAACCCGATTGGCTGCCAGTGTAGGCGATGATAAGGCATTAGAAATCTATAAAGAGTTGCTTGCGCACACCCAAGAGGTGTCAATTGGGCTCAAAGACACACATCGTATTCTGTTTTATGATAAGGCTATAGAACCGAATGATGATTGGTCTGAGGATCTATTCAATAAACAAATCCAGTCTGAAGGGAATCTAGGGGCTAAGATGGAACATGCCTTTAACTATGCTTTTGATCAAGCATTTGAAAAAGTTGTAATAGTAGGAAGTGACTGTGCTCAAATAAGTGTTTCCGATATAGAGAACGCTTACGATGCACTTGATCATGTTGATGTTGTTTATGGACCAGCTATGGACGGGGGTTACTATCTATGCGGATTGCGTCTAATGAACAATGTTGTATTTAAACTCAAAGCCTGGAGTACAAATACAGTTCTTGAAGAAAGTATTGCTTTGTGCAGTGCCGCTGGCTTAAGTGTTTCCTTGTTGAGAACTTTAAGTGATATAGATAATATTGAAGATTGGCAGAGGTATGGATTCAGTTCTTAAGCCCGTTTTTTACTCAGGATCTTATTAAGCTTGATTTGCCCAATCTTTTGATATTCTTTACTTATGTTATTTTGCTCTTGCCAGTATCCATTAAGGGAGATTGTATTGAAATCTCTTAGGTATTGTAATTGAAATTGTTTCTCAAAATGAAGTCCTTCTAAAGGATTGTCGGGAAAAACAATCTTAAAATCTTCCAGGTATACAGAGCGGTCAGAAAATAGCCTTCCTTTGGCAACTGTCCTTGTAAAAGTGGTATCATTGGTTATGCAATAAATCTCCGCTTTTAATTTGTGACCCTTTCTACTGATATCCATTTTTAGAATATATTCCTTGCCTTCTTGAACCAGTGATCCTTCCCAACGACCTGCAAGGTGTTTTTGACCTTTACTATGCGGAATAAAAGCTGCAAGGAGCATGCAGATATAAAGTAGAATTTTCATGCTTTTATTTTGTAGACTGGTTCAGATAAGCTTTAAGATCTTCCAATTGTTGAACACTCATTTTATCTGCTGTATAATTGGGCATATATGCCTTTTTACCAGGGATAGGGGAGGTTCCCCA
>JBELIG010000059.1:13608-16166 GCA_042091035.1 Sphingobacteriales bacterium | reverse complement strand
GCTACCATTTCTCGAACTAAACTTGGATCCTTTCCAAACTTTACAAGTTTAAGCGGATTTCCATCTATGTTCAACAATAAAGATCTCTGCTGCTGATCTGCTTTGAAGTTTGGTTCCTGTACATATGAAATTGCTGCATTCTGATAGTTGTTACCATTTATAGCAACTTGCTCAATTTCATATTGATCATCACCATTATACCTTAAAGAATCTAATAGGTATTGCCAATTTGATTCTGCTACGGTAATATGTATTTCATTTAAAGAATTCTTATCTAATTCCTTAAAATCAACAAAACCATCAGAATTCTGAGCAGATAGTGAAGATGTAGAAATTAGTAAAAAAAAGAGTAGAAAAACCGAAGAGTAAATTACGTTAATAAGTTTCATTCGCAAGTCTCGTTTTTTACTTGATATTTGGAATATTATTACTACGATAAATGTATATAAAAAAACCAAATTATCATATTTCAAAACAGATCAATGCAAATGATATATCAAGCAGTCGCAAAAATACCAAAAAAAAGATTGACGATACTAATCGCCATAAGAAGTAAGCCTCCAATTCTTAAAATTCGACCATTTTCGAGTCTGAATTGTTCAAAGCGTTCTTTTTTTGCCGTATCCTTTATCCAAAAGATAGATTTGGAACTCCTATATGCAAAGAAACCAATACATAAGGTAAGAAGGTGTGAGATATAAGGAAGTAATTGATCCATGCTTTAAATTTCTTCGAAATAACCAGTTTTTAAATTCTTACGAACTTTGTCCCATTGGAAGTGCCTTCCATTCATTGCAATGTAAACTCCAGGTTCTAATATTTGAACAAAGGCAAGGGCTGATCCAAGATTAAAGAAACCATCAGATGAGGTTCCAAAGGCATAAGGCACCATTGCTCCGGATATAACAATAGTTTTATCTTTTATATCGAGTTCTGCAAGGAATTTGGCAGTTTCAACCATACGATCTGTACCATGTGTAATTACAATCTTCGAAGAAGATGAACGCTGAACGTTATGAGCAATGATTTGTCTATCCTCATCATTCATTTCTAAGCTATCGACCATCATTAATGTACGAATATCTACATCCAGGGTTGAACGACCTCTGGTGAGTATTTTCGGGAGATGCGTTTCTTTGAAGTAGAGTCCTCCAGACAAGTAATTATATTCTTTATCAAACGTCCCACCTGTTACGAAAACCTGAATCATTGCAAACGATAGTTTATAGATTAGCTATTAATATGGCTGCTAAATTAACAAAAATATACTGCCACACTCAATTTTCTAAAATTCTATAATATTATTTTCTTCCAGATAATAAATGGTAAATGCTATGGCAGCTATAAATAAAATAAGTAGAATTATCTTTACAGCTGAGATTGGTTTTTTACCATATACCTTTCCTGTCTGACCATTGACGGTAAAACTATACTCCTTTCCTTTAAAGGTATAGGAAGCCATCCAAACTGGCAACAATAACAATTTGAAGGTCTGATTGCTGTATTTAGATGTTACAGAAAGAAAACGCTGTGTATCTCCTCCAAGTGCAGATGAAGCTTTGGTGCGATTACGGGCATCCATTTCAATTTTTGCAATGCTGTATCCCTGATCTACTTCAATATTATATACTTCAGACTCCCATCCTACCAGTAGTTCAGGCAAAAAGTTAATGGCTTCACCTAATCTAAAAGGCTTCAATCCGCCCAAGTAATTCTGCTTAAGCCCCTTAGATGCAGAAACTAAGATATCATCAAAACTACTTTTGAAAGATCCCGACCTTTGCTGCCACCTAACTTTTCTAACTTGACGAGTTTTAGTTTGACCGTTCTCTGTATACGTTTGAGTCACATAATAATAATATCCGGCTTGACCAGACCAATCTGAATTAGATAGAGCATCATAGGTCCAAGCTGGTATATATATCCCATGGATGTGATCTGCTCTGGCTATCTGTTTTAATTTACTTGGATGAAACCAACCTTTTTTGATCCAAACTTTGAATTTATCATGCGCTTGATCAAAAGTAACTGTGAACGGAGCAATACCTGAAGGTTGGATATAATTGTGATCAAAAGCTTCTTCATTGACATTTTTAGACCCACAAAATGCACAATCTACATTGACCTTTTTCGCCTCTACTGAGAATTTAGCACCACACTGGCCACAATCAAATACTTTTTGAGCATTTTGTTCAGGGCTATACAGTCTAGCACTTGATATCACTTTGAGAAGGTCATTTTCAATAACCTGATCTTTGTTTCTCAGAAAATCCTCTGTAGAACCACAATAGCTACATTTTAATTTCTGAATATCGGCATCATACTTTAACTGATTACCACAGGATTTGCATGGAAGTCCTATCGTTTCTTCAAGGCCATCCATGCTGTTTAATTCCTCCATATTTTTCTATATACTTAAAGTCTGCTAAGCAGATCTTTTTTCTTTTCGGCAAATTCCTCCTCAGTTAAAATACCTGCATTCTTAAGTTCACCAAGGTCTTTCAGGGCTTTCATTATTTCTTCTTTGGATTCTTTCTTTTGCCCTTGCTGATTTTGAC
>JBELIG010000059.1:0-13508 GCA_042091035.1 Sphingobacteriales bacterium | reverse complement strand
GTCTCCACATCTGTGACTGTAACTACCGTTCGTGTTCCGGAAAATTCCTTAAAGAATAACTTACTATCTGTGATCTTAATAAAATATACACCATGCGCTTTTACCCGAACCTGTTTAAATTCAGGATCTCTTAGAATAATGGGATTTGTGGTACCCCACTTTAGATTTGTAAACGTTTTCTTACTAAAAAAGTAAACATCACATTTGAATGGAGACTTGAAAGCCTTGTCCCAATTTCGCAAAGAGGTTAAAAGTGGAAGATTTGCTGTGTACAAACCATGTCTTCCTGGTGGGAAAACATCTGCAAAAATCCCTTCATCTAAAAAAACAGCTTCTTGTGATTCTCTAACAGTAAGTTGAGCGCCATTCTTAATATTAGCATCCTTGTCCGGAAATTTATACAGTATAGTTTGATTGTCATTTTCAACCCAATCAATTACCTCAATAAATTCTCCTTTTATAAAATCAAATAGTCCCATGCTTATTTATTTATTCAAATAATGAATTATAAGAGTCTGAATCAGAGTTTCTTGCTTGTGGTTCTGCCTTAGGTTCTTTCAAGTCCTTTAGCTCCAAAGATGAAGCAGAAGTTCCATCTCCTAGAGAGAGAATATTACTTTTCTTTTCCCACTCTTCAAGCATTTTCATGCCCTCTTCTTCAAACATTCCATTCTCGAGATCAACGGAGTCCATAACATTTGCAGACATCTCCATAAATCGCTCCATCTCTCCTACTTTTGAAGATAAATCGTCAGCGATATGCTCCAGTGCCGCATCAAACATTGCACGCTTATCAGGATCTCCAGATATGATGGCCATAGCTGATTTCATTGCACTGTGTGAAGTTCTTATAGCCTTACGCTCTTGTTCTTTAACCTTTACCTGGTCTTTAGTATCTTCAATTAATATTTCGGAATTCTTATACATTTTATCCAAAATACGATTCATCACCTCAAGGCGATTAAGTAGATTTTCATACTTTGCATTAGCCTCTTTCAGCCTTGCGGCTTTACGAGTAGCCAGTGTAACTTGAGTTTCATTATTCTGCTTGTGCGCAACAGAAGCCAATTTAAGATTCTGCTCTATTTCCTTACCATTATCTGAAACTAAGTTTTTCAGTTTGCGCATCTGACCTCTAATGGTATTAATCTGTCTGCTCAACTTGGCAAGGTTACTTTCAAGATCCTCAACGAAAGACTTTAGGATACCTATAGGATCAATTTTAACAAACAATCCTGTAATACTGCGCATAATACTCTTATACATGTACCACAGTAGGTTTCTTGTTTTTGGGTTTATAAAAACAAAAAGAATAGTAGCAATAGCAACTATGAGGAGCGTTAGGCTTAATACATTTTGAGCTAGACCAACCAGAAACTCAATATTCTGGAAAGCCAAAAAACCAAGTCCACCTAATGCAGCAATGAGGAAAAAGGTACCAACTTTCCCTTCAGGTTTTTCCCAGAAAGTTTTAGTCCTAGTTTCAAAATTTGGAGTAGTAGTCATAATTACGGTTGTTACAATAATTCTTTAAAATTGCTTATATCTGTATTGATCTTATCTTTTAAACTTTCAAAGGCACTTGTGAATTTATTTTCCGTGTCCTTAAGCCCATTCAACGCACCTTCAAGCTCTGATTCAGTTGCTTGGAGTTCTTGTTGAAGTTCTTCAATCTTGGCCTGAATCTTTTTAATTCGGTCATTCCCATCTATGACACCACCTTTCAAAAACCCAATACGCTCTTCCCTATTTTTCACCTTTACCTTGAACTGATTTTTCATAGCTTCTGTGAATTGGATCTTCTCCTTTTCAAGAACTTTTAGGTAATGTTCTGCTGCAAAGAGTAATTTATCTTTCGTAAGGCCAGCTATTTCAGCCGTTTTAAATGAAGAACGCATGGCAGTTAAATCATCCATCTCCATTTCCTTGAGCGCAGCAACAGCTTTTTTAAATTCTAGATAATCAAACCCAGGGAGGTCGTTATCGGCTATTGCTTTTGTAAGGAAAGAGGCACTCCTCTCATCAATTTCTGCTTCAATCTCGAATAATCTCAACAAGTCTGTATTCATTAATAATTCAATTACGTTTGAAAGATCAGGAAAAAACTAAAAACGTTAAACCTATTTAGACAAAATAGCCAAATTTATAGAGTATCTAAAAAATCTATAGATGAAAAGCTTATTTATAAGCTTAAAGAAAATTTAAATGCTGACCGCTCGATATTCGCAAAACTGCTTGAAGTTTTAAAGACATAATCGATTCGACCACCTTTCCAAAATTTAAATCCAATTCGATCTATACCGACAGAGCACTCATAATAATGATCCTGATTTGAAACCATTACTCCCAGGCGTCCAACAAGAGAAACATTCATCTTTTTGATCAAGGGAACTTTGTTAAGTATTTTTCCATCAAAACTATGTTCCCAAATACCCGTAAGATGCGTATTAGTTGTACTTAAGCGATAATACGGCAGCAGAAAATAGCCTCTATCTATATGCTTTACACTATTAAATTGAATATCATTCCCTCGAAAATGATGAAAATCGATCCATTGAACAGAATCCTCATTTAAAAAACCTCTAATGGCTACTATAGCTGTACTTCTACCCCAGCTCCCTAAAGACATCTTTGGAGTTCTCAATCCAAGACTCCATTTTATACTTGTTGCCTTTGGATAAAACAGGGCTGTTGCCTTGATATTAAATACTGGCCACTTGCTTCTAGTATAAACTCTTCTTTCTGGATAGGTCATAAATTTCCTCCCAGGGTATATCCTAAGAGATAATGCAGTTTTAAATAGACTATTGTTAAATTGGTCAAAACTAACATCATCAGGAATAGGGCTATTTTTTTGATAAACACCCTCGGTATTGAAGTAAGAAAAATCAGAGTTGTTTTGTACGCTTTTACGTGCTTCCCAAGAACCTAGAATCCTAAGTTTTGCTTGTACCCCTAAGTCTCTTTCAAACCATAAACTTGCAAATTTCTTTTCATATAATTTCAATGGATTTACATGAAAATATAAAGCAGCAAGCGATGCTATATATGGTCTGATCATTTCTGAATCATTAAAATCAACTAGTCTAAGCCCCAAATCAACTCGAATCTTATCATTCGTAATCGAATTAAATTTCCGTGTAAGACCCAAACTATACCGAAAATCTTGTTCTATAAATCCATAGTTGAGATTTAAATCTAGTCTTGTATAATTTGTTCTACGTTTAGAATTATACTTAACTATTCTAGGACTTAAAGATAGGTTACGTCCTTGAACTGGATTAAATACAATGCTCTCTAGAGGAGATGGGATAGTAATAAACAAATCCTTTTTGGAATCTCTCCAAGTGTAGCCAAAGACTAATTTATTGACACCAAACTTATTACTGACGCGATCTAAGCTGTCTCTATATCCTGGGTCTTTCTCAAGTTGTAGCAATGAGTCTTTAAAGGTGTAATCAACTGATTCAAATGAATTCAGAGGAATAGGTCTAATACTATCGAAATAATTTTTAGACTTTTCCAATGCTTCAGCTTCATATACAAATTCCTCCTTTTCCCCTAGACTTAGGTACTTCTCCTCCCCTAGATCGTAAGAAGAATACACTGCATTGAAATTACCCGAAAATTGAACACCCAAAATCCCGGCACGAATGTAAATATTCCTATTTAAAGGGAATTTATGAATTGTACCACTGATATCCATATACTGTTGACGGACAATCATAGTATCCAAACCCTCAGAATAACATTGCTTCCCGTTTACACCTAATTCGGAGGCATTGATGTCCCATGTTTTATCGTAAATAAATATTTTTCCAGTGTAACATGGATCATCAGCTCGCTTGGGCCACAACTCTATTTCATATATTTTTCGATTAGAATCATCGTAGTAGCTTCTTTTTAATTTGTACTTGTAAAAATTCAGTGCGTTTTTCCCAATCGGTGAAATTAATGGTCTGGGCATTTGATAAAAATTCTTGTACAAGTTGAAATCCATTTCTTTGGCTGAATTAAAACTTAGTCCCTGATCTTCTCCACTGACCACAGAGGCATGGATAATTTCTTTAAAAAGACCACCACCATCGCTTAGTAAAGTGGATTCAGACTCTGACAGATAAAGAATTTTATTTCGCTCGTCCTCTAATATATCTTCAAAAGGTATACCTAAGATCATAGCTGGAGTGGTATCTATTTTTATTAAACCTTTCATGTAACTATTGCAGGAATAGGCAGGAGACTCTTCAAGAAAAAATTTGCGTTTTCGTTGGACCTCTCTGATTATCCCATAGGCAGGATCCTCTGCATTCCCATCATAGACAAATTCCTTTATTGCAATTGCAGAAGATACCAATCGAACATTCCTTTCCAAAGGACCGGCTGCATAGTTAAGCGAAATTCTTTGAGATATAAACCCAACAAAAGAGTAGATTAATTCATAATCGCCTTCTGTAGAAAGCTCCAACTCATAATAGCCCTCCAGGTTGGCACTTGTGCCAGAACTAGTCCCATTTATAAGCACAGTTGCGAATGGAAGTGGTAGCCCATCTTGGTCTAGGATATAACCGGACACCTGAGAATAACTAAGAAAATGACTTAAAATTACCAAAACAGCAGAAAGAATCAGTCTACAGTGCTTAAGTTTCATGTAAAGTGTGTTTTTTAATTTTATATTTTGTTAATTACAAAGTATTTAAAACTTTATTCTAAATAGTAAGCAGTTTGACTCGCAAAAACTTAGAGTGGCTGTTATTATAGTTTACTACAACACTATTTATTGATCATGAACAAGACAATAAACATAATTTATTCCGAACAACAACGAAATGTATTCCTTGAAGTGGAATCTATACTCGTTAATTTAATAAATAATCAGGGGAAAGAATCTGCTCAGTTGAATTACATTTCTAGTGAGCAAATCAAATCTAAAGGATTCCAAATTCCGTCTGGTATTATATTAAGCAATGAAGACCTAATAAAGGAATTGCTTTTAAACAATAAATCCGTTTCTAAAGAAATATGTAATGTCTCTCTCTGCAGTTCAAAAAGCCAGGGTGATTCTAATGTTTTGGTATTCAATATGGACCAAGTGATGGGTTCAAAAATTAAATACTTGAAGCATTGTTTTAATTTTTTGCAATCCAATGGAGAGCATAATTTAAATGTTCTTGTAAAAAACGCCAGTCATTTAAATATACTTGAAAAGGAAATTGGATTATCAATATTTGCTAAGCAGTATAAGGCTCTAAAACTCAACTTTGTTTTTGCGGATGAACTAGATGAAATCAAATCCTTTAGGTTTGAAACTATACTATCTTTCCTACCTCAATTGGATTTAGAGTATACGCTATTTTCAAAGGATTATGCAATGATATCAAAGCCTGTTTATATCAATAGTAGTTTTATTGCCTACTCAATTGCACAATCTGAGAAAGGGCTTGGCAACCTTGAATCCTATTTCAATGATCTTTCAAGCCTTGTATTTCTATTGGAATCAATTGGACTATTTGAAGCTGCGGAATGTTTGACCAAATCGATAAAAAAAGTTAAGGATGAATATCTTCATGAAATAGAGAATCCCTTAGATATTTACAGATTTGGAGAAATGATTTCCTATGCAATTGAAGACGGTGATTCCTATCAGATAATTAGGAAAGGTCCAGTGAGTCAATTCGGGATTATAATCTAACAGGAATTAGATCAAAAGAATCAAAAAAACGATCAAGGGCATTGATCTTCTGCCCTTTTTTATAGATAACTTGAATAGAATAATACCTATTTCGAATTACATAAACTTTTGTCTTAAGACTAAGGGTATTGTTCATATAGTCTATCCTATACATCCTTCCTTTTACTCCATTCAATTCTATTTCGGTATCATAGGCAAGCGATCCTTTGAATGTTTCTACAGCACCGTGAACGGTCTCGAGAAAGAAATCATCCATTAAATCAATGGAATCCGAATGAATTGTACCCTCAGGATATTCAATATAATTCAACTGATAAAAATAAACTGGTCCATTATCATTATTCAGATAATAGGTTTGCTGATTTACCGAGCCAATACCTGATTCTATAATTTGCTCTGATTCAGTAGGCTTTTCTGGAAAAAAAATTCTAAAACCAAGACTATCCTTATGAGTGGAGTACCATAAATCTTGACTACTAGCTTCTATAGAGAACAAGCTCAGGGATAATATTAATGCTATTCTAAAAATCATGATTTTCCTTTTATTAAAGAGCCCTTCCCCGAAAGATAGGTTGTATAATAATATTGTCCTTTCCATTATATTTAGATTTTAACTAAATAATAGTCTATGAAAAAACAGCTTCTAATCTTATTTTATTTAGCGTCCTTTAATACACAAGCTCAAAATAGCTTTCTTTTTCCAAACGATTGCCTAGGACGCTATTCTGGCACCATGTACATCGAATATATAGGGAAAGGAATTGTGGATTCGGCATATGTGGAGCTCGAATTATCTAAAACGGATAATGATTCTGAGTGGAATTATTTTAATACCATCGAGAATGAACGATATGGGAAAGTAGAGAAAAGGTATACGCTTATCCAAGATGAATCTAAAAAAGGGCTTTTCATTTTAGATGAGAATAATGGCATCCAAATAGAGCACACAAATATTGGAAGGAACCTATATTCAACATTTGAAGTCCAAGGAAATTTAATTTTCTACAGCTTAGAATGTATAGATAATGAAACTCTATACTATAAAATTCTAACTAGTGACATGAAAAAAATTAAGGAAAGTAGTGTTCAATCAGATGAAGATGAAGAACAAATATTGAAAGTCAATTCTTATCTTCCATTCACAAGTCAATATGTTACACTTAAAAAATATTGAAATGAAGTTAATTAGCATCCTGTTCATCTTAATTTTCACTTGTAGCCTCAGGGCACAGGTGGAGAAGGCACCAGATAGAGTTCGTGGTGAAGGTCCTTACAGTCAATTAATTATTCGAGGAGTAACACTTGTTGATGGTACTGGCTCTCCCCCATTTGGTCCAGTAGACATTGTTATTGAAGAAAATAAAATTGTAAACATTCGAGTGGTTGGTAATCCAGGTGTTCCAATCAATGAAAAGAGAAGGCCTCAATTAAAAGAGGGTGGCCATGAAATTGATGCATACGGAAAATACGTACTTCCAGGATTTGTAGATATGCATGGCCATATCGGGGGAAGATCACAAGGTGCAGATGCTGAATATGTATTTAAACTTTGGTTAGCACATGGAATTACAACCATTCGTGATCCGTCATGTGGTAATGGATTAGACTGGGTTTTAGATCAAAAAAGACGAAGTAATGCCAATGAAATAGCAGCCCCAAGGATATACGCCTATACTGTTTTTGGACAAGGGCAATATGAAGGTATTAATAGTGCAGAGGAAGCGAAAAAATGGGTACAGGAAAATGCGAACAAAGGAGCTGATGGCATTAAATTTTTTGGTGCGTCTCCTCCAATAATGGATGCAGCATTAAGAGAAAACAGACGTTTAGGCTTGCGATCTGCTTGTCATCATGCACAATTAGATGTTGCAAGATGGAATGTAGTTCAATCTGCTGAGGCTGGCTTAACTTCTATGGAACACTGGTATGGGTTGCCCGAAGCATTATTTGAAGGCAGAACAATTCAGAATTATCCAGCAGATTATAACTATTATAACGAACAGGATCGATTTAGAGAAGCAGGCAGACTTTGGAAACAAGCTGCTGAGCCATTCTCTGATCATTGGAATATGGTCATGGATAGCCTTATCGCAATGGACTTCACCCTAGACCCAACCTTTAATATCTACGAGGCAAATAGAGACCTTCATCGGGCAAGAAGACAGGAATGGCATGAAGAGTTTACTATGCCAAATCTTTGGCGATTTTACCAACCCAGTAGAATTTCTCATGGATCATATTGGCACGACTGGGGTACGGAAGAAGAATTGATTTGGAAAGAAAATTATAGGCTATGGATGGCTTTTGTCAATGAATATAAAAACCGAGGTGGTCGAGTAACCACGGGTTCCGACTCTGGATTCATCTACCAATTATATGGATTTGCCTATGTAAGAGAATTAGAGTTGTTGCGTGAAGCAGGTTTTCATCCATTAGAGGTAATCCGAGCGGCCACTTTATATGGGGCTGAAGCCTTAGGTGTAGGAGAGGAAATTGGTTCTATTGAAATTGGCAAACTAGCTGATTTGATTATTATTGATGAGAATCCACTGCGCAATTTTAAGTATCTTTATGGAACAGGAGCAGTAAAGTTGAGTCCTGATAATGAAATTTATAGAGCAGGAATCGTTGACTATACTATAAAGGATGGAGTCGTTTATGATGCAGAGCTTTTGCTAGAGGATGTTCGAAATATGGTCAAGGCTGCTAAGACAAAGGAAGATTTTGAAATTAGACAACCAGGTATAAAGGAAGAATAAATGGGAAAGAAGAATAAAATTGGAGTAGTATATTCCACGAATCCAGATTATGAATATGACTTTGAAGAAAAGGAAAATGTAGATACATTAGAACCTGGACAGCAAAAGTTAAGAATCTTTATTGACCGTAAGATGAGAAAGGGAAAAGAAGTCACTATTGTTGAATCCTTTGTAGGATCAGAAGAAGACTTGAAGGATTTAGGAAAGACACTCAAATCAAAATGTGGTGTTGGTGGCTCAGTTAAAGATGGTGAGATTATTATCCAGGGCAACCAAAAAGATAAAGTATATGATCTTTTGGTAAAAATGGGTTATACTAATTCGAAGAAAAAAGGATAATAAAAAAGAGGCACCTAAAAGTGCCTCTTTTTTATTTACTAATCATTCGCATGAATTGGTCTTTATATTCTCTCTCTGCAAATTTCCCTGAGTAATTGAAGGTAACTGTTGAACTATTATCGTCCTTTATACCTCGCATCGCAACGCACATATGTTTTGATTCAATATAAACAGCAACATCGTCTGTTCCTAATACTTGTTTGAGCTCCTGAGCAATCTGCAGTGTCAAACGCTCTTGTACCTGTGGCCTTCGGCAATAATAGTCAACGATTCTATTGATCTTAGACAATCCTATTACATTATCATTTGGTATATATGCTACATGTGCCTTACCGAAGAAAGGCAGAAAATGATGCTCACAAGAAGATTGGACTAAGATATCCTTTTCTATCAGCATATCTTTGTAACCGTAAGTATTTGCAAAGACGGATACAGAGGGCTTATTCGCAGGATTAAGACCAGAAAATATCTCCTTTACAAACATCTTAGCCACACGCTTGGGCGTATCCTGAAGACTGTCATCCTTCAGGTCTAAACCTAATACATCCATAATATCTTTAAAGGATGCCTCTATCTTCTTCATTTTCTCCTCTTCATTCAGATTAAAAGCGTCAGATCTCAAAGGTGTATTGATGTTCCTTTCTTCTTTTTCATCACTTTTATACAAACCTGAATTATTCAAATTTCCTACCATTATCTCATTATTAATACGCCTAAAAACAGCTCTATTATGTCAAAAAGATACACTTTTTTATACTATCAATCAAAGTTACGAAAAAGTAGCCTTGAGGATTCTATTTTTACCTTGCATATCTTTAATACAAGATACACTTTGAAAAGTTGCAGCTTTAAAATATGAACGTGTAGTTTCAGACCAAAACTCATTGAGTTCACAAAACACAACCCCGTCTTTCTTTAAATATTTCTTCGCAAACTCAGCAATTGCTATATAAAACTCCTGCCCCTTATCATCCTTGGTAAAAAGAGCTTTATGAGGCTCATACTTTAGCGTGGAATCTCCCATTACTGAGGATTCAGAATCTGGAATATAAGGTGGATTAGAAATAATTAAATCCCAATCACCAGAAAGTAAAGACCAATTAGATCTATCTAAAAAATCCAATTCCAGAAACTCAACACCTGTAAGCTTATGATTTTCAACATTATGCCTTGCTACATCTAAGGCATCACCTGAAATATCTAAAGCTGTAATTTCGGCGTTCGGAAATTTACTTTTTAAAACAACAGGAATACAAGCACTTCCGGTACCAATATCTAAAATCTTTAAAGCTGTATTCTTTTGGTGAAAATGTTCAAACACATAGAAAAGTAATTCTTCAGTCTCCGGTCTAGGGATTAGAACATTTTCATTGACTTTGAGATCAAAACCATAGAAATTAGTTTTACCTAATACATATTGAACTGGAATACCACGTAAAATATTTTTTAGAATGTCCTCAAGTTTGAATTCATCAATTGAAACATCCATAAATGGATATTGTAAATCAAATCCATCTTCTAGGATGATTCTAGATAGGCTTTTAGCCTCCCTTTCACCAAAAGATTCGATTAATTTTTGAATGATAAAATGTATTGCTTCATGTGTTCTCATTAAGCCATTCTGTTTTTATAATCCAAATAATCAAAAGATTTAACTGTTTCAATATGCTTACCGTCCCAATGTAATATGGAAGGGTGTCCTATCCCATTGAACATTGTAGTTTTTACAGTGGTATAATGCATCATATCACCAAATACTATTCGTTGCCCAATAGCTACAGGTTTGTCAAACCAATAGTCCTTAAGAAAATCGCCGGCTAAACAAGAGAGGCCACCTAATCTATATTTAAATGCAGTATCTGAAGCTTTCACCTGCCCTTTGATATGCGGTTGGTATGGCATCTCAAGAGTATCAGGCATATGAGCAGTAAAAGAAACGTCTAATATTAGTGTTTTAATATCTTTTGCTTCATGTATATCTAAAACTTCAGCAACTAATTCTCCTGTTTGCCAAGCAATAGCAGATCCTGGTTCTAGAATAATATCTAGTTTATATTTAGTTCTGAATGCGGTCAACAATTGAATCAAGTGTTCGGTATCATAATCCTTTGAGGTCATGCCGTGTCCTCCACCCATATTGATCCATTTCAAACGATGTAAATACCCACCAAACTTTTCCTCAATTACTTGAAGGGTCTTTTCAAGATCATAGGAGTTAGACTCACAGAGTGTATGAAAATGAATACCTTCAACACCTTCCGGCCAAGCAGACTGAAATGCCTCCACGGGTAAACCGAGTCTTGATCCAGGACTTGAAGGATTATACAAGTCTGTCTCTACACTAGAATACTCCGGATTTATCCGAATGCCTATAGATACAGGATTGTCTGACTCTTTTATTTGATTCTTAAAACGTAAATATTGCTCAACAGAATTAAAGGTAAGATGAGAACTAAGTTTTAAGACCTGCTCAAACTCATCCTGCTTGTAGGCCACAAAGTAACTGTGTGCCTTGCATCCCATTTCCTCATTAATCAATCTTGCCTCATTTAGAGAACTTGCTGTTGCACCTTTCAAATAAGAACCAATCAAGGGAAAAGTTCTCCAGTTTGCAAAGGCCTTTAAGGCAAGTATAATCTCTACACCAGCAGATTCTTGAACCTTCCGGATCAATTCGAGATTTGATTTCAAACGCTCTAAATCCAATACAAATGCCGGGCACGGCAATGTATCATATGATATTTTTTCTGAGTACTGCAATATTATAATTAAAGCATTTAAAATTCAGTTCCTAATTCAATTGAACCATTTATTTCTTCCTGCCATTCAAGACCATATTCACCGAGCTTTTCAAGGAATGGATCCGGATTAAATTCCTCCACATTGAATACGCCAGCACCAGACCACTTATCCGTCAGAACCATCATAGCACCAATCATAGCGGGAACACCAGTTGTAAAACTAACCCCTTGTGCACCAGTTTCATCAAAAGCCGCTTGATGTGAGCAATTATTCCAAATATAGTATGTTTTTTCTTTCCCATCCTTTATCCCCCGAATTCTGCAACCTATCGAGGTTTCACCAGAATAATTTGTACCAAGTGAACCAGGATCGGGTAAAACAGCTTTTAGGAATTGTAATGGAACAATTTTTTGCCCTTCAAAGTTAATTGGTTCAATGCTAGCCATACCTATGTCCTGAATAACTCTAAGGTAATTCAGGTACTGATCGCCAAAGGTCATCCAAAATCTAGCACGCTTGATACTAGGAAAATTTTTCACCAAAGATTCTAGTTCTTCATGATAAAGCAAGTAAGAGCTACGAGATCCTATATTAGGATATGACAATTCCTTTCTGTATTCATGGGGTTCCGTCTCAACCCAAGCTCCATTTTCGTAGTACTTACCTTTTTGAGTAATTTCTCTAATATTAATCTCTGGATTGAAATTTGTTGCAAATGGATGTCCATGATCACCACCATTACAATCCACTATGTCTAGGTAATGGATTTCATCAAAATGATGTTTAGCAGCCCTAGCGGTAAAAATACTGGTCACACCTGGATCAAAGCCACAACCAAGGACAGCTGTCAAACCAGCTTCCTTAAATCTATCTTGGTAAGCCCATTGCCAGGAATATTCAAACTTAGCCTCATCGATAGGCTCATAATTTGCCGTATCCAAATAATGCACCCCTGCCTCAAGACATGCATCCATTATTGTTAGATCCTGATAAGGAAGTGCGACATGTATAACCAATTTTGGTTTGTAGGTCTTAAAAAGTTTTACCAAAGCGGGAACATCGTCCGCATCAATTTGTGCTGTGGTAAAGTTTGCATGTCCAGTATCTCGAATCACATCTGCGGCAATTTGTTCACACTTAGACACAGTTCTACTTGCCAGCATAATTTCAGAAAACACCTCAGGGTGCTGAGCACACTTGTAGGACACCACTCTTCCTACCCCTCCAGCTCCAATAATGATAACCTTAGACATTGATATGCTTTTATTATGTTGATAAAAATTTCGGCAAATATAAGCCAAAAAAGTGATTCAAATTTCCTTTTTTATATGCATTTTGTTCTCGGAAAATAAATGCTAAATTATTTGAAGTATGAATAAGGACGATTTACTTAAATCATTTGACCCAAATGGTATTGGACTTGAAAATGGACATTTCATAGGTCTGCCCTTTGAGGAGGAACATGCTGAGTTGATCGTTTTTCCTGTCCCTTGGGATGTAACAGTTTCTTATGGAGCAGGAACTGCCTCTGGACCAGAAAATATTCTACAAGCATCTACGCAACTCGATCTTTATGATGCTGATTTTCCAGGTTCTTGGAAAAAGGGAATCTACTTTATGAAACCTAATCAGCAAATAAAGAAAAAATCCGAACAGACCAGATCTTTGGCAGAACAACATATTAAATTTCTCGAGCAAGGCGGAAAAACCAAATCAAGTCATAAACATGCTGAGTTGCTTGACCAAATAAACAAAGCGTGTTTGTCTTGTAAAGAATTTGTCTATACTGAAACTAAAGCGCTGCTCAAAAAAGGTAAAAAAGTAGTCCTTTGCGGTGGATCTCACGCCACACCTTTAGGCTATTTGGAAGCTTTATCAGAGATACATAGTGAATTTGGGATTCTACAAATAGATGCACATATGGACTTAAGAGAAGCCTATGAAGAATTTACCTTTTCCCATGCATCCATAATGTATAA
>JBELIG010000058.1:0-16170 GCA_042091035.1 Sphingobacteriales bacterium | reverse complement strand
GATGGCTTTACAGCTACGAAGAAGATGATTAAGATTTAATCAATCAGAAATAATAAAAAGGGGAGGTACTTCGGTGCTTCCCCTTTTTTATGTATTGATTATCAGTGGGTTATTGTGTTAAATTACCTTATATTGTATTTCGAATACTAGGTGTTCATGAATTGAAACAGAAATATAGATGCGCTTAAAACCATTTCTTTTATTGGTTGCCTTCTTTCTATCCCAATCTGTTTCAGGGCAATTATCAAAAAGACATTATTTTCCTCCTATGCCTGCAGCGAGTTTTAATAACATTAACTCAGCTGTACCTAGTACACCTTATCTTTATTTGTCCACTCCTGAAACTGATCCTGTCAATGTTACAGTACATACAATTGCTGGGGGATCAATAGATTATTCAGTAACTAATGGAAATCCTATAACTATTGCATTTAATTCAAATGGTTATTTGAGCCCATTTTTTATTGAGGCCAATGAACAGACAACAGCCCAATTTGGCGTCCCAATAACAGACAAAGGGGTTTGGCTTGAGGCAGAAAAAGAAATCTATGCCAATCTTAGAGTAAATTCGCTTAATAATGCCCAGGCAGAAATGCTTACTTCCAAAGGTAGTACAGGGATTGGGACTACTTTTTATACAGGTCATTTAAATAATACCTATGACTATGGAGACCGTGTAAATTTTGTAAGTGTAATGTCTCTATCGAATAATAATCAAGTTACTATTTCAGGACTTAATCCGCTTACTAATTTGATTAATATGGGTTCAGGAAATACTGCCCACACTGTTACCTTACAGATGCACGAAACCCTTGTTTTTGCTGCCACACCGTATAATAGTCAAAACCCAAATATAGATGGCGCTGCTTTTATAGGTAAGCTTTTGAGTTCTAGTGAAGATATTGTTGTAAATGTTGGATCTACGAACGGAAATATGGGGGATGTTGGCAATGGAAGGGATTATGGTTTTGATCAGATTGTGCCTGTTGAAATGATAGGGGATGAGTATCTTTTAGTGCAAGGAAATGGAACGTTTGAACATGAGCGTCCAATTTTTATAGCTACAGAGCCGTCTACAAATTTATATTTTAATGATAACCCAACTCCTGTTACACTTTTAAATCCAGGTAATTATTACATATCTGATTTTGTAAACGATAGTGCTAATTACTTTGATGAGAATGGGATTATATCACTTCGATCTTCAAAACCTGTTTATGTTTACCAACCAGTAATGGCCGATCCCGGATGCTGTACGCAAGGCATGTATTTTGTGCCACCACTAAATTGTGCTGCACCGAATTATATAGACGAAGTTTCGGATATCAGTCGGATCGGCACAAAGAATTTTACTGGATCTGTAAACCTTATATCTCGTAAAGAAGCTACTGTAGACTTGCATAATGATAATTCAGTTATGACTTTTGATCAATTTGGCTCTACAGGCCAAATTCCTGCTAATGTCAACCTAGCTGGTCCATTTTTTGGCACACCTGATGGTGGCTCAGATTATATGGTTTGGAAAATTAGTGGCTTAACAGGTTCTGTTAAAGCATTTTCAGATTATGATCTATATACAGGTGTATTTGGCTATAGTAGTGTGGCTGGTTGGGGCGGTTTTTACTCCGGTTTTGGTCAAGTGCCAGAAATCACTGCTACCATGGAGCCTATTAATTGTATACCATCAATTTTGTCTGCAAGCATAGGCTTTACATATTATCAGTGGTTTAAGGATGGTGAGGTCATACCTGGTGCAACACAAGTCGATTATGAAGCTTCAGAAAGTGGAACATATTACGTACTTGCTGGATTGATAAATTGTCCGCCCGTGATTTCTCCAGATATTAATCTTAGCGATCCTGAGTTTTTAAATGGTGGGGATGATATTTCTGCTTGCCCGGGTTCTAGTATTCAATTAGAAGCGAGTTCGGATGAAGATGCTACAACATATAGCTGGTCTACTTCGGGAGATGGTTATTTTGATAATGAACATATCTTGGATCCAGCTTATTTTCCAGGAGAAGAAGATAATAACTCTGGGTCAGTAATATTGACTGTTTTAGGTAATAATAATGGTTGTTTGGATGAAGAAATTGTGCTTGTAAGTTTAGAAGATGTGATGGCTCCTGATGCTTTGTGTCAGTCAATTGTAGTTGCTCTAGATTTCTATGGTATGGCATCTATTGTGGCACAAGATATAGATGGGGGATCTTCAGATAATTGCCTGCTAGAATCTATTTGGGCTGACCCTGAAGATTGTATTTTTAATTGTGATGACGTTGGAGACAACTTGGTTGAACTTGTAGTTTCGGACTTCGGGGGTAATCAATCAGTTTGTTTGGCAGTTGTATCCGTTGTAGATCTACTTCCTTCTGTAGCTATATGTAAAGATCTTGTGCTTGAACTAGATGATTTTGGATTAGCGCAAGTGACAGCAGAGGATATAGATTATGGTTCCTTTGATAATTGTGCAATATACTCAATAACAATTGATGAAGCGCAGAGCACATTTGATTGTGATGATCTTGGTATGAATTTTGTCGATTTGGATATTACCGATAGTAGTTTTAACCTTACCTCCTGTGAATCTGAAATTGAAGTTGTTGATTTGATTAGTCCAGAGGCCTATTGTATCGATCTCACTATTTATTTAGATGAAAATGGAGAAGCAGCTATTGAACCTGAAATGATAGATGATAATTCAATCGATAATTGCTCTATAGACTCCTTGAGTTTCGATGGTTTTGATGGTCAGTTTTATTGTGTGGATACAGGTGTTCAATTTGTAGGATTGGTCGTAACCGACCAGAGTGGAAATATTGGATTATGTATCTCAAATGTTGAGATTATTGATACAATAGCAACTATCCTGGAAATCCCTAGTGGTTCTGAAATTTCAAGTAATTATTTTATAAATGAGATTGAACCTCTATTGTTAAATGATAGTTGCTTTGTTCTTGATGATTATTTTGGAGCAGCATTCTATATGGATAATTGTATTGTAACTTTGGATCAGGCTTGTTCTTTTGTTATGGACGAATGTGGTGAGGGATTCTTGACAAGATATTGGGTGGCAGAGTCAAATAATGGTGAAATATTTACCATAGATTCTCAATTGATATCAATCTATCATCTATCAGATTGGGAGGTAGTTTTTCCTTTGGATTTTGAGTATGATTGTCAAAGTGCTGAGCCAATTGAATGGGGTTTTCCTGTTATTGAAACATCAGGCTACGAACTTATTGATATTTCTTTTATTGATGTAGTTGGTAATTCTTCTACAGATGCTTGTTATTCTATTACTCGAGAATGGACGCTTATTAATTGGTGTACCTATCCTGATGAGGCTGCGATCACTTACAATCAAACTGTTCATGTTATTGATGATCAAGCTCCAGATGTATATGTAGAAGGACAGGTTCTAGAGTTAGCCGATGATGCATGTACTATTGATGTTCAGTTGCCGATAGCTATTATAGATGATTGTTCAGATAGTCTAGAGATAATTATAAGCCATGAAATACCTCAAACTGGAGCAAGTCCAGGATTATATACTGTGAACTATTCAGTAAGTGATCCATGTGGCAACAATACGATACTAGATATTGAAATAAGTATTGTTGATTTGCATGCACCGGTCTTAGAAATCAATGAATCACTTGACTTGAACATTAATTCATCAGGCTTATTAACTGTTTATGCTAGTGATTTTGATCTGAATTCTTACGATAATTGTACGTCGATCTTCTTTAGCTTTTCTGAAGATCCATCTGATAGTATTCGTATCTATGATTGTGATATGTTGGGGAGTTATAATCATGAAATTTGGGCATGGGATAATTCTGGAAATGAGGCATTAGATGAAGCTGTATTGAATGTATTGGATGATATTGATTTTTGCCCTGATTTTTATAGAATAGAAGGCTTGATCTATACAGAATTTAACGATCCTGTTCAGTCTGTAGAGGTTCAGATAAATTATGATCCTTATTTATATGTCACAGATAATGATGGTTATTTTATATTCAACGTTCTAGAAGAACAAGATTATACCATCACTCCTTTTTTAGATGCTGATATACTTAATGGTGTTACTGTTTATGATCTAGTTCTGATTACACAGCATATACTAGGTATGAACACCCTTGACTCTCCATATCAGTTGATAGCAGCCGATGCGAATAATAATCAATTGATTTCAACGATGGATATTCTCGCCATTCGCAAAGTAATTCTCCAGATGGAGGATACCTTTCCAAATAATACCAGTTGGCGTTTTGTTGACGCTGATTTTATGTTTCCTGATCCTTCATCTCCATGGGGATTCCCAGAGTATATTGACTATTTGCATCTTGAGTCTAATCAGATCTATACAGATTTTATCGGGGTGAAAATTGGAGATGTAAATGGATCTGTCCAGGCTAATGGTAATTAGTGATTCCCTTATGTTAAAATACGGATTACATTGGTGAAATTACTATAGGTTATATGTGAAATTACCCTATGTGTTTAATGTATTTTTTTGTAATTATATGCTTGTTTGTTAGTTATCACTAATCTAAAAGCATAAAAATGAAAATCACCAATCTCTTTGGTATAATAGCTATACTATGTTTATCCTTCTCTTCTTATGGGCAAGATTTTATGCTGCAAGGCTGGTATTGGGATTACCCTAAGCCTTCAAATCCGAACGGTAATCCTGCTACAGAAACTACCTTTGCAAAAACACTTAATAATCAGGCCTTGGATTTTGCAAATGCCGGATTTACCTATGTTTGGTTGCCTCCCTTGTCCCGTTCAAGTTTTGGGCACAACTCGAATGGATATGATCCCATGGATTTGTTTGATCTAGGAGGACATGGACTTGGTGCTACAGGTTTTGGATTTGAGCAAGATCTTACGAATTTGATCAATACTTTTAATGCAAATAATATAAAAGCTGTTGCTGATGTGGTTTATAATCATAGAGACGGTGGTTTGCCAGAAGCTAATCCTTCTGTTGAGGGTTGGATTGAAGATTTAACCATTGAGAAGGTCAATGCTGGTGATAATGCTTTTCCTTCAGATAGATTCAGGTGTGTCCTGCCTTTAGGAGGTTCAAGCGGCAATGGGATAGGCGATTATTATATAAAAGTTAGATCTAGATCTAACCATCCCAATTATCATAATAAACCCTATAAAATATACACAGAAACAAATCTGGTTGGTTGGCAGAATCAAGCAGATAATACTGAAGTAGAGCCAAATGGAGGTGGAGGATGTCTATGTGATACTTGTCCCAATGGCATTGAAGGAATTGATGTAATTAACTTAGGTATAAACATGCAAGCGCATACAGATAATAGTGGTTGTATTAATGATGAATTTAAGTTGAGTATTACTGCTTCTGACTTTAATGCAAGTGGAGATAGTCTTTATATCTATTTGACAAATGTCAATGGAAATTATTCTGACCACGATATCATTGATATTTGGGCAGCAAATGGAAATGTTGAGTCACAGTTAATCTATCAAACCTATACCGATCACACCCAACATGCATCAGGGCGGGGAGGTATGAACTATCTAGATTTTAAACCCAACGGTAATCCTACTCAGTTGTCTGGAGATTGGGATTGGATGTGGTTCTTTTACGACTACGACCAAGGACAACAATCTACAGTAGATACGCTTACAGAGTGGACCAAGTGGCTCTGGAATGATGTCGGTATTCGTGGATTTCGAATGGATGCAGTGAAGCATTTTCCGGAGTCTTTTGTTGGTGAATTGATGAATGACCTGAATGGATCTTCCATCAATCCAGGAATGGTTGTTGGAGAGTTCTATGATTCTAATCCCAGTTTACTTAAGAATTGGGTAGATGATGTTCGATTTCATATGAACTCAAATGCAGATAATGCTATTGATATACGGGTTTTTGATTTTGCACTCAGACAGTCCCTTAAGGATGCTTGTGATGCCTTTGGATACGATTCTAGAAATGTATTCAACAGCGGATTAGTGGATGCTCAAGCTGCTTCAGGTTATAATGTCGTGACCTTTGTGAACAATCATGATTTCAGAGATGCGGGACAGTCCGTACAGAATGAACCGATGTTGGCCTATGCTTATATGCTTACCAATAATCAAGTAGGTGTCCCATGTGTGTACTATCCGGATTATTATGGCGTATCCAGACCAAATGCACCAACAGTTAATTTAAAGTCTGAGATCGATCAATTGATGGCTATACATCAAAATCATATTGTAAACTCGTCTACAGTACATTACTTGAATCGTTTTGGTACGCCTTATAGTTCTTTCTATGTTTCACAAAATGCACAAGCGAATACCTCATTGATTTATCAGTTGACGGATAATCCTAATGGGCAAGATGTTCTTGTCGCAATTAATTTTGCAGGGGAGGAGCTTGATGTTTATCACGAGATTGATATGACCAATGTCAATGATAGTGCCCCAACTTTTACACTAATGAATGGAGTTGATGAAGGGGGATTTGAAACCATTACAGCTAATGACGAATTACATATTGTTATACCGGCTAGATCCTATATGGTCTATCTAGAAGATAATGTATCCAGAGCTCCACTTCCAGTAGAGTTATTAAATTTTGATGGAACATTAGCAGATGGAAAAGTTTCATTGACATGGAATGTAGCGCTGGAGATTGAAGTACAGAATTATGAGGTTCAGCGATCAAAAGATGGCAGCGATTTTTCTTCAATCACTTCAATCAATGCCTTAGGAGATAATTCAATTTATTCAGCTTTGGATGATGGTCTTGAATCTGTAAAGGGTAATGTATATTATAGGCTGAAAATTAATGATTTGGATGGATCTTTTCAGTATTCCGATCAAATTCAGTTTGACTTGGGAAATGACCTTAATGATTTGACTTTATATCCTTCCTTAGCTATAGATAAGATTAGTTTAAAGTCCGCTTCGAAAGAGTTTGTTTCTATCGAGATTTTGAATACGAATGGTGTTGTAGTATTTAAATCAGATTTACAAAGGTTGACCAGTGAAATTGACATAGATACCTCAGAACTTGAACCTGGTATCTATCAGTTGAAGGTTAGTAGTGATCATGGCGACTATGTAGTTCGATCTTTCGTAAAGCATTAATAAAAAAAGGACTCCTAAGTCAGGAGTCCTTTTTTTATACAATATCGTATGCTGAAATGTATGTTGGTCTTTCTTTCAATAATTGCTCTGTTTTGGAGCTTATTTTTTCTGACCTTACATAAAGGCTTGCAGGCTTAAAATTAAGGACTCTTTTCAAAATCCCCATCTTTTTGATTTTAGATAATCGTTGTAAGAGTGGACTTTGAGTGTCGAACCAAAACATGGCTATCGAAGTCCTATATTCGTAACAAACACCCTCGATTAGCTGGGTTAGTTTCTGTTCGTGGCCATCTCTGACGATAATCCCTTCGCAAGCCAAAAATTTAAACTCGTCTGGGTTCATATGTCTCTTGAAAAAACTGATCTTAGGTAAAAAATTGAGTAAAAACTTACCATAGACACCTGGCAGATTTAGGATTTTCCAAGTGGTTGGTCTTACTTTAATTCCGGCAATTAATTGTCCGTCTTCCTCGAGTATCCAATAATCCTCCTTCAGGTTAATAAGATTAGGGTGATAAAGACTGTGCTCAGAATACTCTTTGTACAAGTATTCTCTAGCCTCTTCTTTTAACCCTGAATCTTCTAGTCTTCTTACGTTGGTTTGTTTTTTACAGGAAAAATTACTGTAGGCTGTTGTCTTGAATTTGCGGTAAGGTTTAAATCCGTTACTTTCTACAAGATTTGCTGATCGTTCATTATGGCTGTCCACAAAGGCATACATGATATAGTCCGATGAAGAGGGGATTGAATTGCCTTTTATCTTGCTGCTGTCCTCAAAGAAAGAGGATACAAGGGCCTTCGTTCTGTTGTTCTTTCGGCTTTTATTTTGTCTTTTCGACTTGTGATTATTTTCATCTCGCATCAATCCTTTTATAGAAAGGTAGCGGATATAATCGGTGGCCAGTGGATGGAAATTGTCGTGTTCGAAAATTCTTCGGCTAAGCGCTATGGTGCCAATTGTTCTGCCTCTCAAATTAAGACATAAGAACTGGGTGTTTTCAAGCGTATCTATCTTGTCGTTTATATTGGAAAGCTTGTATTGGATTCCTCCTGGTGTTCCAAGAGTCGTTTGATTTAATAGAGCTCGAACATCCTCATTTGCTTTGTTTTCGAGCTTCAATTCTATGGCCATAATCAACTGTGTATTTTTCCTGAATTATAGCTTGCAATTTAGAAAAAAAAAAAGGGAGACTAAAAGTAAAGCCTCCCTTTTTATATAATTTTGATTATTTGTCGAGCATGGATTGCAGACTTGCAAAATGTGCTTTGTTTATCGAATTAGATGACTTTTTCTCTAATTTTTTTACTGTGGACTCAAGATCATTCAAGTGTGCCAGTAGGATAGATTTTACATCTTGATTTGCTTTAGATTCTTTTGTTGTTAATTGATGTAATTGACTGATGAACTGTGCTTGAATATTTCTTTCCAGTTTATCTGGATTATTTATATTGAACAAGCCCTCAGAAAGGCCAAGTATCATATTTTCTAGGCTATAACCAGATTCATTTTGATAGTCCGTCATCCTATTTAATCTGGAGCTTGATAATATCCTATTCAAGCCTCTGCTTTGCATAGCACTTACCTTATTGTGCAGCGTTGCCTTACTTAGCTTAGTAGCAATTTCTTCATTGAGTAACCACTGTGGTGTATTGAAAATGTTGTCTATGAAAAAGTTTAAAGCTGCCTTTTGCCTTTGGGCCGAGACAGCCACATATACAGCTCCCTTCTGATCCATTGATTTGTTGTACTCATAGACTCCTCCAATATTAGTCGCTACGTGGCCACAATACCTATTCAATTGATTGACTACTTGAGTGTACAGTTCTTCTAGTTCATCATAATTTCTTGCATTTTTGAATGCAAAAGCTTCTAGTTCGGGAACAATTCTTTGGAGGTTTTTAAGGCCTAATTCTGATGCGTAAATTGCATTGTCACCAAGGTCTTCTGTTTGTGCGCTTGGGTCAATTCTATTTGCAAAGCCAAACCTATATACTGGATTATCCGCCTTTTCTTTTATCCATTCATTGATAACAGATCTCTCTTCTTCTGGTGATTTTGCAGCCGGAATCAACTTGTATCCAAATTCAATAGACCAATTATCATATTCACCAATTCTAGGATAAAAATTAGTTATATTATCCTCTGGTTGAGCAACATAATTGAATCGAGCATAGTCCATAATGGAAGGTGCTGTTCCATGTGTTGCAGTAAAACTTTGCGAGCGAAGTGAATCTACTGGATAGGCTGAACTCGATCCCATATTATGCGGTAAACCAAGGGTATGACCTACCTCATGTGCTGCAACAAATCGGATAAGTTCACCCATTACTTCATCTGTGAATTTTGCATTCTGCGCTTCAGGGTTGACAGCTGCTGTTTGTATCAAATACCAATTCCTCAATAACTTCATGACGTTGTGATACCATATAATGTCAGACTCAAGTATTTCTCCTGTTCTCGGATCGTGTACATGTGGCCCCATAGCGTTTTGTATGTCTGTTGCAACATATCGGATTACAGAATATCTAACATCTTCAGGTGACCAAAGAGGATCTTCAGATTTTGAAGGAGCCTCTTTCGCCAAAATAGCATTTTTGAATCCTGCGTATTCAAAAGCTGATTGCCAATCTTCTACACCTTGCTTGAGGTATTTTACCCATTGCTTTGGCGTTGCCGGATCGATGTAGTACACAATCGGTTTGATTGGTTCAACCAATTCCCCTCTGGCGTAGGCATCCATATCCTTTGGCTCTAGTCGCCACTTTGTAATCAGTCTCTTGCTTTCTGCACGGTGTGCATCCATACTATAGTCTGTCTGACTAAGGCTGAAATAACTCACTCTCTTGTCATACAACCTAGGCATCATTTTGTCCTTTGGTAGTTGTATGAACGATTGATTCATTTCTACAGACAGAGTTCCTGTGATTTGATTGTCAGGAAGTTTGTTGCCTGTATAGGTAAGTATATGGGATACTTCTGTATTAGATGGAAATGATTTAGTTTCAGTAACCATAGAACGGTCACTATCCAAACGGTTGATTCCAAATCGCTTTTTGTCTGATCCACTTAATACACCGATCATGGAAATGTCTTTGGTGAAAAGTGGAGTTACATTAATAAGATAAGAGGTGCTATCCTTGTTGGTGGCCTTTATAGGGAAGCTATAGATGATAGGCTCAAAATTGTTGTTTACAACACTTTGGTAAATAGGGTCATCTTCATTGGCAATAGCATTATATGATACAGACCTTAGGAGTATTTTGTTTCCATGTTTTTGCCATCGAATAACTTGCTGAGGTCTGCTTCTCATTCCTGCACCTCCAAAATTCAAGCCCTTAACATGTCCTTTTATCCTAGAGACAATAAGGATTTCTTCTTCTAGTAAGGATTTATCAATCTCAAAATAAAGCTTTTCAGATTCTTGGTATAAATTGAATAAACCTTCTTTTTTTTCAACATCGCCTTCAAAGAAATCACCTATAGTTTTAGATTTAGTTTCTTTTGAATTCGTATTTTCTTTCTTTTCATCTGCTGAATCTTGTGCAAAGAAGAATCCAGGAAGAATCAACAGGAGTAAAATCAGCGTGTTCTTTTTTTTCATACAAATAATAATTTTATCTATTTTGGTTCAAAATATAGACTCTATCTTAGCAAAATAAAGAATCAGATGAATTTGACAAAAATCTGTTGACTATTCCTTAGGTTGCGATTTTTGAAGCATCTTTATATCAATAGATCATTTATGATTAAAATGATACGTTTTTTAAAAAAGGAATGGTATATAATCCTTATCCTTTTAGTAAGTGTATTTCCTGTTTTTCTGTATCTGGGTAATCTGCCCTTTTCGTCTTGGGATGAGTCTTTATTTGCCATGCGCGCTTATCATATTCTTGAACGAGGAGACCTATTGTTCAACTTTCTTGAATTTGATTCTTATAAGGATCATTCAAATAGGAAACCGTTTTTAACCAGCTTGCTACAGGTCGGTTTTTGGAAATTGTTTGGGATTAGTGAACTTAATCTTCGAGTTCCAGTGAGTTTGGCTTTTCTCACACTTCTATGCATCCCGAGTTTTTTGAGGGAAAGACTTCATTTAGATCGAATTCATGTTTGGTGTTTTGCCCTACTTTTACTTACCTCGGGTTCGATGATTAGGAATCATGTGGTTCGAACGGGGGACCAAGATGTGTTTGTTTGTTTGTACATGTTTTTGGCTGCCCTCTTCTTTTATTTATATCTAAATCAGCCAACAGTAGACAAAAAAAAATATCTGAACTTGGTGGTACTATTTACATTTTGCACCCTGTACACCAAGACTATTTTTGCATTTATGTTTTTCCCTGGATTTCTTCTATATGCTATATATAAAAGAAGATTAAAGGATTTACTAAGTGATAGGCGTGTCTATTTGCTTGGAGGTATTTTGCTTTTAAGCTTTATAGGCTATAATCTGTATATGAATAGCCGAAATCCTTTTTTTATCGAAGGATTTTTGAATCATGCACTTGGAAGGTACGGAACCGTAGTTGATGGTCAAGAGTATAAGGGTTTTAGCTATTATTGGATGGGTATTTATGAAAAGAGTTTTTCTTATTTAATATACTTTTTAGCCTTGAGTCCGATATTGTTTATAGCCAAAAAAGGGTATAAACATCGAGATCTACAAATCTATTCGTGGATCATTGCCGTGAGTTTTATTTTTATAATCAGTCTTTCAAAGACCAAGACATTTTGGTATGTAATTCCAGCTCTTCCTTTTATTGCCCTTCTTGTTGCATTAAATATTGAGTTCTTATTTAGTGCACTATATAGATTGTTTTCTTTGCAGCGAAAAGGTCTTGTTTATACGCTTTTAATATCTTGTTTGTTTATTCCTTCCTACATGGATGTTATGGCAAAAGTTATTGAACATAAATATATGCCATATTATGATTTTGAGATGGAAGGTGCCATGATTAGAAGGCTTGAAGCTAGTTTACCTAAAGTAAAGGATTATACTATTTTAATAAAACGAGAGAACCCTCAGACCTCTTTGTACACGAGTTGGTTTAATGAGCAAAAAAAATATAAATTGAAAATAGATATTTATCCAATTGAAAATTACAAAGCGGGGCAGTGTGTACTTAGTTGTAATTATAACCTTAGTGAAACGATCAGAAAAAAATATAATTACAAGGCTTTGAGTGATTGGAAAAGCTGTCATCTAATGCAGATAGAGTCAATTCGTTAGCTTTCAATTTTATTAGTTGTCGATTTTTAGACAATTGTTGTTAAACAAAAAGTAACAATTAATTGTATAATTGCGTGTTATGAAAACATTTTACCTTTTACCAAGTTTATTTGCAATAATCCTATTTGTGTCTTGTAGTCCAGATATTGAACCTGCAACCTTTAGTAAGGATGATCTTTTGCGAACACAGATAAATTCAGTTACCTCCTCAGGTGGTTTAGAGAGTCTTATCTTACCTTCTAGTCTAAATGGCTTACCGCAAGATCCGAACAACCCAATTACTCAAGATAAAGTGGAACTCGGTAGATTGTTGTTTCATGAAACAGCCTTCGCTACTAAGAACCTCTTTCAAGAGACAGAGGGTACTTATTCATGTGCAACTTGTCATCACTCTAAAGCTGGTTTTCATTCTGGTAATATTCAGGGAATAGGTGAAGGTGGTTTTGGTTTTGGCTTTCAAGGAGAGGAAAGGGTTCCGGATAAACTTTACAATCCATTGAATATGGATATTCAACCTATGAGATCACCTACTATCCTAAATAGTGCTTATCAAGAATTGATGCTTTGGAATGGCCAATTTGGTGCTGGAGGTGCTAACGTAGGAACAGAAGCCCAGTGGTTTGAAGATACACCAAGAGCAGTGAACTTTCTTGGATTTTCGGGAGTAGAAACTCAAGCTATCGCAGCTATTAAAGTGCATAGGATGGATTTCAATAAAGACTTACTTGAATCCGCTGGTTATCTAGCGTTTTTTGATGATGTATTTGCCTCTTATAGTCCATCTGAGCGGTATACAGATACTACAGCTGCACTTGCCATAGCTGCTTATGAACGTTCCGTAGTTGCCAGTCAGGCTCCCTTTCAGGAATGGTTACGTGGAGACCTTTTAGCTCTATCTGATGCCGAAAAAGATGGTGCATTATTGTTTTTTGGTAAAGCACAGTGTTATACCTGCCACAATGGACCCAATCTTGCAAACATGGATTTTGCGGCTCTTGGATTCAAAGACTTTGATGAGGATGATGTGTTTTTCATCCCAGCTGTCAATAATTCAGTACAGGGTAGAGCCTCTTTTACTGGTCAGGAAGAGGATATGTTTAAGTTTAAAATCCCACAATTATATAATCTCGTTGATAATGGCTTCTATGGTCATGGCTCAAGTTTTAGAAGTTTAAGGGCTGTTATTGAGTATAAAAATGCAGGGATTAAAGAAAATGATCTGGTTGATGATGTTTTCTTGGATAGTGGCTTTAGACCCTTGAACCTAAGTAGTGAAGAAATAGATAAATTAGAACGTTTTCTAAGTAACTCACTGTATGACCCAAATTTAGATCGCCATATCCCTCAGGATATCCTCTCTGGAAACTGCTTTCCTAATGCTGATCCTCAATCTGCAATAGATTTGGGCTGTAATTAGTTTAAAGTTTTATTTAGCTGGAGTATTTTATTGTTTTTCCTTTCTAATTTAAAACATAATCAACGTTTTAGGATACTACAAGATCTATTAAGTGAAATTTAATCTTACATTAAGGATGTTTGAAAAAGTCTCTTAATAAATAATAAATAATATGATTTGGCCATATTATATTTATATTCATTTTAGCAAATGAATTATTAATTAAATTGCATTTTCTTAAATCTAAAATTACTAATTAGGAGTATTAAACAATCGAGAATGTACAGGCAAAAATTTAGGATTACTAGTCTTTTGTTTTTTTTGATTTTAGGTGGATTAAACTTAATAGCACAAGACAAATATACCATATCTGGTTTTATTGATGATGCCTCTTCTGGAGAGAAACTTATCGGTGTAAACATTTATGATCTCAATAGTGAGCAAGGTGTTTCTACAAATACTTTTGGATTCTTTAGTTTGACCCTACCCAAAGATTCAGTGCTGCTTTCTATTTCCTATGTTGGATACAAAACAGAGGTCTTGACGTTCTATTTAGGCGAAAATATAGAGCTTGAACTTGAGCTTGAAGGAGAGAATGAATTGGAGGAGTTTAGTATTGTTGGTGAACGGATAGAAAAAATAGAGGAATCTACTCAAATGAGTCGTATCAGTATATCCTCTGCGCAGTTAAAGCAGATTCCTACGCTTTTAGGTGAAAATGATGTATTGAAGGCAATTCAGTTATTACCTGGTGTTCAATCAGGAGGTGAAGGTCAGAGTGGTTTGTATGTTCGGGGTGGGAGTCCTGATCAAAATTTGATTTTGATGGATGGTGTACCTGTTTACAATGTGAGTCATCTGTTTGGTTTTTTCTCCGTATTCAATGCAGATGCTATTCGAGATGTAAATCTAATAAAGGGTGGCTTTCCTGCTCGTTATGGAGGACGTTTGTCCTCTGTGCTTGAAATTAATATGAAGGAGGGAAATACCAAAGAGCTTAAAGGGGCTGGGTCTGTTTCTACCATTGCATCCAAGTTGACATTGGAGGGGCCGATAGGAGACAAGACATCTTTTTTGGTCTCAGGTAGGAGAACCTATATTGATGTATTGGCAAGACCACTAATTGCTGCTGCCTTTTCAACTGATGGGGATTCAGGGACTGCTGGATATAATTTTTACGACCTCAATTTCAAGGTAAATCATAAGTTCAGTAACAAAGACAAGGTCTATTTTTCCATGTACAATGGATTAGATCGCTTTTTTGTGCGTGCAAGATCGAATTATGATGATGGTTTCAATGAGTTTGAAACTGGATTCAATTGGGGTAATCTTGCATTTATTGGACGTTGGAATCATCTGATTAGTGAAAAACTATTTTCAAATGTGACATTTAATTATACACGCTATCAATTCGGAACATTTGCTAGTTTTGAGGATGAGTATACGGATCAAAATGGTCTGGTCAATGAAGCTTTTGAATTGAATTATGACTCTGGGATTTACGATTGGTCGGGTAAGATAGATTTTGATTACTATCCTTCTCCAGCACATCATATTAGATTTGGGGTGCAACATACCTATCACGATTTTAATCCTGGTCTGTTTCAGGTGAAATTCAGTTCTAATAATCAAACTGAATTAGAGCAGAGTTTTGGAAATTCTCGTGTTTATTCAAATGAATTCTATACCTATGTAGAAGATGATTTTGAGATTAATAATCGTTTAAAGATAAATGCTGGATTACATTTTTCTGGATTCATTCTGAAAGATGACACATACACATCACTCCAGCCACGCTTAAGTGTTCGGTATAAAATCTCTGATAAAACATCAATAAAAGGATCTTATGCAGCCATGGCTCAATACATCCATTTGTTAACCAATCAGGGAATAGGACTTCCTACGGATCTTTGGGTGCCTTCAACGGAGCGTATCAAACCTCAATCTTCTTTTCAGGGAGCAATAGGTATTGCTTCAAGTATATTCAAAAAGTATGAACTTTCTGTAGAAGGCTTTTATAAAGAAATGAATAATGTAGTTTCTTTTAAGGAAGGTTCTAGTCTTTTTGTTCTTGAAGGCTGGGAGGAAAAAGTAACGCAAGGCAGCGGAAAAGCATACGGTGCCGAGGTTTTTCTCCAAAAAAAGAAGGGAGATTTTAGTGGTTGGATTGGGTATACGCTCTCTTGGAATTTCAGACAATTTGATGATCTAAACGAGGGTAATGTTTTTCCATTTCGATATGATAGGAGACATGATATTAGTGTAGTAGGAATCTATAAGTTAAACGATCGAATAAATCTATCTGCAACTTGGGTTTATGGAACTGGAAATGCTGTTTCTCTTCCAGATCTGAGGGTGCCTGCTTTTAATGAAAATGTGGCGTTTTATCAAGAAGATTTTAGCTATAATTATGTAAAC
>JBELIG010000057.1:0-16229 GCA_042091035.1 Sphingobacteriales bacterium | reverse complement strand
CTCCCATCTCCTTGGCATGCTTTGCATAATTCCTTCCTATACAAAAAATCTTCATCGCCTAGAATTTAACATTACCTAATCCAGCAAGCTCCTTTACCTCTTTAAGGGTTTGTTGAGCGGTCTTTCTAATCTCAGCAGATGATTGCTTGATCTTATATTTTATATCTTTTTTATTCGCTAAAGCCTCTGCTTTTCTTTCTTTGAAAACACCACAAAGCTTGACTACCTCATCCGCAACTACATCTTTAAATTCCCCATATCTTAGAGCACCCGATTCATGATTATTCATCATAGCTTTGTAAGCGTCATCTGCTCCACAAGCTTTCAAAATCTCAAAAAGATTCTCAACACCCGCACTCATTTTCCCCTCAGGAGTATCTCCAGAGTCTGTAACCGCTGATCGAATTTGCTTTCTTATTCTTGCCTCATCAGCGAATAAAGATATGAAGTGTTTTTCACCAGCAGATTTACTCATCTTACGCATAGGATCAGCCGTAGACATGATCTTAGGCGTTTCAGTAAACAAACATTCTGGTATAGTAAAATACTCTTTTTGAGCTTGATTATTAAACCGTTGAGCAATAGTTCGGGTCAATTCAAGGTGCTGCTCTTGGTCTTTACCTACTGGAACATAATCAGCATTGTAGATCAAAATATCAGCTGCTTGAAGGATAGGATAAGTAAACAATCCAGCCGAAATGAATCCTTCAGACTTTTCAGAACTTTGATTACTCTTATCTTTAAATTGAGTCATTTGCCCAAGCCTTCCAAATGGCGTAAAGCAGTTAAATATCCAGGAAAGTTCTGCATGCTCAGGCACAAGCGATTGAATAAATAAATTCTCAATGTTTACCCCTGCTCCAATCAAATTGAAGATAAGATCCCAAACATTATTCTTTAACTTCTTAGGATCATAAGGCATGGTCATAGCATGGTAATCAACTACGCCATAGAAACATTCGTAATCTGCCTGTAAATCCACCCAGTTCTTAACTGCACCAAAATAATTTCCAAGGTGCATATCACCAGTTGGCTGGATACAAGAGAGAATCCGTTTTTTCATCGTAAAACTATTTTATTGGTTAATTAGTGAATCCTGCTATCAAAGAAATCTCTACTTGCACGAATTTAGGGAGATTTGCTACTTCAACTAACTCTCTCGCAGGAGCTGTATCTTCGTTGAAGTACCTCGAATAAACCTCGTTTATACGGCTATAATTATTCATATCAGCAACGAAAACAGATGCCTTTATCGCATCCTCAAAACTAAGACCTGCCTCATCGAGAATTGCCTTCAGGTTTTGCATAACCTGCTCTGTCTCTTCTTCTACAGTCAAGCCATTAGGAAGAGCTCCTGTTGCCGGATCAATGGCAACTTGACCAGAAATAAAGAGCATATCTCCAAATCGTACCGACTGATTATACGGACCCACAGGTGCTGGAGCCTTTTCTGTATTGATGATTGTTTTCATGATGATCGTTTTGACTTTAAATAGAGAAAGCTCCAAATCGTATATACGAAAGGAGCTGACACTTATATCTTAAATGATAAATTTCTGAGATTATTCCTCGGTAGTTGCTTTTACCAAGATACGACCACGATACATAGTGTTGCCCTCAGCATCAGTATATGTGCGGTGCATCAAGTGCTTTTCACCTGTATTTTTACAAGTAGCAACGTTAGGAGCTGTAGCAACATAGTGTGTTCTACGCTTTCTTTTTCTCTGCTTAGATATTTTACTCTTTGGATGTGCCATTTTACACGCTAGTTTAATTTCCTATAAAGGTGACCTTAATAAAGGCCAAAGTTAATCCAATTTTATGTCTTTCAAAGCACTCCAGGTAGAATTTGATGAATTTTCATCCAAATCCTTCTGATCGTCCTCATTTGCTTCCAGAATATTCATCATGTCAGGGTCACAATCCTCATCAGCCATATCATGTGTAACCACCATCGGAACTGCTAAGTGAATGAACTCATATAAGTATTGAGCCACATCGAAGCGCTCTCGATCTCTTCTAATATAGACGACCTCAAATTCTTCTTTTTCAACCTCAGCATATTTCAATAGTAGTTGCTCAGTAAATGACAATGGAAGATCGAAATCTCCTAAACATCTATCACAAGATTTTCTTGTCTTACCTGACACCTTGAACTCCAATTCAATATGGGAAGTTCGTTTTTCTAGTATCAATTCAACAAGTATATCCCCTTCTGTTAGCTTACTATCCTCAAAAGCTTTAAAAAAATCAGCATTGATTTCAAACCTGTACTCATGAACCCCTTCCATCAATCCTAAAATTGGCAGGGTGTAGACTTCTAGTTCTTTCATCTTTATGAATATTTTTTAAAGCGGATGCAAAGGTAATAATTAATATCAATTAACTCAACAAACAATCCGAAATTTTAATCATTTTCTTTCGGCTTGTAACATTACAAAAACTACTCCTTAGAAAACACCCAAGCTTTCGGATTAAATTTTTGTTTTACCCGATCAAATTTCTCATTAAACTCTTTCTCTGTTTCAAAGGCATAGCGTACAGCTACAGCTGTTGCTGTACCTCTATCTAGAGAAACAGCTTCATAGCCACCTTCTATGATTCGCTTAATCAATACTTCAGCATTTTTCTTATCCCCAAAAACTCCAACCACAATCTCTGCTTCTTTCCACAATCTGATTTCTTTTTCTCGTATTATTTCTTCTTCCGCGTCAACAACATCTCCCTCATCATCCCAACCATCATACTCATCATTATCTTCCTCTTCAAGCACAGGCTCATCAACTAGATCTTCAATGACTTCTGATTCATATGCGGGCATTTGCCCTTTAAACAAGGTATCCTTGAATAGCACTACTGCGAAAAGTATAAACAAAGCAGTAGCCATAAGAACTGCGAGTAGAATATTACTCTCTGGTTTTTTCTTTGATTTTGACCTCCAATCAGTTGTCGCAACAGGACCAACCTTAATTTGTTCTTTTCCAGGGTTATTTGTTGCCGAAGCGGCTTTGTTTTTATTCGTAGAAGTCGTTCGCAACACAGGACGAGCATGAACATCACCCAAGCCAAAAACATCCGAGTTATGATTCGAGTTGTCTTGTAAAAACTTAAATGTTCCTTGAAAATCTTTATATAATCGCCCTAGGTTGGGAAAAATAATGATCTCTCTATTATCGAGCAGCTTATTTGATTTTTTGACAAAATCTTCGATTTCCATCTCAGCAGAAAGCTTTGACAGACTATATCTCTCCATCAAAAAGGAGCCTAAAACACCATCATTTACAATTAGATTAGCATTAAATGTGATTTTCTTCGCTGGTGGACTAATCTTTCCTAGAACTTGATCAACATCTGCACCTACTTCCTCAGCGACAAAACCTCCAAATCCTGGGACTATTACCAAGTCTTTAGAAAACAACAATTCTGCTATATTATCTGCTACTTTAACTATCATATCACAATGCACTTACTACCAATAATCTAAACAAAAAAAAACCTTAAATCAGAGGTATTTAAATGATAACGATTTAAAAGAACCTAATAATTCAATCTCTAATTAAAATTAAGATAAAAAACAATTAAATTTATTGATGCCTAACCAACTAATATAAAAATGTCCACGTCTTGCTATTAAAAAGATATAAAATGAATCGAATTAACCATTTGGCAATCATCATCACCTCCGTTTTGTTTGCCTTTTCTTGTCAAACGGACCGCTGCGAACAATTAGTACATACATTGGATTACCAAAGTGTTTTTATAAGTCCGAATCAACTAAGATCAGAGATAGAACATCAAGACAGTCGAGGACTTAAGGTTCCTGGAAAAATATACTTCTACAACAACTTATTGCTCATAAATGAGCTTTATGAAGGGATTCACTTCATTGACAACTCTAATCCGAGTGAGCCTAAGAATTTAAGTTTCTTAAAAATCACTGGGAACACAGACTTTGCAATAAAAGATGGAAAACTATATGCTAACAACCTATTAGACCTGCTTACCTTTGATATTAGCGATCTTGATGATATAAAACTCGAGCATATCGCCAAAAATACCTTTACAAATTTCTACAACACACACAATAACGAAAATCAAGAATTCTACCTCTGCTCAAAACCAGTAAGAACAACAGAGTTAATGTCTTGCAAAGACTTTGAATCAAGCAACAACAATGGATCAATAATTGGCCTTGATTTTGGCTTGGGTAATGCCTTTGCACAAGAGGATGTTTTTATATTATTAGAATCCTCAACTCAATTTTCTTCGAATTCATCAAACGGAAGCTCAGGAACTAGCGGATCAATGGCTAGCTTCATTATAAGAGGTGATTACTTGTACACACTAGATACAGAAAAGATTTACACCTTCGAATTGAACGCAAACAATGACCCTACACTAGTCCGTGAAGATTATATAGGCTGGGGTTTGGAAACCATCTTTGCGCATGAAAATGAGCTATATATAGGATCTACAAACGGCATGTACATCTTAACTCTTGAGGACCCAGCTGCTCCTCAATATCTATCATCTGTAAGTCACGTAGGAGCATGTGATCCCGTTTTCGTAAAAGACAACTTCGCCTATGTAACACTTAGAAGTGGGAATATCTGCGACGGTTTCACCAATCAGATGGACCTTATTGATATAAGCTCTAAAAGCAACCCATTCCTTGTTAAATCCTTTAGCATGACTAATCCGCATGGACTTAGTATAAGCTCCGATGAGTTATATCTTTGTGATGGACCTGATGGCTTAAAAGTTTTCGATATCAGCGATCCTGAAAACCTACATAAGAATATGATCGAGCAACATCAGGGAAAATTTGCTTTTGACGTGATCACGCTGCCAGAAATGGACAACCTTCTTATCATGATTGGTGCACAAGGACTAGTACAATACGATTTTTCAAATCCAAAAAATTTAGTCGAGCTTAGCTCAATAAATATTGAATGGTAAATCTATTTGTTAAAAAAGAGGGACTTTCTGTTGAAAGTCCCTCTTTTTTTTACCTATACGTTACGCTTCTATACCGTAACAGTTAATTAAAGTTCTTATTTTTGCGCTATGTTTGAAAATAGAATAGAAAGATCAAAGTCTGAGGCTTTATTCGAAGAAGCAAAAGCTTATTTTCCCGGTGGAGTAAACTCTCCAGTACGGGCATTCAAATCCGTATCAGGAGCACCACTCTTCATTAAGCATGGAGAGGGGTTTACAATCACTGACGAAGACGAAAATACCTATATTGATTTTTGTAACTCTTGGGGTCCATTGATCCTAGGGCACAACAATAAACAAATCAAAGAGTCGGTAATCAAGACCATCCAGGACGGTATGTCTTTTGGAACGCCTACAACGCATGGTAATGAACTCGGTAAATTCATATTGGACAATAATCGGTTTATTGATCGAATGAGATTTGTATCGTCGGGAACAGAAGCTGTGATGTCTGCTATCCGTCTGGCAAGAGGATACACAAAGAAAGATAAGATCATCAAATTTGAAGGCTGCTATCATGGGCATGTAGACTCTCTAATGGTAAAAGCAGGTTCTGGCCTTGCTACCTTCGGAGTTAGTACTTCTGCAGGAATCCCTGCATCTTTTGCCGAGGAAACAATTGTTCTTCCATTGGATGATGAACAAGCAGTAGAGGATTGCCTGAGAGCGCATAGCCATGAAGTTGCTTGTATAATCATTGAACCCGTTCCCGCTAACAATGGACTTTTAATACAGCGAAAAGAATATCTAGCCTATCTGAAAGAAATATGCGCTAAATACAATGTCTTATTGATATTTGATGAAGTAATTTCTGGATTCAGAGTAGGTTTCGAAGGAGCTGCCGGGTATTACAACATCCAACCTGATTTGATCACATATGGGAAAATCATTGGGGGTGGATTGCCAGTTGGAGCCTTTGGAGGAAAGAAAGAAATCATGGAACATGTAGCACCCCTCGGTGCTGTATATCAAGCAGGAACACTTTCTGCAAACCCTGTAGCTATGACAGCTGGTCTTGCCTGCCTTAAACAACTTGCAGATCCTTCATTTTACAAAAAAATGGAAGCTCAAACGGTTTATCTTGCTGAGCAAATAGAGGCTCATGCAAAAGAGCAATCATATACGCTGAATGTTGCAAGAATCGGTTCTATTTTCTGGCTGTGCTTCTCTGATGAGACAATAAGAACCTCTGCTGCAATTCAATCAGAATCTATGGAGTACTTTAAGGTCCTTCATCACGAACTCCTTCAAACAGGTGTATACTTAGGTCCTTCAGGCTATGAAGTTGGATTTTTAAGTAAAGCATTGGCCGATGATCAGGCACATCTTGATCTGGCTATAAGCAAAATGAAAGATGCGCTTGATACGGCCTATGCCTCCGTAAGTGTCTAATCCAATTTTGCTCGATACATTTGAATCGTATTTTTCAAGCCAAAATATAAGGCATCAGAAATAAGAGCGTGTCCGATGGAAACTTCCAGTAAACCGGGCACGCTTTCTTTATAGTACTTGAGATTATCTAAATTCAAATCGTGACCGGCATTAATGCCAATTCCAATCTCATTTGCTTTTTTTGCCGCATTGACATGCGCTTTAACTGCCTCCTCAGGATTTGAACTAAAGGCTCTCGCAAAATCTCCTGTATAGAATTCAATGCGATCAGCACCGACAGCTTTTGCACCTTCAACAAATTTCTCATCTGCGTTTACAAATATTGACACACGAACACCCGCATCATGCAGTTTAGCTGTTACCGTTTTCAAGAAAGTAGCATGCTCAATAGTATCCCAGCCCGAATCAGAAGTCAAGGCAGCTGGCTTATCTGGAACTAGTGTAGCTTGATGCGGTTTGTGCTTTAACACCAGCTCCATAAATCGATCTGTTGGATTACCTTCAATGTTAAACTCTGTTGTAACAACTTCCTTCAAAGCTGGTATGTCCGAATATCGGATATGACGCTCATCCGGTCTTGGGTGCACAGTAATCCCCATTGCCCCAAATGATTCACAGTCTTTTGCCACCTGTACTAAGTCTGGCAAATCTTCCCCTCTTGCATTACGAATCAATGCAACTTTATTGATATTTACACTAAGTCTTGTCATCTCATAAATTTTAACAAAAATAAAGGTATTTACTATATAGAAAAGACTTTTCAAGAATTTGTATTTTGTGGATGAAACTCAATACTAAATTATGACTATCAAAGAACAGCAAAAGTACTTTATAAACACAGTAACACCTGGTTTTAGAATATTCACCTGGTTACTAATTCTGTTTTTTGGAATTGGTCTTGGGCAGGTAGCCAGTGTGGGAGTAATCATGGGCCTAGGCTATGACATCCAAAGTCTTACCACTCCTGATTTTGCACCAGATAAAACTGCTGTGCGACTTATGGCTTTTGCAAATCAATTATTCTCCTTTTTAATACCAGCAATCTTCTTAGGCTTTGTCCTTTTTAAAAACAAGTGGTCAGCCTTTACAGGCCTAAAAACAGATCCTGAATTTCCTCAAAATAAGTCGACCAAGCCACAAGATTTTCTGCTTGCAGGCTTAATAATATTACTTTCCTGGCCACTTACTCAATTCTTGTACCTTGTGAATATGGAGATCCCAATGCCAGAAACCCTAATCAACATGGAGAATTCTACAAACGGTCTCATAGAGCAAATGCTAAACATAAACAGTTTACCAGAGATGCTATTTGTATTGATCATCATGGCTGTCACCCCTGCAATAGGTGAAGAGCTAATGTTTCGAGGTCTTTTTCAACGAATCCTCAGATACAACAAGGTAAACATGCACCTCGCTGTCATTCTATCTGCGCTTGTATTTAGTACGATACACATGCAATTTCAGGGATTCCTTCCCAGATTCTTTTTAGGACTTATTCTTGGCTATTTATTGGCATTTGGAGGAAGTCTCTGGATCGCTATCTTTGCGCATTTCATCTTTAATGGAACACAAGTAGTCGTCACCTATTTCGCAAAAGACCAAATGGATTTATCAGCAACGCCTCAGTGGGGTGACTTCAATTTTATTTTATTTGCCGCAGGCACTGTATTGTTTGGCGTTGTTGCTTATTACTTTTGGAATCAAAATCAATTAGAACCTCAGGATAATTAATTAAACACTATGTCTAAACTTAAACAAAGGACTCTTTCGGCAGCTTTATTTGCACCAATTGTTTTAGGGTCTATCTATTTCTCGGATTGGACATTTCAAGGACTATGGCTATTTGTAGCCATCGTTTGTGCTTATGAACTGTCAACAATATTAGACTACAAATATGGAAAGTCCTCCGGATTTTCAACACTATTAAAAACAACAATTCCTGCAATAGTTTTCTTTGCAGGCATAATGCACCTCAATGATTATTTGAGCATGACTGCATTGTTGTCAATAGCCCTGATTTGCATACTAATCATCTTCATACATGGAACATTCACGGATGTGAAAAATCCTATTAAAAATATATTTGCCCCAATAGTAAGTATAACCTATGTTAGTATACCTCTAATCCTGCTTTCGGATTTGGTAGGCATCAATGGAACATATAATAATCTCTTTGCAATTGGACTTATACTCTTGATTTGGGCCAATGACACTGGAGCATATTTCGTTGGATCAAGGCTTGGAAAACGAAAACTAGCACCTGATGTATCTCCTAACAAAACATGGGAAGGTTTCTTTGGAGGACTTATACTCAGCGGAAGTGTTGCCCTTCTAATTGCGAGTATATTTGAATTTGATAGTTTAACATGGGGATTACTTGGACTTTCAGCAGGCGTATTCGGCACTCTAGGTGACCTCTTTGAATCAAGTTTAAAAAGGTATACTGGGGTAAAAGACTCTGGAAATATCATGCCTGGACACGGTGGACTACTCGACAGATTTGATGGATTCTTTTTCCTCATACCAGTAGTGTGGATTATTCTGCAACTGGTATAAAAAAAGCCTGATGATGATCATCAGGCTTTTTTTATTTTTATGCTTTATCTTCTGGCTTTTTCTTGCGCTTTGTTTTAAACAAGGCAACAACTTCTTTATCCTTCATAAAGCCGATGTCAACAAAGTTTGTAGCAACAAACTTTTTAACATCCTGATAATCTCTCCCACGCTTATCCGTAAATGTTCTGATACAACTTCTTACGAATTTCAAACATAGATCCTTGAGGTTTTGGTTGAAACGCTGATTTCTAAAACTTTCAACATAAGGAATCATCTGCTTGAATACATTGAAGAACGAAGCATATTGTAAAGGTGCTAGATCTTTCATTTCAAGCTCAAACACTCTATATATTGCTGTTCTTAGAGCTACATTCTGCTTCGATAGGCCTTCGTAAGAACTATGAAAACCCTTAACAGCCTCAATTGTCTTTTCCTCATTAATACCCTTAGAAGAAAGAACTTTGATTAGCTCGTAATATTTTTTAAACAAATCACTCTTGTCTCCAACAAGTTCAATGGATTTATTTGCATTGTCCGCAGAAATCTCAACCCCTTTGCTATACAATTCATCCAAATAGGCAAACCATTTTTTATCAAACCCTTCATCCGCTTTCATAGAAGCATCTATTGATGTAGAAAGAAGGTCTTTGATTGACTTGTTGTAGCTAAAGTATTTTCCAAAGATCATCAAGATATAGATCAACTCCTCGTTACCCTGAATTTCATCTAGCTTTAAAAAAGCTTTCATGTGAGGTAAAATCGAACTATTGTCAACATCCTCCATCATAGAACGCTCAAGTAGGAAATGACGGAGTGGCAAATGCATTACCTTGAACTCTCCAAAAGACTTTGGAAAACTTGCTGAACTAAAGATCTCTCCCTTGAACTGTTTATTATATCTAAAATGAAGCGCTCTTCTATTCTCAAAGATTCTATACTCAGGCATCTTCTGAGTTATCAAAAAGCTTTTCACACGCTTATTTACGATTGTCTCAATCAATGAGGTAACCCAAATATCCGAACTCAGAGCAAAACCTAACTGAACGGTCTGTCCTATTCTTTTAGAAAGAATCTCAAAATTTGCTGAATTACAAATCTCAAGTAAGATAGCTCTGAACTGATCCTGTGAAACTAAGTATTTATAGTTCTCACTTATTTCTCCTCTAAGAACAGCATATCCAAGAATTTTAGGAAGAAACAATCCTTCATACCCTTCATCCAACAAGTACCGTTCGAAAGACATCAATTGCAAAGGATTTTCTTTTGCAACCTGCTCATACAAGGCAAGTATACGAGGTTCAAATTGATTTCTCATTTCAAGGTAAAAAGACTCTTCCTCCTCCTCAAGATACTGAGCGAGTGCATCTGAGGCCTGAACTTCTTCCTTTATTTGGTCCAACTCAGACGCATAAAGTTTATCCAATGCAAGCATGTTTATCTATATTTTAAGATGAACCTGACAGGAACATTTCCTGCCAGGTTCATTTATTACTTAAAAACAATAATTTCTAATCTGTGCTGTAAAAATATAAAAAAAGCTAGACAATTGCCTAGCTTTTTTTCTTTTTGTGCATTAAGCTTATTCTGCGTCAGCTTTAGGAGCATCTCCCTCTTCAGCTGCTGGCTCTTCAGCCTTAGGCTCTTCGGTAGCTTCTTCCGTAGTTTCAGCAACCACTTCAGTAGCTTCTTCTGTAACTTCAGCAACCGCTTCGGTAGCTTCTTCTACAGTTTCAACAACCGCTTCTGCTTCTTCAGCAGCTGGCGCTTCTTCTACAACTTCCTCTTTGAAAATCTCAGGTACAACACCGAAACGCTCTTTCTTAAGCGCTTCAACAGATGCTGCTTCTTTTTCAATAGCTTTTGAAACTGAAGTTTCCTTGTGCTCAATCCAAGCTGCAAATTTCTTATCTGCTTCTTCCTGAGTAAATGCACCTTTGGCAACACCTCTTTGAAGGTGCTTCATGTACATTACTCCTTTGTAACGAAGAATCGCTCCTACAGTATGTGTAGGCTGTGCTCCATTCCCCATCCAATCTAGCGCTTTCTGACGATCAACGTCAATAGTTGCTGGATTAGTCATTGGGTTATAAACACCGATCTTCTCGATGAATCTACCATCACGTGGAGATCTAGAATCTGCGACAACAATGTGATAGAAAGGTCTTTTCTTACGACCTCTACGCTGCAAACGAATTTTTACTGGCATAAAGCTAAATTTATATGGTTTGACCAAACCCGAACAACCTGTAAATCAGGCATCAGGCTTTTAACGAGTGCAAAATTATAGTTTTAGAAAGAATAAAACAACATAAACCCACTTTTTCTTAAAATAAGTTGAAATACCTTAAACACATGCAAAACCTTGCCTTTAAAAATCAAAGCGCATCCTTACATTTAACCTTCTAGACGTTAAAAAATTAGGTATTGCATACTGCTGTTTAAAGACAGTCTTTATCCAGGTTCTTGAAGCTTCATTTTTTGTATTCATCATATTAAAAACCTCCAGACTAATCCATGCATTTTCTGTAAACCGCAATGGATGCTTGGCATTTTTAACAACTTTACCTCCTCCAAAAAGCTGGTAAGCAAAGCCAATATCAACTCTGTGATAGGGACGGAATCGATAGGTATTTCGATAGACCAAATTGTTGTCCTTTAATCCGAAAGGAAGACCTGTACCTATACTGAGATTCAGGTTCATCTTAAAATTCTCATTATTTGGCAGATAATCCTGAAAGAAAATTGACATGTTCATAAGTCGATCAGTAGGCCTAGGCACATCATTTACCTCAGTACCTTCAGTGGACCCTAATTCTCGAATCATATGTTGCACATCATCTAAGGATTCTCTAGCTCTAAGGAATGACAGATTAAACCACGACTCTGCCCCTTTTACAAAATTACCGTTAAGCCTAAAGTCTATACCAGTCACATAACCACTAGCATCATTTAATCCTGAATATCTAATTTTTACATTATCGACATCATAAGAAACCAAATCCCAAAGCTTCTTATAATACGCTTCCATTATGAATCGAAAATCATTTCCTCCAAATCGCTTTGGATTAAAGTCGTATGTAAAGCCTCCAACGATGTGCGCAGACTTTTGAGCAGAAAGATTTGAATTCAAAGTACCGTCAAGCCTTCTCAACTCTCTGTAAAAAGCTGGTTGAAAATAGTATCCGGCTGCTAAGCGATAAGAGATATTCTTTTTTCGATTTAAAGGCTTGTATAAGAATTGCATCCTTGGAGATACAAAGGTCTCTTTATTGAGCGTCCAATGATTCAGACGAACGCCAGCTGTAAGCTTCAACTCTCCTTTATCTTCTTTGTACCAAGAATACGTATCCTGAATATATGCAAAGAGTCGATCAGAACGCAGTTCATTCTCGGACTTAAGGACATAATATAAGAGGACTTCCGAAGTATCATAATTAAGAGAATAACCAGCTGAATCTAGACGTTCCCACTCATTAATCCTATCGTTGATTTGTTCATTCTGATATTTCACACCCCAAAGCAAAAAGTGACTTGTTTCTTTAGATTCATCTTTGGGCTCCAATTGAAATTCAATCCCTCCCTTATGCTGAATATTAGTTACTTGCGCATTAAACGAATTTCTTGCATACAGATGCTGTGTACCAGAACCTAGTTCACCGAGTACTTCTCCAAAATTTGATGAGTTGAAATCAGCTTCAATCTCCCGAAGACTATAAAATCCTAAAATATCAAATCGCTCGTTTTCATCGGAGCTATACCTTGATGCTAAAAGCTTTAAAAAATATGGATTCTTATCTCTATCCGGAACATAGGTTAGAGATAGTCCATTCGTATAATTTGTAAAATCATCAACCTCTTGGCCCTCAAATTCTGAATACAGTTGTAAAGAGAAATCAATCAAACCAATAGCAGTAGATCTAATATTTGGCTGAAACTGATATACAGAGCGATTGTAATTGCTCAAGTATCCGAGCTGCAGATCTTTTGTTATGTCAAAGGTAAAATACCCTTGGATATCTGTAAAACTAGGATTGTACTCCCCAGAAAGGTCTAAACTACCGAGCAGGTAAGTTGTCGTCTTAAACCTAGCACCTACAAGATATCGGAATCGTCTATATTTCGAACCTCCTATCAGGCGGCTACCTTCAATATGGGTAGATCCTCCAAGTAGTGACATGGAAACTGAAGACTTAAACTTATTTGGTCTTTTATACTTGATATCCAATACAGAGGATAACTTATCTCCATACTTTGCGGCATACCCCCCTGAAGAAAAAGAAAGGTCTCTGATTAGATCAGCATTAGGGAAGGTTAAGCCTTCTTGTTGACCCGCTCTTATCAATTGAGGTCTGTAGATCTCAAAATCATTTATATAAACCAGATTCTCATCATAATTACCTCCACGAACTTGGTACTGGGAACTCAGTTCACCTCCAGAACCCGAATTCGCTCCCAAGGCAATATGAGGAAGCACACTTTCCAAATTTCCAGAAGCAGTAGGCAATCTCTTAAATGCCTCAGAATCCTCTCGAATTAGACCGTCTTCATCAATTGCATCTGCCTTAAGCTCAAATTCAAGCCCTAGGTCAGATGGTTCAAGCGTGACAACTCTATATATCGAATCTCCAGCCACTAAAGGACCAAGATCAATTCCCTTTTCCTCGTAACCTACTCTTCTAAATACAAGTTCAAAGGATTGCCCAGCAGAAACTTCAATACTAAATGATCCATCGACCTTAGATTCTGATGCGATGTTTTCTCCACGAACGAATACAGTTACGAAATCTAATGGCTGCAGACTGGCAGCATCATTTATAGTCCCTGAAACGACCTGAGCCTCTCCATTAAGATAGAAGAGGCTTAAAATCAGGGCAAGTAAGATTTTTTGCATTTGCATTAAAGTCCTTTTAAATAAGATTAGCGTCCAATATTCTTTAGCCTATCAATAGTATCGATTGGGTCTTCTGACTTGAACACAGAACTACCTGCAACGAGTACATCAGCACCTGCTTTTAAGATTTCTTCTGCATTTTGTAAACCAACGCCTCCATCAATTTCAATCAATGTATCGAGATTACGCTCTATAATCTTTGCTTTTAAACGTTTGATCTTAGAAAGGGTTTGATAGATGAATTTTTGTCCTCCAAAACCAGGATTCACGGACATGATACAAACCATATCAGTCAACTCAAGAACATCGTCCAATAATTCAACTGGCGTATGTGGATTGATTGCTACTCCTGCTTTTGCACCAAGCTCTTTGATATAGCCCAGTGTTCTGTGCAAGTGTGGACTAGCTTCATAATGCACAGTTAGTACATCAGCCCCTGCATTCCTAAATTCTTCTAGATATTTATCCGGCTCAACGATCATAAGGTGAACATCCAATGGCTTTTCTGCCATTTGCTTCATCGTTTTAACTATATTCATTCCAAACGAGATATTCGGAACAAAGCGACCATCCATAACATCAACATGATACCAATCGGCATTACTTTGATTGATCATGTCAAAATCCTTTTTCAGGTTTGAAAAATCTGCAGCAAGTACAGACGGAGCGATCAGGTGTTTCATTGAATTTGTAATTTATAATTATGATACATGTACTACACTATCCGTATTCAATAATGGTTTCAAAGACAAACGTAAATATAATTGAGCAGTAGCCAAAACATCTTTCTCACAATACAGACTGATTCGATCTATATCACTTTCCTCCCAATAAACTCGACCTACCTCAGAACCATCAATATCATCTTTGGGTGAAGGAAATCCTAAGACAGCTGCCAACAACTTAAGTGAGGTAAAACTCTTTCTATCCCCAAACTTCCACATCTCCATTGTATCCAAGAAATGAGCCGTTTCCCAAGGCTTTTTACCTGCAACATCAATAATTGCCGGTAGTTCAATACCATTTACTAACATTCGCCTGCAAATATATGGAATATCAAACTCCTTGATGTTGTGGCCACAAATAAAAGATTTATTGGCATCTGGATAATATTGTGCTAAAAGACCTGCAAAATCTTGAAGCAGTATCATCTCATCGGGCCCAGCAAAGGATTTTAATTTTATACTTTTTGTATTATTGGCCTTATCCAAAAAGATAAAACCAACTGATATACAAACAATCTTGCCGAACTCAGCATAGATTCCCGCATTGTTTTTGTAAGCTTCTGATGCCTCCTCTTCCGAGAATTCATTCGTCCTAAGAATACTCTTAGTCTTATGCCTCCAAAGCGCTTGCATATCTGGTGATAACAATTCATAATCAGACTCTCCACTCACACACTCTGCATCCAGAAATAAAATTTTCGAATCATCGATCGATCTGGTCAACTGCATACTTTATATATTATTGGTAATTAAGGAATCTATCGCTCAAATACATTGTTTAAGTGTATTGATTTATAAATGTACTATTAATCTAATTTAAAACGTTTAGCTGTAAGCTTTTGGTTTTTTGTCTCTCAAAAGGCATTCAAAGCCCAAAAAAAATAAAATTATTCATTTTATCGAACATTTTTCTGTCGTAAAACTTAACCCTATTGAATCAAATATTAAATTTGTAAATTATAATGTGAATTAATGATAATAAACTAAACACCTTTCATACATTCTATTACTAAATTGAAATTGTTTTATCATGACTGAAAATCAGAATTTAAAAAATAACCCGAACTCAGAAGAGAATCAAAGTAAAAAAGTTTACATCGTTGGTGGTGTCATCATTGCAGCTTTGCTTGTATTGTGTTGTACACTAGCAGCCTTCCTTATAAAGGCAAACAACGTAAACGAACTTCAAGATCAGAACAATATTGATCTTACAGAAGAAAATGAAACGTTCAAAGAGGACCTGGATAAACTTAATGAAGATTATGCTGAATTAATTGCAGAAAATGGTGATTTGAACAGTGTAAATGAAGAACAACTAGCTGAATTGGAGGCTAAAAAAGCTGAAATCGAAGAGCTTTACAGATACAAAAAAGATTTCCGTAAAGCGAAGAAGAAGCTTGATTCTCTTAAAGTTGAGGTCAACGGATATCTTTCAGAGATTGCTATTCTAAAGGAGCAAAATGAAAAGCTTAATGAAGAAAACATGGTCCTAAACTCAGATTTAGACCAGGAAAAATCTGTTAATTCAGAGCTTTCTCAGGCTAAGGCAATGCTTACAGCTGAAAAAGAGGAGCTTTCTTCAAAGAACTCCGGCTTATCCAAAACAGTCTATTTCGCTTCTGTTGTAAAAGTAGAAAATATTGTAGCGACTGGTTACCGAGCAAAAT
>JBELIG010000292.1:0-3103 GCA_042091035.1 Sphingobacteriales bacterium | reverse complement strand
ACTGTTGATGTTGCCAATCAGAGTCTTACAACTTTTTACGATGAACTATCGAATATCTCGACTTTCATCTTTGATCCTAAAGTATTATATGATCCTCAAGATGATCGCTTTATATTAGTACTTCTTACTGGAAACAATTCAAATACATCTCAATTAGTCGTATCGTTTTCTTCAAGTTCGGATCCTTTGGATGAATGGCACCATTATATATTAGACGGAGATCCGTCTAATCAGGGTATTTGGACAGACTTTCCAAGTATCGGGCTATCTAGTGAGGACTTTTTCATCAGTGGAAATTTATTTACTGATGACAGTCAATTTGAAGAAACTGTTATTTGGCAAATGGATAAGGATGCTGGATATGCTGGAGAGGCAACAATTGAAACTGCAATTTTCGAGGATGTTGAAATCCCAAGTGGTAACAATGCTTTTACTATAAAGCCAACTGTTATCAACAACGATTCCGAATATGGTCCAAACTATTACATGGTATGTACACGTTGGGGAGGAAACAATATCTTTTTGTTTGAAATCAATGACAAAGTTGAGAACAATCCAGAACTATCCGTTTTTGGGCTAAATCCTTCTACTTCTTATAGTTTTCCTCCAAATGGCGAACAGAAGGGAACTGATAAAACAATGGATACAGGTGATATCCGTGCAAAATCTGCTTTCATTCAAAACAATAAGGTTTATATGGCATTTAGCTCACAGTATAGCTCTGGCAATGCTGGCGTATATATTGCAAAGGTAGACCTTAATGATCTAAGTGTTGAAAGTAAGATTTTTGGAGAAAACAATTTTGACTGGGGACATCCATCCATTGCTCCTTTTGGCTACAATGATACAGATGAGACCTTCTTGATTGGATATCTGAGAACTAATTCGACTATATTTCCAGAAATGCGTGCATTAGTTGTCGATGCGAATTTGAATAGCACAGAGTCTGTAATGATAAAAACTGGAGAATCTCCAATCACCCTACTAGATGGTAATTCACAGCGTTGGGGAGATTACTCCTTTGCATTCAAACGCTTCAACGCAAGTACTCCTACAGTATGGTATACCGGTTGTTACGGATTAAACAATGCCTATGGTAATTTTATAGCTGAATTAGTTCGTGTGGAAAATCCACAATCTATAATTCCTGAATTCACTGCAAATCCTGTAATGGGAACCAAGCCACTAGAGGTTGATTTTACAGACAACTCTGAGGGTGATAATCTATCCTACTTTTGGGAGTTTGAATTTGGAACACCTGCATACTCGACAGAACAGAACCCAACAGTGCTCTTTGAACAAATTGGAAAATTCAGAGTAAAACTTACCATTAACAATGGAACAGACGAAAGTATAGTAAAAGAGGACTATATCGAAGTAATTCCGAATGGCACTCCTCCGATAGCAAACTTTACATCTGATGTAACGACAGGGTTTGCTCCGCTTACCGTTCAGTTTACTGATATTTCAGAAAATGAGCCAGAAGAAAGGTTATGGCAATTCTTAGGGGCATCTCCTTCAAATGCGAGCACAGCTAATCCAACGGTTACTTATAACAACCCTGGATCTTTCAAAGTTAAACTTAGCGTAGAAAATGAGGCAGGCTTTGATTCTAAGCAGGTTCTGAATTATATTGTTGTTCAAGATCCAACATCGACTAAAGAACAAGAAAATATACTTTCTGAAAGTATAGTATATCCGAACCCAGTAAGTGAACGATTTACGGTAGAATTTCAGTTAAAAGAAAAGATGATTATTTCTATTGACATAAACAATCTTGAAGGAAAGCAAATCAAGCATTTCTTTAAGGAAAGAGCTAAGGCAGGAAGAAATGAGTTTTCCTTCTCCGCAGCTCCACTTAAATCCGGTATTTACATATTGAAAATAAGTGACGAAAACGGTAATGTCATTAAAACAGAGCAACTAATTGTTCAATAAAAAAAGGAGGCTAACACCTCCTTTTTTTAAATATTATAAGATTAACCAGAAATAGTTATCACTTAGGTTTAAAATATTATCTTTGCGAAAGTCAAAAAAAACGCTTGCATGGAACAGGTACCAGCAGTAATCTTGCTCGAAGATGGAACCGTATACAACGGACACGCAGCAGGTAAGATCGGAACGACGATTGGAGAATTATGTTTCAACACCGGAATGACCGGTTATCAAGAGGTATTTACCGACCCTTCTTATTATGGACAGATTCTTGTTATGACTAATGCGCACATAGGAAACTATGGAGTAGCTGAAATGGATACAGAATCTAAATCCATAAAAATTGCGGGACTGGTAGTCAAAAACTACACCAACAACCATTCTAGACCACTATCTGATGGTCCTATTCAGGATTACTTTGAAGATGAAGGTCTTGTAGGAATCGGTGGCGTTGACACCAGAGCTATCGTAAAAAAGCTTAGAACAGAAGGTGCAATGAATGCCATCATTTCTTCAGAGACTACAGATCTAGATGCTTTAAAAAAGAAGTTAGCTGCCGCTCCAAATATGGAAGGTCTTGAACTTGCATCGGTAGTTTCTACCAAAGAAGCCTATGATTATTCAGAAGAGGGCGATCATAAAATAGCAGCGCTTGACTTTGGGATCAAGGAAAATATCTTAAGATGTTTCAAAGAAAGAAACTGTAAGGTTAGAGTTTTCCCAGCAAAAACCTCTTTCGAAGAGATGAGCAAATGGGGCGCTGACGGATATTTCTTATCAAATGGTCCTGGTGATCCTGCATCAATGACTTATGCAGTGAACACCGTAAAGCAAATCCTTGACAGTGACAAACCAATCTTTGGTATCTGCCTCGGACATCAGCTACTTGCACTTGCTGCAGGTATTGATACCTACAAAATGCACCATGGTCACAGGGGAATCAACCACCCAGTTATTCATTTGAATAATTCAAAATGTGAGATAACTAGTCAAAACCATGGTTTTGCTGTAAATCCAGATACACTTGAAAAAATGGCTGATGTTGCAAGCATCACACATAGAAACCTTAATGACAAGACTGTCGAAGGTCTAAAGTTGAATAATAAGAATGCCTTTTCTGTTCAATATCATCCAGAATCTGCGCCAGGACCGCATGATTCAAGATATC
>JBELIG010000291.1:0-3104 GCA_042091035.1 Sphingobacteriales bacterium | reverse complement strand
ATATTTTAGTGCTAATAACTTATCAAGTACAGTCCTATGTCTGAAAAAAAACTCTTTTTACTCGACGGCCATGCTTTGGTATACCGTGCACATTATGCATTTATATCTAGACCACTGATCAATTCAAAAGGATTGAACACCTCTGCGATAATGGGGTTTACCAATGTTTTAAGAGATCTTATTAAAAAGGAAAACCCTACGCACTTAGCTGTAAGCTTTGATCTTAGCGGTCCAACTTTTAGAAATGAGATTTTTGAAGATTATAAAGCTAATAGAGAATCTCAACCTGAAGAGATTACAGCTGCTTTCCCATATATTCATGAGGTGATAAAAGGTTTTAAAATACCTATAATTACTTGCAAAGGTTATGAGGCAGATGATGTTATTGGGACGCTTGCGAAACGAGCTGAAAAGGAAGGGTTTAAGGTTTATATGATGACCCCAGATAAGGACTATGCTCAATTAGTGTCTCCGAATATCTTTATGTATAAACCTGCAAGAAGTGGCAATGATGCTGAGATTTTAGGTGTGGAAGAGATCCTTGAAAATTGGGGCATAGAGCGGGTTGAACAAGTAATAGATATTTTAGGACTTCAAGGAGATGCTGTGGATAATATCCCTGGTATACCTGGAATAGGACCTAAAACAGCTCAAAAGTTACTTGCAGCTTACGGGTCCTTAGAAGGTTTACTTGAAAATGTTGATAAGTTAAAGGGCAAGCAGAAAGAAAAAGTTATAGAGTTTGCTGATCAAGGTCGTTTGTCTAAGGTCTTGGCTACAATAGATACGGAAGTGCCTGTTGAAATCAATTTTGAAGACACACTTATTGAAGAACCAGACAGACCTGCTCTAGGTAAATTATTTCAGCAATTAGAATTCAGAAGGCTAAGCGCTCAGATGTTGGGTGAACCAGAAGCTAATGATCAGCAATTAGGTGGTTTGTTTGGAGGCCCTGCTGCAAGTACAAGTCAGGCTGATAAACCTGCTGTCGAGAAATTGTATAAGGATATAGAATCTACAGAGCATGACTATATAAAGGTTGATGAGCTGGCTGAGATGAAAAAATTGGCGGCCGATTTATTAAACCAAAAGATTATCTGTTTCGATACGGAGACGACCAGCATCAATGCAAATGATGCAGAGTTGGTCGGTATAGCCTTTGCCTATGAAAAAGGAAAGGCTTATTATGTACCTGTACCTTCAGATCCTATAGAGTCAGCAGCGATTGTTGATATTTTTAGACCCGTTCTAGAACATTCAGATATAGCAAAGACTGCACATAACTACAAATACGATTCAATAGTCATGAAGCGTCATGGAGTTGCTTTAAGAGGTCCAGTTAGAGATACGCTGATAGCGCACTATCTTTTAAATCCAGACCTTAGGCATAAGATGGATTATCTCGCAGAAACGATTTTGAATTATAAGCCGATTCCCATAGAAAAGCTTATTGGTAAAGGAAAGAATCAATTAAGCATGCGTGATATATCTATTGATAAGGTGGTTCCTTATGCTTCGGAGGATGCAGATATAACACTCCAATTAGATGATATACTTTTCACAGACCTTGAAAAGGATGGTCTTGATAAACTATATAAAGATATGGAAGAACCGCTCATAGAGGTTCTTGTACAAATGGAATATAACGGTGTCAATATAGATACAGAAGTCTTAGGGCTGCAATCAAAAGCCATCGAGGATGAATTGATTAATCTGGAGAAGGATCTTTATGTAGAGGCAGGTTCTCCTTTTAATATTTTATCTCCTAAACAAGTAGGTGAAATACTTTTTGATCGATTGAAAATTCCATATCGTTGGAAGTTGAGCTCGAAATCAAAACAATATTCGACGAGTGAGGATAAGTTAAAGGAGCTTGAAAAAGAGCATCCTATAGTTGGAAAGATTCTAAGGTTTAGAGGGCTTTCAAAACTGAAATCGACCTATTTGGATGCTCTACCTAAGCTTGTAAGCAAAAAAACAGGCTTGATTCATTCATCGTTTAATCAAGCTTTAACAACAACGGGAAGATTGAGCTCTAACAATCCAAATCTTCAGAATATTCCGATCAGAACAACAGAGGGAGCAAGGGTTCGTGAAGCATTTGTTCCAAGAGAAAGTGGACATGTAATACTTGCTGCCGATTATTCTCAAATTGAGCTGAGGTTGATCGCGGAGATATCAAAAGATGAAGGAATGCTTGATGCATTTATAAATGGTCAGGATATCCACAGTGCTACAGCTGCAAAGGTATTCGGGGTAGCTTATGATCAGGTAACCAAAGAGCAACGTTATAGGGCAAAGACCGTTAATTTTAGTATTACTTACGGTGCTGGAGCAACAAACCTTGCTGGACAATTGGATATACCGAGGTCTGAAGCTAAAAAGATCATTGAAAGTTACTATGAACAATATCCAGGCTTAAAGTCATATATGACAGACATTGTAGAGTCGGCTAGGGCCAATGGATATGTGGAGACCCTAATGGGAAGAAGAAGATATCTTCGTAATATAAATTCTGGAAATGCATTTGTTCGATCAGGAGAAGAAAGAAATGCAATCAACTCACCGATTCAAGGTTCTGCTGCTGATATGATCAAGCTAGCGATGATAAAAATTCATAGAGCTCTGATAGATGGGGCATTTAAAACCAAGATGATTATGCAGGTGCATGATGAACTTGTATTTGATGTGCCTCAAAGTGAACTAGAGCAAGTGAGCACAATCATCGAGGATTGTATGAAAAATGCTATGCCAGGGCTTAAGGTGCCAATATTGGTAGGGATGGACCATGGTGCAAATTGGTTGGAAGCTCATTAATCTTTCAAGGGATCAATGCGTTGAATATTTTTTATAGTTAGTTGATTTGACTTGCTTTTGATTTGAAAACTGATTCTATCGCCTTTTTTCAATTTCAGGTGCTCAATCTTCTGGCCGGATATATGAAATTCTTCTAAGCTATTTTCCTTTCGGACATAGCCATAATTTTTTTCAGGTATAAAAAACCGAATTATTCCTGTTTGAATTGTTGCCATTTTAATAAATTTAGACCCTGCTAAATTAAGTATAAGAATGAAATTTAAGCAAAAATATTCTGTTGAAGCGAT
>JBELIG010000290.1:0-3109 GCA_042091035.1 Sphingobacteriales bacterium | reverse complement strand
TAGAGCAGAAACCTGATTTGAATGATTTCAAGCAGCTCTATTTGTCTTTCGATCTTGGAGTTGGTTTAGAAAAGCAGTTGAATTCAGGAGTGATTTTATTTATGGATGCTGATTATAAACATTTCATGAATAACTTCAGGACGGAGTTTACGGCACCTAGTTACTACATGTTAGATAATTTCTCAGCTCGGGTTGGTGGTCGTTGGACTATTGGAAACAGATAGCAAATTCTTTCTTATAACTTCTTTAGCTTCTTCACTGATTTTGAAATGACTGCCCTGTACAGCGATTGCAGGTATATTCCATCCAGATTTTATAAATAGATTGAAGGGAGTAGTTTTATCTTTTAATCCAAATAGTACAATAGGATTAGAGAGTAATTCACTGTTCTTTTTGATGAATAGCAAGTCTTTATTTGTGTTTGCTAAACTTTTCCAGAGCATCAGTAGACTAGACTTAGACCTTGAATCCTGGTGGAGTTTTAAGAAGTCAAAAGCAATTTTATCAATGATTTTTAAGCGAAATAAGAGTAGGGACAAACCATGTAGGACGTGTTTTGTCATTAATAGACTCGCTAGGGGTCTGGTTAGATAGTAGGCTTTTTTTGTTAGGAAGATTTTTGTGTACCCATTAAATCCAAGTTCTGGACCATAAAAAATCGTTTTGTAGGGGCTTATTTGTTTTTGTGAGATTGCAAGGCATATCATTCTTGATCCAAAACTATGTCCGATTAGAGTGAGTCGTTTTTTGGGGTAAAGCGCTTTTATATCCACTAAGATCTTTGAGATGTCTTTTGAATTAAATTCAGGTTTGATTAAGTTAGTTTTTCCATGGAAAGGCAAGTCTATCGCAATTAGGTGATAGTCTTTTTGTAGAAACTTAAACATATTAATGGCAAAGGATGCGTTTTTTGAATAGGGATGGAAAAGAACGAGCAAGTCACCTGAAAGGTTTTTACTTTCGAGGTAATGAATCATACCAACAGCTGTTTGAAGGTGTTTAGAGGTGACTTCAGGTGCCATATTTAATCTTATTTACCTAATCTATAAGCAAGATACAAATGAACAAATTTATTAGTGGGTTTTTATTTCTTTTACTTGCCATTTCTTGTGCGAAAAATAAGAATCCAAATGTTCTTCGACCTGAAGTTTCCCATGCTAAGTGGGATGAATTATTAAATGTACATGTAGATACTAATGGAATGGTTGATTATCAATCTTTCAAGGCTGATGAGGGAGCCTTGGATGACTATTTGGAACTCATTGCTTCTAATCATCCAAATGAGAATTGGAATAAAAATGCACGCAAAGCATATTGGATTAATGCCTACAATGCATTTACAATAAAACTTGTTTTAGATCATTATCCGGTTGAGAGTATCCGTGATATCAAGAGGGGTATACCGTTTATAAATTCTGTTTGGGATATCGAGTTTATAAGTCTTCAAGGGCTGGAGTATAGTCTAAATGATATTGAGCATAAGATTCTAAGAAAAAACTTTGACGATCCTAGAATTCACTTTGCAATAAATTGTGCGTCTATCTCTTGCCCAAGACTGCATTACAGAGCTTTTGAGGCTTCAGGATTAGAGAAGCAACTTGATTTGGCTGCTTATGATTTTATAAATGATCCTACTAAGAACATGGTGGAAAAGGATATGGCTAAATTGTCGAAAATTTTCTCTTGGTTTAGAGGAGATTTTAAGAACAGTGAGACTCCAAGTATCAAGGATTATATCAATAAATATTCTGAGGAAAAAATAGATGACTCTGGTAGTATTGACTATTTGGAATACAATTGGTCTTTAAATAACAATACCAATGTGAGGATGTAAATAAAAAATGGGCTACCTAAATTGGCAGCCCATTTTTATTATAGCGTACCTCTTAGGGCTTGCTCTCTTTCTATCGCTTCAAATAATGCTTTGAAGTTACCTTTCCCAAATGATTGGGCTCCTTTTCTTTGGATGATCTCATAAAAAACCGTTGGCCTGTCTTGTACAGGTTTTGTAAAGATTTGAAGTAGATATCCTTCTTCATCTCTATCGATCAGGATATTAAGCTTTTTCAATTCTTCAAGATCTTCATCAATCTTTCCTACACGATCAAGAACGGTTTCGTAGTATATTTCTGGTACATGTAGAAAATCTATTCCTTTGGCTCTTAGTTTTCCTACTGTTTCTATAATGTTGTCTGTTGCAACTGCTATATGTTGTACACCAGCACCATGATAAAAGTCAAGGTATTCTTCGATTTGAGATTTTTTTAGTCCTCTGGCTGGTTCATTGATTGGAAATTTTATAAAACCATTTCCATTAGAAACAACCTTGGACATCAATGCGGTATATTTCGTTGAGATATCTTTATCATCAAATGTGATCAATAATTTGAAACCTAAGACATCTTGGTAGAATTTTACCCATTTGTCCATGTCTCCAAGCTCTACATTACCAACACAGTGGTCAATATACTTCAAGCCTACCTCATCAACCGGGTATGCACTTTCTCTTGCCTCATAGCCTGGCATGAAAGCACCGGAATATGCTGAGCGTTCTACAAGTGTGTGAACTGTAGTGCCGTAGGTTTTAATTCCTGCTAATTTCACTGAACCATTGTCATCCTCTACGCTATGGGGTTCGAAAGCTGATTCTGCTCCTCTATCAATGGCTATTTTATAAGATTCAGTTGCATCATCTACCCAAAGAGCGAGCGTTTTCACTCCATCACCATGTTTTGTGACATGTTTTGAAATCTCGTGATCAGGGCTCAAAGCTGCAGTAAGTACAATTCTAATCTTTCCCTGTTGAAGTACATAGGAAACGATGTCTCTGCTTCCTGTCTCAGGTCCTTTGTATGCAACCAGTCTGTAACCAAATGCTGCCTGGTAATAAATTGCTGATTGTTTAGCATTACCTACATAAAATTCAATGTAGTCTGTTCCATTAATTGGAAAAGCATCTGTTGCAATATTCGATGCTATGCTTGTTGACGTATCCATATTCCTAGTTTTATTCTATCCAACTTTTATAATAATCAGGGTCTTCGAGTTCGAAGGCTTGTTTTGTCATAACTAAAGGAGCAAAAGTATCTACCATAACAGCGAGTTCTGC
>JBELIG010000289.1:0-3126 GCA_042091035.1 Sphingobacteriales bacterium | reverse complement strand
CATCGCTGACAGCAAAAGCACCAAAATTCGCTATTAATGGATCATTGACATAGGTGAAAGTCTCTGCCTTGTCTGTAGAAATCCAAACTCCAGCTGTAGATCCAAGATAAACACAATCTTCACAGGCTGGAGAAATGGACAAGCGAATGCTTGCATAGTTTTCAGGTAGATCTCCTGTAGGGCTAAAGTTTAGTCCATTATCTGTGGATACATAAATGCCGGATTGATTATTATAGGTAGAAGCGTAAATTATATTTTCATCGGTTGGATGGAATTCTATAAAATCGTAATCGGATTTTAAAGCGTCTTGATCTTGGTTTTGTGCAAGCACGAAGGATTCGAAATTATCCTCTGATCTGTATATGCCCTCCGTTGTTCCTGCAAACACAAGTCCTGGAATAGTTGGGTGATACATGATTTTGATAATTTTTTTATTAGATCCAAGACCTCCCCAGTTTAGATTTGTAGGATTAAAATTCGTTATTGACCAGGTGTCTCCTCCATCCAAAGATTCATAAATACCATGTGTGGTGCCGTTACGAGAATTTCTAACATTAATTAGAACTCTGTTTGTGTTCTCTGGAGAAACTGCTATAGTGTTTACCCCTGAAGCAAATAGGAAGTCAGTCGTGTTTTCCCAAGTATCTCCTCCGTCTAATGTTTTCCAGAAGCCGCCACTTCTCGAACCCAGAAAAAGTCTATCGCCATTGTTGGGGTCAACATAAAAACTTTCAACTCTTCCAAGTCCTACTGCATAATGTCCAGTTACCTCCTCAATGTAATAGGGACCTAATTCTTCCCATCCTTCTGTGGAAGTTGACCTATTTGAAAGAGACTGATTTGCAACTAAATCTTTAAATGATTGCATTAAAAAGTAGGGGTCAAAAATATTTCTTTCCCCAGATGGGTAATATCTGGGTTCGTTGTCGTGAAGCCATCTTTGGTAGCCTTTCCAACCTGATCCCTTTTTGGATTTGTCAATATGCTCAAAGTGTGCCTCAGCTTCCGCTACAACATCATACAGATTAACATTTAAATCTTTTGCCATTTCTTTCCAAGTTTGGCAGTATGAAAAATGAACCAATCCCAATAACAAAATAGTTAAACCGTATTTCATAATACTTTGTTTTTTAGTGAATGAGGGCTGCTTTTAAACCTAGGCTTAATTTACAATAATCTGAGTTAAGACCAATTGGATTAAGGAATTTATTTAGGCATTAAACTAAACTGAAAGTCAGCTTTATAATTCTTGTCATGAAGTATTAATTGTGCCAAGATTCCATCCGTTTTGGCAGGATAACTAGTCCTTTCAGTAATTATTAAATCAGGGTATAAATATCTAAATGCAACATTGTTGCATTTGTTGTTTTTGTTTTCTATTTTAGCATATCAAATAAAAAATCAAGAAAATGAACAAGATTCAGTTAGAGTCAAAATCAGATTTGGTAGGAGCATTTGCGAGTGGTCTGTGCATGATTCATTGTCTTGCAACACCTTTGATATTTATATCTAAGGCTTGTTCTGCTGTTTGTTGTTCTGCTGCTCCAGTATGGTGGCAGTCAATTGATTATTTGTTTGTCTTAGTTTCTGGTTTTGCTATTTATCACGTATCTAAAAATTCCAATAATGGCTTGGTTCGAATAGGACTTTATGTGAGTTGGGTATTACTCTTGTTTACTGTTTTGATGGGCAGTTTCTTTCCATTGGTATTGCCAGAGAGTTTGATCTATGTGCCTTCCTTGTCTATTGTAGCCCTTCATTTGTACAATTACAAATATTGTAGATGTGACGATGATTACTGTTTAAATGAAGCGATCGGATGAAGGAAAATGAACTAGAAAACATAGAATACCTTGGAGACCATCATTTGTCAACGAATGTAGAAACTCCATTAAGAATGGATGCCTTTGAAAAATCTGATGACGAAAAGATTGAGAATATTCAAAGATACTTTCGCAAAATAATGGATGAGCTTGGTTTGGACCTAACTGATGATAGCCTTTCTGGGACACCGTATCGTGTTGCCAAGATGTATGTAAAAGAGCTTTTTTATGGATTAGACCCAAGTCAAAAACCAAAGCTTTCAACCTTTGAAAATTCTTACAATTATAATAATCTGCTAGTCGAAAAGGGCATAAGGCTTGACTCAGTTTGTGAGCATCATTTTCTGCCCATTACTGGATTTGCGCATGTGGGTTATATTCCTAACAAGCGGGTGATTGGCTTGTCAAAAATCAATCGTCTGGTGAGTTATTATGCACATAGGCCACAGGTTCAGGAACGTCTATGTCGACAGATTATAAAGGGACTACAGGAGGCACTTGAGACAGAAAGTGTTATAGTAGCTATTACTGCAAAACATTTATGTGTTTCATCTAGAGGCATCAAAGATAATGATAGTCAAACAACCACCATTGAGTACGGAGGTGACTTTAACGATATAGCTCTACGGAGTGAATTTTTTAATAGTATAAAATAGATAAGATATGATAACTAAGGATCATGTTCTTGAAGCTCAAAAAACCTGGGGAGCTGGTGTTGTTAAAATAGGATCATTGAAAGACAATAGATCTGAATGTGAAGCTTTTGCGAGTAGCTTTCTAGATGAACTTTACGCTTTTGAGGCTGGGACGGTATTATTCAAACCAACAAAATGTGCGGTTGAACAGTTTAGGCCTTCAAAAATGGAAGCACTGTCTTATTTTATAGCAGGAGCGGATAGGGCTTGTGCCGAAGACGGTGGTTTTGCAATCCAACCTTGGACAAAAGTTCGATTCGAGAATACAGGGTTTATTTTAGATGGAGATCGCGCTATTGCAATGGGGAATTATTTCTTCACAGACTTGGAAGGTGTTGAAGCAAAAGTAGAATATACCTTTTCGTATAAGTTGATAGATGGTAAGTTGAAGATAGATGTTCACCACTCTTCATTCCCTTACAATCCTGAGAATTTGGCTTAATGAATAGCCACCTATACTTCATTTGTCCTACGGATCATTTGGAACCCATTATAAACAAAGCCTTTCCGGGAGATAACTATTTCTTTGCATCTCTGGGGAATTCTATGGTTTTTGATGAAGACCTTTGTTTTGAGATAGGAAATCTGATGGAGTTAAAAGGAATACA
>JBELIG010000288.1:0-3133 GCA_042091035.1 Sphingobacteriales bacterium | reverse complement strand
GACCGCTCCATTTTTGAAAAGTTCAACAGCATCATCTCCGTTAATTGCCATTACAGAAGTTGTGTAATCTGGTGCAAATCCGAAATATGCTGTGAATCCAGTAACCTCACTAGATATATATATGTATTCACCCGCTATAGCTGAACCTGCAGGAAAAGTATATTCTTCGTTATCAGTACCTCCACCATTATTTGCAGAACCAAGACCATAAATTGTTAAATCAGAAATATCCTGTAGAACATAGAGCTCAACACCCTTTGGAATTCCTCCAGACAAATCAAAGTCAAAAATGCCTGTAATTATCAACTGCCCAGAGGCGTTAAACTGCAACCCAGCAAAGCATAAAAGAAGGCAAAATTTGTAAAACGTGTTTTTCATAATTTCTCTTAATTAAGTCTGTCACAAAGATAATATTTTTCAATATTTAACACTAACTGATAAGAAAAATTAACCTTAAAGTCACATTGATTCAAACTATTGATTATCAGAATTATATATTTAAAAAGGCGTATAAAACCCAAAATAAGAATCGATTAGGAACCTCATCAATAATCAGATATTTGTATTTATACCTTGTCATTTCTACACAGATATTTTGATTAGCAAGCTCAATTCCTTTAATTAGACGCTCTAAAAATATAATCATGCCCCAAAACAAAAATGCCCTAATTCGCTACCAGACTATTGATCAGTGCCTGCGCAATACCAGCAAAAAGTGGACCTTGAATATGATCAAGAAAAAAGTGGAGGAAAGCTTGTTTGAGAAGGAAGGTATCCAGACGATATCCCGACGAACAATTCAATCTGATATTTTTAATATGCGATCAGATAAGTTCGGGTACAATGCCCCTATTGAGGTATATGAACGCTCCTATTATCGATACAGCAACCAAGCATTCAAACTATATGATGCTACCTTGAGCAAAGGGGAAATACAAAACTTTCAGGATGCATTGGATGTGATCAAGCAATTCTTACCTTTTCGACAATTCTCAGAGCTGGCAGATGAGTTTACTAAGCTGGAAACGAATTTTGGTAAAGAAATAAAACCGAAAAATAACAGCCGACGTTTTATCCAATTGGATGAGACCGAAAAATCAACTGGAACACACTGGATCACCCAGATCAAAGAAGCACTTAAAGATAAAATCACCCTCCGGATTTCATATCAGCCTTTTGGCCAGGAAGCTTACTCAAGAGACATATCGCCCCATATCCTCAAAGAATACAATAACCGCTGGTTTCTGCTAGGAGTCTCTACGAGTGATCAAATCCAACTGATGGCACTTGATCGAATAAAGGCATTAGATAACTGGGAGATAGAAGATTTCCGAGAATACAGATTAGACTTAGATCATTATTTTGACAATTGTATAGGCGTTTCTAAAACAATAGAGAAACAACCCATTAAGGTTGTATTCAGAATAAGCACCAAACAATACAATTATTTAAAAACTAAACCACTACATCCTAGCCAGAAAGAAGTTGAGATCAAAGCGGATGGTGTTATCGTATCCCTTGATGTGATAGAAAACAGGGAGTTAAGGCAAAAGCTGCTTACTTTTTGCCCTGAAATCGAGATACTGGAACCTGCTGATTTTAGACAATCATTTAAAGAAACGTTAAAAGCGGCTCTTGCACTCTACTAGACACAACATTATGAGGACTTTAGACGTATATATCTTCGTATTCATCTAGTATAGTGGATGAATCAAAGAAATTAAAAGATATTTAATCCAGAACATAAGCATAAATCATGATAACAACGTTTTTATTAATAACACTGGTCACATGGATCAGGTCCAAACAAAACGAACTTGCTTTGGAAAGGGTGCAACCAACACAAAATATTAAACCCAATTATCCAAAGGTCATAGAAATCGACTAAACTAAAGAGGTAGGCAAATAGCTTACCTCTTTTTCTTTCTTGTGGCTTGCTTTTTCTCTAGCATACGTGCTTTCCTTTTCTCATGCGCACGATTCACCTTCATGTTCTTAGTCTGCTTTTGGTGAAAAGCTCCTTTGGACTGCTTTAAAGAATGTTGTGGAAGATAATTCTTCATCTTGTATACTACCTTTTCCTCTTCTAACAAGGCCTCTATACGCTCTACTACTTCTGGAAACTCGATATGCTCTAAATCCTTTTGCATCAATTCTTTTAAGGCAATTAAAAACTCCTCCTCCTGCGATCGGAAGAAGGAAATAGAAATTCCTTCTGCATCAGCCCGTCCTGTACGACCTATCCGGTGCATATAATCGGAGGTGGTCTCCGGGCAATCAAAATTGATTACGTGACTTACCTCTTTGATATCTAATCCTCTTGCAATGATATCTGTGGCAATAAGAATACGGAATTTGGATTCCGCAAATTCATTAACCATTCTAAATCTATAATTCTGACTCTTATTGGAGTGAATGACACCTACACCCTCCTCATAGGTTTCCGACAATTTTTCAAAAAGACGATCTGCCATTTTTTTGCTGGACACAAAGACAAGTACCTTCTTCATCTCCTCGTTCTTCAATAAATGAAGTAGCAAATTAGCCTTTGTATAATAGTTGGGTACCTCATATCGATACTGACGGATCTGATCCAATGGTGTACCATGTATTGCAACCTCTATCTTTTCTGGATTGACAAAGAAATCATGTATCATCTTATCAACTTCTTCTGTAAGGGTAGCAGAAAACATTAGATTCTGCCTCTTCACAGCCAATAGATCCATTAAGTTTTTAAGCTGTGTTCTAAAACCAAGATTAAGCATCTCATCCACTTCATCAATCACCAACTTCTTGATACCGCCCATCTTAATAGACCCATCTAGACCTAAGTCCATGACGCGTCCTGGGGTACCAACGACAATATCTACACCATCTAATAGTTCATATTTCTGTGTATTAATATTGGTCCCCCCATAAACACCTTTTATACGAACAGTGAGGTATTTGGACAATAATTTTGCCTCCTCGACAACCTGTATGACTAACTCCCGGGTGGGAACTAAAATCATAATCTTGGCATGATTGTCTTTTGAAAATTTAAAATCTTTGAGAAGAGGAAGCAAATACGCGATTGTCTTTCCTGTTCCTGTTTGTGCTATACCAACTATATCCTTTCCAGAACGAATTCTTG
>JBELIG010000287.1:0-3144 GCA_042091035.1 Sphingobacteriales bacterium | reverse complement strand
CAATAAAAAGGGCTTCAATCTTGTAAGTAATGTATCTGGTGGAACAGGACCAAGAGCAAATGCTAGCGTATCAGCAAATTTAAAAATCTCAAGATGGAACCTTACAACTGGCTACTCTGGAAGATATAATGAAACCTATAGAATAGGCATAACAGACAGAACTACTTTCTTAAACAACATAGATAGCTTGTACCGCCAATATTATATTTTCAGTGGTACACCTAAAGACATCAATCATAACGCTAATGCCGGTATAGAATACATCATAGACAATAATACTTCCGTTAGTGTAAGTGGTACTATTGGCATATCAGACGAACTTGATCCAGCGACAAGAATTTCAGACTTCTATGACAGCAATGGAAATAAAAGTCACTATGCAAATCGATTTGAAGATGAAACAGAAGCTGGAACGACTAAGGAAATTAATGTCAACTTCAATAAAAACTATAACAATCCAAACCAAAGCTTGGACATAAGTCTTCGACACAGTGACCGTGCAGATAATGATAATAGCTTCATATCAGATTCTTTCTTTTATGCCGATGATTCCTATTGGTACAGGCTTCTTCAATCCAGTGGAACACAAAGAAAAAGTGAGACAACAGTGGCACAGATGGATTTCGTTTATCCCGTGTCAAAATTAAAGAAAGTTGAAACAGGACTAAAACTCAACCAGCGTGTTTTTGGAAATGATTATACACTAAACAATGTAGATCTGCTTACAGGATTAGAATCCGAAAATGATCAACTCAGTAATCATTTTGTATACACAGAAAGAATTGGAGCAGCCTATGGTATTTGGAATCAAGAAATAAATTCAATTTCTCTTCAAATGGGGCTTCGATACGAATACACCAGCACATTGGCTGAGCTAATAGATAACAACACTTCCAATAGCAATGATTATCACATGCTTTTCCCCTCGGCTGCCCTCTCCTATGATTTGGGTAAAAATCAATCCTTGCAAGCGACCTATAGCAGAAGAATTAATCGGCCAAGAACACGAACTTTAAATCCCTTTACAGACTTCTCCGATCCTAGTAACTTAAGAACAGGTAATCCAAACTTACTTCCAGAGACCATCAACTCCTTTGAATTAAGTTATCAGGTTTCCAAAAAGAAAGGAACAATTGCAGCTTCAGTATTCCATAAGGAAACTGATCAGATTATCCAACGGATTACTGAAATTCAAAATGACTCTGTGCGGGTTTCAACTTTCGCTAATTTATCGACAGGCCAAAATTCAGGCCTAGAACTTATCATTAGCTTCAGGCCTGCCAAATGGTGGAATATAAACACCAATTATTCCTTCTATTACTCAAAATTAGACGGAAGCAATATTGATGCTACCCTAGCAAGTACAGGATATATGGGTTCTGGCCGAATCATGTCTATGATGAATTTTAAAAATGGCTTTGGTATTCAGCTATCGGGTTTTTACAGAACACCTATGGTCCGAGTTCAGGGAACCACAGATGCCATTTATTCAATTGATCTATCCGTTCAAAAGAAAATCCTAAAAGATAAAGGAGTAATATCCTTGAGGCTTTCTGACATATTTGACACTAGACAATGGTCATATTACGCCTCGAAGACAAATATTTTTGAATTAAGTGGAACTTGGAAGCGCCAAAGCAGATTATTGATAGCAGGGTTCAGATACTCTTTACGTCAAGAAAAAAGAAGTAGTAGAGGAAATCGAGGAAGATCTGACATGCGAGGTGGAGATATGGATTTTTAAACAAATTAGTCCTGCTTATGAAAGCAATCATTGATAGTGGCGGTACGAAGGCAGATTGGAATATTATTCTTAAAGACAACACTATACATTCTTTTAAAAGTAGAGGTATACAGCCCTTTATTCAATCTTCAGCGCAAATATCTGAGACACTTACCAATCTAATTCAAGAACACCAAATGCTTCTTGATGTAGATGAATTGTTTTTTTATGGTTCAGGTTGCAGTGCATCCAAGCAGCAAGTGTATATAAAAGACCTTCTTCAAAAGGCAATCCCCAAAAGTCGAATTGTTGTACAAGGTGATCTCATGGGAGCGGCTATTGCCTGCTGTGGAAATGAAGCGGGAATTATTGGTATTCTGGGCACTGGATCAAACTCTTGTTGTTTTGATGGAAAAAAGATTACTCAGAATGTTCCCTCCCTAGGTTTTATTCTTGGAGATGAAGGTTCCGGGGCAACTATTGGAAAAGAACTTTTAAAAAGTTATTTTTATGGTAGAATGCCAAAGGAATTAAAAAAAGTGTTCATTGAATTGATTCCTGGAGAAAGGCTCGAGGTATTGGACAAGGTGTATAAACAACCAAATCCAAATGCATATTTAGCTTCTTTTGCAAAATTTGCATACAACTTTAGAGCAGATCCTTTTATCCAGGACTTGATCCAAAGCGTTTTTGAATCTTTTGTCAAAAATCAAATTAAGAAATATAGTTTCTCGCCAAATAATCCAGTTCATTTTGTTGGGTCAATTGCAGCTTTGTGGAAGGACGAGCTAGAATCAGTGCTCCAAGCACATGATTTCAGACTAGGTCACATAATAACTAAGCCTATTGATGCACTTACCCAATATCACATGAATAATGAATATCAACATGACAGAACCCATTAAAAGAATCGCAGTGTTCACCTCAGGAGGTGATGCACCAGGTATGAATGCAGCAATAAGGGCTGTAGTACGTACAGCATCCCATCACGATCTGCACGTGTATGGCATTTACAGAGGATACCAAGGAATGGTAGAAGGAGATTTAAAAAGGCTGGAGAAAAGAGACGTAGGTAATATCATTCATAGAGGTGGTACGATCCTAAAAACAGCTCGTTCTAAGGATTTCATGACCAAGGAAGGGCGAAAAAAAGCATTTGAAAATTTAAAGGCATTCGACATTGATGCCTGTATCGCTATTGGAGGAAACGGCACACTCACAGGTGCAAAAGTCTTCACCGAAGAATACGGCATACCTTTTGTTGGATTACCTGGAACAATAGATAATGACTTAGCTGGTACAGATTTTTCTATAGGGTTTGATACCGCAGTTAACACTGCCATGGAGGCTGTAGATAAGATTAGAGATACAGCAGCATCCCACAACAGACTATTCTTTATAGAAGTAATGGGAAGGCATTC
>JBELIG010000286.1:0-3154 GCA_042091035.1 Sphingobacteriales bacterium | reverse complement strand
GCACTAGATATCAAGATGAAATGGTGTTTATTGTCTACCATCAGATCAATGAATTGATCTTTAAGATGATCTTATGGGAGATTGAACAAGTGGCATTTAAGGAAGATCTAACAACAGTATTTTTTGCAGATCGCCTAGATCGAATCAGTAGATATTTTGATATGCTTACCGCTTCTTTTGAAATCATGGGTAAGGGAATGGATGTGGAACAGTATATGAAATTCCGTCATACCCTGACTCCGGCAAGTGGCTTTCAAAGTGCTCAATATCGAATGGTTGAATTTGCTTCAACAGAATTGATTAATTTGATCGATATTCGATTCCGAGAAACGATTGATCGAGACACTCCATTTAGCCATGCCTATGATCATTTGTATTGGCAAGCAGCAGGCAAAGATCATAAGACTGGAAAAAAGTCTACTCTCATTCAATTGTTCGAGGAGAGGTACATGGAGGATTTTATAACCTTCATGAAACGGTATAATACCAATAATATAGCACTCAAGTTTAAGGGCCTCCCAGAAGCTGATCAGAAGGATCTGAAACTTATCAATGCTATGCGTCATTATGATCATACGGTAAATGTTCAGTGGGTTATGGCACACTACAATACTGCTGGACATTATTTGGATGGTGGAAAAGAGAAAGCAAAGGCCACTGGTGGTTCTGAATGGAGAAAGTACATGCATCCAAAATATCAAAAACGAATCTTTTTCCCATTCCTTTGGTCTTCGGAAGAAATCTCGAACTGGGGAATAACAAACGTTGAAGGGCATAAAAATATTGAATCAATCAGTGAGCTAACTTAATTTGATTATTAATTTTTGATAAAAACATAAGACTATGCATGGAGGGAGAAGGTATTCCGTCAAGGAGATGTATCGCTTTAGCAAAAAGTATCTTTTTAGGTTCATAGCTTATCATTCTGCGATAGTATTTATTTTCTTCATTACGGGTTGGAAATGGATGGCAATTCCATGGCAGCCACTTTCTTTAGTGGGTATTGCAGTTGCCTTTTACCTAGGTTTTAAGAATAACTCCGCCTATGAGCGCATGTGGGAGGCTCGGAAAATTTGGGGTGGAATCGTTAATGCTTCACGGACTTTTACAGTCATGGTTCGTGACTTTATCAATAATCAAGAGGCAGATGTAAAGCTTTCGGATGATGAATTAAAGGGATTAAGAGCAGCTATTGTAAAAAGGCATGTTGCCTGGTTGTATGCCTTGACCTTTCAAATGCGTCAGCCTAAAGGTTGGGAACATGAGACACTTATGAAGCTGGACTTTAGAGAACGTGTTGGTCTAACTTATAATGAAGAAAATTTCAAAAAGCTCGCTCCCTATCTCACGGAAAAAGACCTAAATTATATTCTTTCTAAAGGGAATAAAGCCTCTCATCTTGTTAGTTTGCAGTCGAAGCATTTTGCTAGCTTGAGGTCTTCTGGACATTTGGAGCACTTCCGCCACCTAGAATTGGAAAATATGCTGAAAGAACTCTATACCTTGATGGGTAAGTCTGAGCGAATAAAGAATTTTCCTTTTCCAAGACAATACGCTACAGTAAATCTGTTTTTTGTAGTGTTGTTTATAGGTTTGCTTCCCTTCGGTATGTTGAATGTTTTTTCTAATCTTTCACCATCCTATCTAGTGTTCGCAGCTATTCCCTTTTCAGTTATTTGTTCTTGGGTATTCTGGATGATGGAAATGATTGGTGATTTTAGCGAAAACCCATTCGAAGGACTTCCGAATGATGTTCCAATATCTTCGATTTCTAGAGGAATTGAAGTGGATATTCTTCAGATGCTGGAGGAAGATGAAATTCCTCAGCATGTAGAATTTGTCAATCCTGGTGTAGTTCAAATGTAAAAGAAAAGGAGCAACTAAATAGTTGCTCCTTTTTTTTATTTAAGTCTAAGTTCTCTTAGTCGCTCGTCTAGGAATTCTCCTGCAGATATATCATCAAATTGTTTTGGTTGTGCATCTGTAACACAATTTTCTAAACAACTTAGGTCCATTTCTGATATTGGATGAAGGAAGAATGGCGTTGAGAATCTTGGTTTCTTCAATTCCTCCTTATCAACTGGATTTACAACTCTGTGAATCGTAGATCTTAGCAGACCATTGGTGTGTCTAGAAAGCATATCCCCAATATTAATTACGATCTCATTAGGCGCTGGATTTACATCCATCCATTCACCTTCCAGTGTTTGTGCCTGTAGGCCTCTTGCATTAGCTCCCATGAGTAGAGTGATTAGATTGATGTCACCATGAGCACCTGCGCGAACCGCACCGTCTGGAATGTCATCAACATTTTCTAAAGGGAAATAATGTAGCATCCTCAAAACAGAATTACCTTTGGCAATCTTGTCATTGAAGTAATCTTCATCAAGCTTTAAATACAAGGCAATGGCTTTAAGTAAATTCCTTCCAGTATTTTCAAAGGTTCTATAAACCTTAACACCGATCTCTTCAAGTTCGGGTAATTCATTCGGGAAAATATTATCCGGATAGCCCATAGCTGCATTCTCACTAGAACTTAACTGTTGACCGATGTGGTAAAACTCCTTAAGGTCAGCAACTTTCCTGCCTTTTGCCGTTTCTACGTTCTTAGGTATGTATCCACGTTGACCAGCATTGTTTTGATCGTGATATTTTAGTTTTATTTCATCTGGAAGATTGAAAAAAGTCTCTGAAACACCATAAAGTGCTTGTTTCTCTTCCTCTGTAACGCCATGGTTTGAAACGATGGCGAATCCCATGTTTGCAAAAGAGTCTCCAAATTCTTTGATGAACTTCTCACGTTTAGCTGCATCCTCTGAGATGAAGTCGTGATAGTCGACTTTTGCAATTACATTCTTATTCATATTCGTTCAATTTAGATAAGGTGTTGACCTTATTTACTTACTGCCAAAATGCAAACTATTTAATTAATATTCAGCTTTTTGCCTTTAAATTTTAAGCACGAGCAGGTCAAATTTTAAGACCTGTCTTTATTGCTTTTGAACTTGGGCCAATGCCTTTTTAGCTCTGAACCCTCAGGCCTAGCAATCTGCTTAAGTTGGGATGTTGAAATATTTGACTATTTATACGTATTAAATAAGAATAGCCTCATTCAATTTAAATGGGCTACAAATTACAAAAAATATGTTTCTAT
>JBELIG010000056.1:0-16642 GCA_042091035.1 Sphingobacteriales bacterium | reverse complement strand
AGATCGAAAGACAAATAGAGCTGCTTGAAATCATTCAAATCAGGTTTCTGCTCTACTGGAGCTCTAGACCCAGTATTTTTTGCTTGCTCAGATGTAAATGCTACCAATTCTAAATTCTCCTGCTCTGTATCAATAACAAGACTGCTTGTTGAACCAAATCTTAAGAAAGGTCTTAGTGCTTTGTTATTTGGCAACAAGAAGAATTTAAGATTTATGGGAAATCCGACTAGAGAAATCTCTTGTGCTTGACGAATCTCGTCTCGAATCAATTGTTGCATTGGAGCGTTCTTCTTGTAGTTTATACCTGTGGAGAACTCAAACCCACCACGTTGGAATGCAAGATCAATACCTGCATAATTTGTCGACCAGAATTGACCGTCTACAATATTATTAGGAACAGTACTGAGTAAATTCCTTTTCACCACCGCAGAATGTCCATAATATACGGAGGCTAAAAATACTTTCTCTGAATTAGAAATAGGCTCATCTAAATGGAGCGCTAAGATAAGGTCATCCTGAATGACTAATTCCATTATAGACTCATCAACAGGAAGGCTAGGTGATCTATCAACTAATTTAGAAATTGGTTCTATGCTGAAATCAGACTTATTATCCTCATCTACAGAAATTAGTTGAGCCTCAAATGGAATAGCTTGACTTGTATAGCTTTCCTGTAAATTGATTACAACTGGAGGCTTTACAACTGAAGCATCCTGAGTGGAGATTGGTATAAGAGATCCCTCAGCAGGAAAAACTTCGCTTGAAATATAATTGCCAAAATTAGAATCTTCTAAGACGATATCCTCTTGTGTATCTGTTTCCCACAAAGTGGTAAAGTCAAAACTTCCCAAGAAAAGGAAAACCATTACGATATAGCTCAACTCTAGAACCCTAGAGGCAATCACATTCCTTCTAACAAATAAATAATTTTGATAGATCCTGTAAAAATCTACCCAGCTATTATTGGATAAAGGTGGAGTTATAGAATCTAGATTTGATTTTATGAACCTATCAAAACTTACATCTTCCTGTACCTCCAACTCATCAAGTTTTGACTCAAAAGAAGACCAATCCATTTGCTGTGTAGCAACAGCAACTGCAGCTTTCTGTAAAGAGTTACTAATTTCCGCATCAAAATCTTCCATATCAGAAACACCCTCATCCATGAGTTTACCAAGCATCAATGCCCAGTTGGGTTCGGCACCTGAAGATTCCAGTTTGCCAAGTTTTTCTCTGATTTCAGAATCAAATTTTGAATTATTTCCCTTCATTTCAATTTTCACTAGTAGTTCTTTTCCACAAAATCCTTAAGCTTCTGTCTTGCTTTAACCAAGTTAGATCTTGATGTACTTTCACTGATATTCAAGAATACTGCGATCTCTTTATGAGAATATCCTTCTAACACATAAAGATTGAATACTGCGCGGTAAGCAGGTGTAAGTGACTGGACTGCTCCGAGAATCTCTTTTTCACTGCATTTACTGACTGCGTCAACATCCTTTCCTTTTAAATCAAGAACGGTATCTATATTTTCTGTCCTACGTTTAATCAATTTTCTGTAATAGTCAATTGATGTATTTATCATTAATCTCCTTATCCAGGCGTTTAATGATGTGCCTTGTTCATACCGATGGATATTCTTAAAAACTTTAATAAAGCCATCGTGTAGTATGTCAAGAGCATCTTCCTGATTGCTAGCGTACCTGAGACAGACCCCCAGCATGGCTGAGTAGTACTGCTCATAAATAAGCTTTTGAGCCCATCTTTTTCTTAAGGCACATGCTTGAACGATATCTTGCTCTGTGTAACTTAAGGGTAAGGTAATTTTCATAATGCAGGATAAAATTAGGTTTAACCTAGTTAAAGGAGAAACGAATTATTTTCGAAAAACGCTGCTTCAATATACAGGCTTTGCATCGGTTTAACAAACACTTAAAAACCTATTACACAGGTATTGCCACTTTATCACCAAGTTTAATCAAAACAAAAAGTTTTAAAAACATAGGTGTAATTTTTGCTTTATAATCGAAACTTGCCTTATTTTTAGGCATATCATACGTCATCGTTTTGCCCGTATTTAACAAATCTGAATCTACTAATCTGAACTTTTTAAGCAGATTCTGGGTAAAATAAGGGGTATCCCTTTTTCCTTTTTTTTTGAGAAATTTTATAGCTAAATGGATTTATCGACATCTGCTGACGAAGGTCATGTTTCAGACAACAATCATGGACTGAAAGGTATGTACAAGGAATATTTCCTTGACTATGCTTCTTATGTAATTTTGGAACGAGCCGTTCCTGCTGCATTGGATGGTTTAAAACCTGTCCAAAGAAGGATCTTGCACAGCATGAAAAAAATGGATGACGGCAGGTATACCAAGGTTGCGAATATTATTGGTAATACCATGTCCTTCCACCCGCATGGTGATGCAGCCATTGGAGATGCATTAGTCAATATGGGGCAAAAAGATCTTTTAATCGATTGCCAAGGAAACTGGGGTGATGTTCGAACAGGTGACAGAGCCGCCGCATCAAGATATATTGAAGCTAGACTGACCAAATTTGCACTTGCAGTAGCTTTCAATAAACAAACTACTGAATGGCAGATTTCATATGATGGAAGGCAGAATGAACCTATTCACCTTCCAATGAAATTCCCCTTACTACTTGCACAAGGTGGTGAAGGTATTGCAGTTGGTCTATCTACAAAGATCCTACCGCATAACTTTGTAGAGCTAATCAAGGCTTCAATAAAAATCCTAGAAGATAAACCATTCAAACTATATCCTGATTTTCCACTCGGTGGCACAATGGATGTAAATGATTACAATAAAGGTGCAAGAGGTGGAAAGATAAAGCTAAGAGCTAAAATCGAAGTAGAAGGAAAGAATCGGCTTAAGATCACTGAAATCCCGCATTCAACAACAACAACGAGTCTCATTGATTCAATAATAAAAGCCAATGACAAAGGAAAAATAAAGATCAAAAAAGTCATTGACAACACAGCAGCAGACATAGAAATCCTAGTAGATCTAGCCAATGGTATATCCCCAGAAGTCACAATAGATGCCCTGTTTGCATTTACAAATTGCGAGGTCTCTATATCACCTAATGCCTGTGTGATTATGGATGACAAACCACTTTTTACTGACGTTCACGAACTTTTGAAAATTTCTACTTTCAGTACAAAAGAACTACTCAAGCTAGAACTGGAAATCAAGAAATCGGAACTAGAGGAAAAATGGCAGTTCTCTTCCCTTGAAAAAATATTTATTGAAAAAAGAATCTACCGAGAAATTGAAGAAGCGGAGACCTGGGAAGCTGTGATTCAAATTATCGATGCTGAGCTAAAGCAATATCTCATTCAACCCGATGAAAAAGCAAAAGCCAATGATAACAGATTGCAACTCATAAGACCGCTCACAGAGGAGGATATAGTAAAACTAACAGAGATCAAGATTAAAAGAATCTCTAAGTTCAATACATTCAAAGCTGACGAACTTATAAAAGGACTTGTGGAGGAACTAGATCAGGTCAAGTATGACCTATCCAATCTAACAGCCTTTGCAATCAACTATTTTGAAGATTTACTCGAAAAGTTCGGCAAAGACAAGAAAAGAAGGACTATCATTTCAAGTTTTGAGAAGGTTGAAGCCTCATTAGTGGTAGCTAACAATACAAAACTTTATGTAAATAGACTAGAGGGTTTCATTGGTAAAGGTTTGAAAAAAGATGAATTTGTTAAAGACTGTTCAGATATCGATGATATAATCGTGTTTAGAAAGGATGGCAAATTCCTAGTAACCAAAATAAGTGATAAGTCTTTTGTGGGTAAGAATATTCTCCATGTAGATGTGTGGAGAAAAGGCGATGAGCGAACGACTTACAACCTTGTTTATATTGACGGAGCTACAGGAAAAACCTATGCTAAGCGATTCAATGTAAAAGCAATTACCCGAGATAAAGAGTATGACCTAACAAAAGGCACTAAAGCTTCGAAATTACTCTACTTTACAGCTAACGCCAACGGTGAAAGCGAAAAAATTCAAGTTCAGCTGAGCCAAGGCTCAAGAGCACGGAATAAAATGTTCGATTACGATTTCTCAGAACTACAAATAAAGGGTCGTGGATCACAGGGTAATACAATCACTAAATATCCTGTCCGAAAAGTAACACTTCTTGAAAAAGGCCAGTCAAGTCTGGGAGCTATCAATGTTTATATGGATGAGGTATCAGGTCGTTTAAACAAGGAAGAACGTGGAGTTTTCGTAGGCGGTTTTGATACAGGAGATTCAATACTTTGTATTTATACTGATGGGACCTATGAACTCAAAGAATACTTAGAGAATCTTAAATTCAATCCAAATGAATTGTTCTGTATACGAAAATTGACTGATAAGCTAGTGGTATCTGCTGTTTACTTCGATGGCATAAAAGGATGGACAATGGTTAAACGATTCCACATCGAGACGAGTAAAACTAATGAAAAACAAAATTTCATAACAGAAAACACAAAATCCAAGCTATTATTCTGTTCGGTAGAACAACAAACAGAAGTTAGCTACCAATTCACACTTCAAGGAAAGAAAATGGAAGGCAATGTGATCCTAGAAGATTTTATAGAAGTGAAAGGTTGGAAAGCACTAGGAAACAAACTTAGTGATCGAAAACTTTCTAAAGTTCAAGCCGTCATCAAGGAAATTGTAGAGGATAAAAATGTCGATGAAAATCAACAAGATCTATTTACTTAAATAAAAAGAGGGGCCTTAAAGGCCCTTTTTTATTGCCTCTCTTTTTTTTTATTACTTTTATAGCATAGAACAAATGCTTTTAAGGCCTATAAATTACATATCGATTTTTTGTATATTTCGGCGCCTAAATTTAAATCATGGAACAAGAAATACAGCAGACTGGAATCATTGCTCAAACAGAGCAATATGTTGAAAAATTCATAATGGAAAACATTGATGATACTTTTGTTTTTCACGACTTTGAACACACCAGAAATGTAGTAGAGTCAGTTATAGAAATCGGTCAAGCACATGATTTGAGCGAAAACGAGCTTGAAATACTTCAATTGGCTGCCTGGTTCCATGACACAGGCTACGACCAAGGTCCTCTTGGCCATGAACAGCGGTCTGCACTTTATGCTGAGGAATTTTTAACTGAAAAAAACTATCCAGCTGAAAATGTTGACCAAGTCAAAGCGTGTATCCTTGCAACTAAAGTCCCTCAGCAGCCTCAAAATACATTGGAAGGTACTCTATGTGATGCAGACCTTTCTCATATTGGCAAAAAATCATACTGGGCACGAACAGGGAAACTAAGGCATGAAATGGCGCTCAATAAGAACATCATAATGTCTGAATATGAGTGGATTGAGTTTGAACTTAATTTCTTAAGAGAACACAGTTTCCACACCAAATATGCCTCTAATCTTTATGAAAGCAAGAAGCAGAAACACATGCTTCAGCTCTACAAACAAAAGTCAAGAATTAATCCTAGTGAGGAAATTCCTTTGAACCTAATTAAAAAGAAAAAAAAGAAAGTCAATGCAAAGGATCAAGACATGACCTCTGCAAGACTGGGAAGAGGGGTAGAAACTATGTATAGAACAACCTATCGAACCCACGTCAATCTAAGTTCCATCGCTGATAACAAAGCAAACATCATGCTCTCTATCAATGCGATCATAATCTCTATAGTCGTTTCATCATTAGTGCCCAAATTCACTACAAATGAATATCTGATAATCCCCACCTGTATCCTCTTGACCGTATGTCTAATTGCTGTGGTATTCGCTACTCTATCAACTAGACCAAAGGTGACTGAAGGAAAATTTACCCGAGAGGATATTGAAAAAAAACGATCAAACCTCCTCTTCTTCGGTAATTATTACAACATGGAAATCAAGGATTTTCACTGGGGAATGATGGAAATGATCAAAGATAGTGACTTCCTCTACAGCTCTATGACTAGAGATCTCTATTTCCTAGGCAAAGTTCTTGCTCAAAAATATAAATACCTTAGTATTTGCTATTCAGTCTTTATGTATGGTCTTATTGTTTCCGTAATTGCCTTTGCAATTTCCTTTTTCAATTAATATTTTGTGTTCGCATAAACTAAATGTGTGTTACCTTTGTTCCATAATGTCAATCAATAAACAACAAAATTATGCTCGAGGCAAGAATTGAAAATGCGCTTAATGATCAGATAGCAATGGAATGTACCGCTTCATTCGTATATCTGTCTATGGCAAACTGGTGTGAACAGGAAGGACTCGGCGGTTGTGCTCAATTTCTTTATCTACATTCAGAGGAAGAAAGAAATCACATGCTGAAACTTATTCACTATATTAATAGTGTAGATGGTAAAGCTATCATACCGCAAATACAAACAATTAAAAATAGTTGGGATGGTATAAGAGCCCTACTAGAAGAAGTGTATGAGCACGAGAAAAAAGTCACAGCCAGCATTCACGAGATCGTAGGTATCTCACAAGAAATTAAAGATTTCCGAACACAGAATTTCCTACAGTGGTATGTGGACGAACAATTGGAAGAGGAAACACTCGTTAAGGATATTCTTGATACAGTTAGACTGATCGGTAATGGTCCGCAAAGTTTATATTACATAAACAAAGAGCTTGAGAAAAGATGTAATGCTGAAGAGGCAGAAGCAGAAGCATAAAAAAAAAGGCACTGAATTTCAGTGCCTTTTTTTATTTCCCCCGATTATTAATCAGAGGAAGAACGATAAGTGCCAAAGCACCAAAAAGCACATTTGCACCAATCTGAATCGTAAAGAAAATAATATTTGCAAAGGAGAAACTATCCGCAGAAGTAAGTCCAAAAACAAATGTTAAACAAGCTCCAACTAAGGCATGATAAGTACCCATACCTCCTGGTGTTGGGATGACAATTCCTAAACTACCAACCACGAAAAGCAAAAGACCTGCCGTAGCACCTAAGTGAGCAGTAGGCCCAAAGGCATATAAGCCAACCCATATCATCACAAAATACATGACCCATATTAGCACAGAGTGAAACAGAAACCAGAAAGGTCTGTCAATGTTTCGAATAGACTTAACTCCTTCTAAAAAGCTGAGAATTTTCTTAACCATGAAGTTTTCAGGAAACTTTTTAATGAAATAGAAGAGCGAAAAGAATCCAGCCAAACCCAATACAACCAATATTCCAAGAATTTTAGTACCACTAAAAGATAGTGGCATCGAATCCAGGAATGCACTCAATTCATTGAAGGAAAACAAGAAAGCCAATAGTATAGCAATCAAGAGACTAAATACATCGATTACTCGATCGACCACTACCGTTCCCATTACCTTTTCAAATTCAGCCTTCTCATACCTTGCAAGTGTACCTGCTCGCACAAACTCTCCAATCCTTGGGAATCCAAGATTTGCAAAGTAACCTAGCATGATCGTAAAAAACCCATTTAAAGGCTTAATATTTAAACCCAAAGGTCTAAGAAGCATTTGCCATCGAGCAGTCCTACTAATATTACTGATCGTGTAAGCAATTAATACCATAAATAACCAGAAAAAATTAGCAGAAGTAAAATCTGTAATAAGCTTATCAAGAAGACTACAATCCTCTAGAGGGACTCCATCAACCCTACACTGCTCGAGGTAAGCCTCATTTTGTGATCTAAAAATCAAATATAAAATAGATGCCCCGAGCCCAAAAAAGAGTGTGGCTTTTAAAATATTTAGTAGTTTTTTCTTCAAAATTTATTCGCTTTAAGCTAGTGTATTTCCTGCTTTAGGAAATACAGTAACTGGAGAAAAATCCTTTGCCTCTTCGGGAGTCATCCAAGCATAAGCAATTATGATTAGCTCATCCCCCACCTGCGTTTTTCGCGCTGCTGCGCCATTCAGACAGATTATACCAGATTTACGAGCACCTTTTATAACATAGGTTTCCAATCGCTCTCCATTATTATTATTTACAACCTGAACACGCTCACCAGCAATCAAATTTGCAGCATCCATGAGATCTTCATCGATTGTTATACTGCCAATATAATTAAGATTGGCCTCAGTTACCCGCACTTGGTGCAGCTTTGATTTAAAAACATTAATAAGCATAAAGAAATTTTATCCAATTGAATATTCCCTTTCAATTACAATATTATCGATAAGTCGGACACCGTTTGCCCAAACTGAAATACATAACACGATAGGTGAAGGCACAGCCGATTCTAAGATTTGTAATGTGCTTGCATCTGCAGCTATTAAATATTCTACCTCTAGATGCTCTGAGTGATTGATTTTAGCTTTTGCAGCCTCCAACAATTGATCCAGTTTGTCGAAACTATAGTGCTCTCTAAGCCAAGTTAAAGTCTGGTAAATAACATTAGCAGCTTCTTTTGCCTCTTCACTCAACAACAAATTCCTACTACTCATTGCCAATCCTCCAGCCTCTCGTTCTGTAGGTACACTGACCACTTCCACATCATAATCAAATTGCTCAACAACACGCTTAACAATCTGAACTTGTTGATAATCCTTGGCTCCAAGATACATGCGGTGAAAAGGCATAAGATCAATAAAACGCTTAATAACCTCTCCAACTCCAAAGAAATGACCTGGCCTGAAAGCACCCTCCATCTGACTATCCAATCCCTTAAAATCAAAAACTGGCTTCTCGTAATCTCCACTTGGGTAGACCTCTTCTACCTTAGGCAGATATAATACAGTACAATTTTCCAATTCAAGTTTTGCTGCATCCTGATCAATCTGAACTGGATAAGAATCAAAATCTGACTGCTCATTGAACTGTGCAGGGTTAACAAATATAGTACTCAGTGTAATATCATTAGCCGCATTACTAGCCCGAACCAAAGCCATGTGCCCCTCATGCAAAGCGCCCATAGTTGGCACAAAACCGATAGTTTTACCAGCTTCCTCTGACGCCTCTAAATACGTCTTAAGTGCATTTACCTCCTTGAATATCAACATCCAAAACAAGCGTTTATTAAAAAATCATTTTAATCGATTGCAAAATTAATCAAATCCCACACATTTTTATATTCAGAATGTCTAAGAAAGTGCTTTTCCCATTTTTTTACAATTCATTGAGCATTTACAAGAGCCAATGAAACAATTAATTAGGTCTTCTAATCTAAAAAACGGTATAGTTTTAGTATATTTGTAACTAATTTTATCTAATCTTCACAAATAAGAAAGGGATATGAGTAAAAAGAGAGTTCTAATAGTAACTCAGGAGATGCAACCGTACACTGAACTCAACGAAATCTCTGAAATAGCAAGAAAACTTCCACAATTATATCAATCAAATAACCTTGAAGTCCGTGTCCTTATGCCAAGGTTCGGCACAATTAATGAGCGAAGACACCGTCTTCACGAGGTTGTTAGATTGTCTGGAACGAATATTATTGTGGATGACGATGATTACCCATTAATCATCAAAGTTGCTTCTTTACCAGGAGCAAGAATGCAAGTGTATTTCCTAGATAATGAAGATTTCTTCAAAAGAAAGTTCATGTTAGAGGATGCTGAAGGAAAAGGTTTCGAAGACAATGCAAATCGAATGATATTCTTCTGCAAATCAGTAATTGAAACTGTTAAAAGATTTGGATGGCCACCAGATGTTATACACTGTCATGGTTGGATGACTAGCCTTATTCCAAGTTATCTTAAAGATGCTTATTCGAACGAACCACTTTTCAATAATACGAAGCTGGTTTATTCCGCTTATAATAGTCCGCACGAATCCTCATTTAATGCAGAAAGTTTTATCGAGACGGCACTTACTAGAAATCTAGAAGAAAAGGATCTTGATATTTTCAAGGATGCAAATGGCAATATAAATCTGAACAAAGGCGCTATGCTTAGATCAGATGCAATTATATTAGCAAGTGATCAAGTCAACGAGGATGCTAAAAATACCTTTGAAAGTATGGACGCTCCAAAGCTTGATGCAAATCAGGATATCGAGGACAAGCTTCCCTTATATTGGGAATTTTTCGAACCATTAGTTGCAGAAGAACAAGAAACAGAATAAATATTTATTCTGATAATTAAAGCAATAATGCACTTTTATAAGGATATGATACAACCAATGGATACAAAAGCTATTCATTGGTTTATATTTTCTATTTAATTACCCTTGACAAGCATGAACAATAAATCTTCAGTTTTAGCTATAGCTGCATTAAGTATTGCAGTATTATTTAGCGCGTGTAATGAGACTACAAATATTGGTTCGGATATTCTGGACCAAGATTTTCTTAGTACAGAATTCTCAGATACTATTACTCTAAATACACTTACGCTCTACGGAGATTCAGTAATTACATACTATCCTTATAGTGCAAGTAATCCACATCCAGGAGGATTTTTATTCGGTAATTTCACGGATCCTGTTTTTGGAAAAATGAACGCTTCCGTTTACACAGAAGTGGGTCCAAGCGCTGATGATATACCTCAAGGCACAGTGAACATTGATTCTGTTGTGCTAGAACTCCCATACTATCAAGCAGGCATCTATGGATCTGTTGAAAACCCAATGGATATTAGAGTTTATAAATCAGAAGAGCGAATCCAAGATAGCATAATCTATAATACGGAAACAAAATTAGTAGGTGATGAAATTGGAGCAGCAACAGTAACTCCAATCCTAACGGATAGTTTTGATGTTTACTTCCCAATAAACACACCTACGGATTCTATGATAAATGTAAAGACTAGAGTTCCTACTCACCTTAGAATCCCACTTGAAAATAGTTTTGGAGAAGAAATTCTGTCCCTCGAACCAGATTCTATATATGGTGACCCCGATTTGTTTAAAGAACAACTAAAAGGCCTTTTCCTAGAATCTATCAGTGAAGACCAAGGTGTTCTTGCCTTAGAATTATTGAGAAATAACACAAACTCACCGTATTATTTCCCATCTATTCGAGTATACTACAATGATGATTCCTTGCACAATAGCTATGCATTCCCAATTTATGGCGAGTTCACTAATCCTAAATTCTCAAATCTAGAATACGACTACACAAACAGTATAGTAGAAGAATATGTGGACAACCCAGAAAATAGTGCCCAGTATTCTTTTGTACAAGGTGGTCAAGGAATAACGACAAAGATCACAATACCTCACACAGAAGGATTCTCGGATATTAGCATACTGAAAGCAGAATTAGAGCTAACTGTATACTATTTTGGCGAAGATAACGCAACAGATTATCCTCCAGTTGAAGGCATTGTTTTATCAAGAGAGTCTTTAAATGATAATGGTGATACTATTAAGGTAATCATAGAAGATGCTTTCTACGCTTTGCAAACACAGAACCTAGCAAATATCTTTGGAGGCTATCCTATCGAGGGAGATGCAAGCCTTGGCATACCATATACCTATAAGATGAATATTGCGGCTCACCTGAACAACTTAAGAGATGGCGAATTCCTAAATAACGACATGTACTTATCCGTTTTTACAAGACCTCAGAGACCCGGAAGGGCTGTAATTTGTGGTCCTGACCATCCGGATTACCCTGCTAAGATAAACTTGTATTACTCAAAATAAACCAAAAACCATGTGTGGTATCGTTGCATATATAGGCAATAAACAAGCCTATCCAATTCTCATAAAGGGCCTTAAAAGACTGGAATACAGAGGCTATGATTCTGCAGGAATTGCCCTTTATAACGACCAAATCAACATTTTTAAAAAGAAAGGGAAGGTTGCTAACCTTGAAGAACATACAGAAGATAAAGACATTACAGGACATATTGGAATGGGTCATACGCGTTGGGCAACACACGGTAAGCCGGACGATACGAATGCACACCCGCATAGTTCAGGAAATAGTGACCTAGCAATTATCCACAATGGCATTATTGAAAACTACGCTCCGCTCAAAGAGGCACTCATCAATGAGGGCCACAGCTTTGAAACAGAAACAGACACTGAAGTTCTTATTCACCTAATTGAAGAACTTCAGAAGAGAGATAATCTAAGCATAGAAGAAGCTACCCGCCTTGCTCTAACAAAAGTAATTGGAGCATTCGCAATCGTTGTGATGGACAAAAAAGATCCAGGCAAAATTGTTGCAGCCAGAAAGGCTTCTCCATTAGTGATTGGAATCGGTGATGGTGAATTTTACATTGCTTCAGATGCTACACCAATTGTAGAGTATACCAATCAGGTTGTATATCTAAAAAATGAAGAAATTGCCGTACTTACCAACACTGGTGAGTTCAGCCTAAAAACAATCTCAAATATAAAGCAAACACCTTTTGTTCAAGAACTTGATCTTAAGATCGAAGAATTGGAAAAAGGAGGTTATGATTACTTCATGCTCAAAGAAATCCACGAGCAACCTAAAACCATCGCTGATGGTATGCGCGGTCGCTTATCTGCATCCGAAAGCTGGATTCGCCTTGGTGGTATCGAAGAGTTCGAAAACAGAATAACAAGAGCTAAACGCCTAATCTTTGTGGCTTGTGGTACTTCTTGGCACTCTGGCATGATTGCCGAGTATTTAATAGAAGAACTTGCAAGAATAAACGTAGAAGTAGAATACGCCTCTGAATTCAGATACAGAAACCCTGTACTTGATGAAAATGATGTGGTGATTGCTATCTCCCAATCCGGAGAAACAGCAGATACACTTGCTGCGCTAGAAATGGCAAAAGAAAAAGGTGCATTAACCTACGGTATTGTGAATGTTGTAGGGTCATCAATTGCAAGATTGACCGATGCAGGTTCATACATACATGCAGGACCTGAAATAGGTGTTGCATCTACAAAAGCTTTTACAGGCCAAGTGACTCTCTTAACTATGATGGCACTTAGCCTAGCACATAAGAAGGGGACTATCCCAAAATCAGATTACTCTAGACTTTTGGCTGAATTTGAGAATGTTCCTTCTAAGATTGAAAAACTTCTTAAGAGCTGTGACGAGCAATGTAAACTCATAGCAAATAAAATTGCACATGCAAATAATGCCCTTTATCTAGGTAGAGGACTAAACTTCCCTGTTGCACTCGAGGGAGCATTGAAGCTGAAAGAGATTTCATACATTCATGCAGAAGGCTACCCAGCAGCAGAAATGAAGCACGGACCAATCGCCTTGATTGACGAAAATATGCCCGTTATCGTTACTGCAACGAATATGAGTTCATACGAAAAAATCATTTCGAATATTCAAGAAGTGAAGGCTCGAAAAGGATACGTAATCGCAATTGTACCCGAAGGGGAACAAGAGATCAAGAAAACTGCAGATCATATTATTGAAATACCGGAAACAGAAGAAATCTTCACACCGCTGTTAACAGTAATACCGCTGCAACTCCTATCCTATTACATCGCAATAATACGAGAATGTAACGTTGATCAGCCAAGGAATTTGGCAAAATCAGTTACCGTTGAATAAAAAAAAGCTTCCTGAAAATCAGGAAGCTTTTTTTATCGATATACGCCAAATTTTAATCAAACCTAATCAATTCAATCCGCTAAAATTGATCCTAAAACCAAATCATTAATACATTAGGATCGATAGAAGTGATTGAAATGATAATCGATGATATATGCAAGCTTATAATCTTTGAGGCTAATAACACTGCCAGTATCCCAAGTAGTTAATGCAACATGAAGTTGATTATAGCTATTCGTCCATTTAGGGTGATGATCCAAAGCCTTAATGTCTTCAGTCAATAAGCCCATGAATCGAATACAATCCTCAAAAGTTTTAAACACCAAAGACCGGCATAATTTGGAAGTCCCTGTAGGAGACTTTTCAATGGTCCAATCTGTCAAATAGGCCCTTATTTTGGGCTCGGACCCTCCGTCTATAAATTCACTTGGAAAAATAAACATCCTCATATATTTTATCTAAATGCATCCTCTCAAATAAGGCTCTGAGCCAATATCCACCAAAGAAGCAGTACATTTACATATTAAAAGTAATTAATTCTGTTGCTTTGACAACGAATCAAGTATAATCTTGTAATTATTAAGTGCGTTATTTGATTTTTACTTCTTTAAAGAGTACTTTTACGAAGTGGTGCATTAAAATAAAAGGATTTTGAATCGAATCATTCCGTAGCCCATCTTTTTTAGATCCATCAACCTGTACCATTTAATACAAAAGAAAATCAGCAGCAACTCTGCTCTATTCTGTTCTAGAAAAAAAGAATATTTTATAATATCATCATAATGGAATACAATTCCCAGAAAGAAAAATTAATAATTCCTGAATACGGAAGAAATATTCAGAACATTATTAATGAAGGAAAAAAGATTGAGGATAAAGAAATGCGCACAGCCTTTATTAATAGAGCAGCAGATCTTATCATGCAAATGCATCCTCACAATAGGAACCTTGACGATTATGTTCAAAAAATATGGAATCATATCTTCAGATTAGGAGGGGATGATCTCAATATAGATTTGCCAGATAATGTTGAAATCAAAACAGTAGAGGAACTAAAGAAGAAAGACGCTTATCTAGATTATCCTATCAAGAACATAAAGTACAAACATTACGGCGCCAACATTATGCATTTGATTGCAAAGGCAGTCGAAATGGAAGATGGTCTTGCTAAGAATCAGTTCATCAATATTATAGGCTCATACATGAAGCTTGCATACAAGACATGGAACAAAGAGCATTATGTCAATGATGAGCTAATCCTTCAAGATCTCGAAAAGCTTTCTAATGGCAAACTTACTGTGCCTAAAGATGCTTACTTCGATAATCCAAAATCATCTGGAATTGATCCACGAAAAAGAAGAAGAAATCCTGGGTCTAACCGAACCGGTAGTAAGAATGGAAGAGGAGGAAGTGGTGATTACAGAAAAACAAACAACAGGTCCTTTAAGAGAAGGCGATAAAATAAAAAAAGCTGTGATTACAAATCACGGCTTTTTCATTTCTATAAATCCTTTCTATTAAATTAAAGTGGAGCATTGAGGATTAAGTGATTTTATTTATATCTTTCCCTCAATAAAAAACCAAGCATTGAGCTAATTTAAGAATATGAGTTTAGATTCCTTTAAAGTAGAAGGCGGAGCCAAATTATCTGGGGAAATCGTTCCTCAAGGAGCAAAGAACGAAGCACTTCAAATCCTTTGCGCTGTATTATTAACCGCCGAACCTGTTCGCATTAATAACATTCCAAACATACTAGACATTCAAAGGCTTATTCAATTATTGAAAGGCCTAGGTGTAAAAGTTGACAAGCATAGTCCTAATGATATAACCTTCCAGGCTGACAATATCAACATGGACTACCTAAACTCTCCTGATTTTTCTTCTAATGCAAGAAAGATTAGAGGTTCAGTAATGCTGATTGGTCCACTATTAGCTCGTTTTGGCAAAGCTTATCTTCCTCAACCCGGAGGAGACAAAATCGGCAGGCGAAGGCTGGATACGCACTTTGCAGGCCTCAAGAAACTTGGAGGTGACTTCAATTTCGACAAAGACAACAACCAATATTTTATAGAAACAAAACAGTTAAAAGGGGCTTATATACTTATGGATGAAATATCCGTAACAGGTACAGCTAATGTAGTGATGGCAGCTGCCCTTGCTCAAGGAGAAACTGTGATCTATAATGCAGCTTGTGAGCCCTACCTCCAACAGATCTGTAAAATGCTTGTTCGGATGGGTGCGAAGATTAATGGCCTAGGATCTAATAAGCTTTATATTGAAGGAGTGGGCAGTTTGAAAGGTACAGAACACACCGTACTCCCTGATATGATTGAAATCGGTTCATTCATAGGCCTTGCAGCAATGACTGCCTCTGACATCACAATTAAAAATTGTAAAATCCCTGAATTAGGTATAATACCTGATACATTCAGAAAGTTTGGAATACAGCTCAACAAAAAAGGAGATGATCTGCATATTCCTGCACAAGATCATTATGAGATACAAACATTTATTGATGGCTCCATACTGACAGTTTATGATTCACCATGGCCAGGATTCACACCCGACTTAATGAGTATTTTGTTGGTAATGGCAACCCAAGCTAAAGGATCTGTGTTGATACATCAGAAGATGTTTGAAAGCAGGCTCTTTTTTGTTGATAAGTTGATAGACATGGGCGCTCAAATAATATTGTGTGATCCACACAGAGCAAATGTAATAGGCCTAGATAAAAAGTATCCGCTTAGAGGTATTCAGATGACCTCTCCGGATATTCGAGCTGGAGTAGCATTACTAATTGCGGCACTTTCGGCAGAAGGCACTTCAATCATTAAAAATATCAATCAGATTGATAGGGGTTATCAAAATATAGACACGCGTTTGAATGCATTAGGCGCATCAATTACTAGAATTTAAAAATGATCTTTTACAACGTAACAATAAAAATAGTGCCAGAAGCAGCCAATGATTGGGAAAAATGGATGAACAACAACCATATCCCCAATGTGTTGGCAACGGGATTATTCAAATGGGCGAGATTCTCCAAGCTCCTGACTTTAGATACAGAAGATGGCATCACCTATTCCATTCAGTACTCTTGCAATTCAATGAAGGAATTACATCATTATCAAGCTAATTTCTCTCAAAAACTACAAGCAGAACATGCCGAAAAGTTTAAAGAAAAATTCGTAGCATTCCGCTCGATAATGGAAGAGATTGA
>JBELIG010000055.1:0-16733 GCA_042091035.1 Sphingobacteriales bacterium | reverse complement strand
TTATAAAACAGAAAAGAAGTAAGTATTTACCTAATTTTGTTCCTATTCGATTCATATTGGAAATGCCATTCTTTATAAAGGTCTAAGTATTTCCTGATAATTACCATTGTTTTGGCAGGAATATATATTCATATACCATTTTGTAAACAAGCATGTAACTACTGTAATTTTCATTTCTCAACAAATCTTAGCTATCGACAGGAAATGACAGCTAGTATTTGTGAGGAAATAGAAAGACAACAGCATTACCTAAAGGGCGCTCCAATAGAAACCATTTATATGGGAGGAGGCACACCATCGGTTTTATCACCCAACGAATTGAATCAAATATTCCTTCAGCTCGATAAAACTTTTAACATTGCTAGTGCTCAGGAAATCACAATTGAGGCTAACCCAGACGACTTGGATGAAGATTTTCTCGAATACCTAAAATCCGACAGCCCCATTAACAGGCTAAGCATAGGCGTTCAGTCTTTTCATGAAGAAGAATTGAAATTCATGAATCGAGCTCATAATGCAAAGGAAGCATTTAACAGTATCGAAAAAGCTCGACAGTACGATTTCCAAGAATTTAGTGTAGACCTTATCTATGGCAGCCCTTTGAGTTCAATGAAAAGTTGGGAAGCAAACCTAAATACCTTACTTGAACTGAATATCCCTCACATATCCTGCTACTGTCTTACCGTAGAGGAGAAAACAGCATTAGCGCATCAAATTAAAAAAGGGCTCACCCAAGCCCCCTTAGAAAAAGATGCTTCGGATCAATTTCTTTTTATGCAGGCTTTCTTTGAAAAGCATCAATACATTCAATATGAAATCTCAAATATTGCATTAGAAGGGCACTTTGCCAAACACAATTCCAATTATTGGAAAGGTATTCCTTACTTGGGCATTGGCCCAGGAGCGCATTCTTTCAATGGAGAAGATCGCCAATGGAATATTAGTAATAATGCACTTTACATGAAAAATATTGAAAACAAAATCCAGCATTTTGAAATTGAAAAACTTGAAGAAAAAGATCGTTATAATGAATATGTAATGACAGGTCTAAGAACCATCTGGGGCATCGAAGAAAAAAACTTAAAACAATTTGATGAAAAAATATTTGCCCACTTCAACAAACTTATATCACCACATATAAAGAACGGAAATATCATTAATAACGGGGGTTTCTACGCATTACAACCTGAGGCAAAGTTACGTGCAGACGCCATTGCATCAGATTTATTTTTAATTTAATTGTTTTAAAAGTTGACAAACTTAAAACAATTTGTTAAATTTGAATATCACCAATTAGAAAACAATGGATATTCAAATTTTAATCAGCAAAAAAGGAACTCCTGTAGTTATTGCCTCCCAGTTACACAGAGCACTTGGCCTGAAAGATGAGCAATTCCCAAGTCATTGTAAAAAATGGTTGAGTGATTTCTATCAATTTGAAGATGATATCCGAAAACCTTCAAAAATGAAGGATTATGCAGAGCGTAAAATTAAGGGATCAATAATATGTGATTATTACCTTGGTGTGGAGCTAGCCAAATTGATAAGTTTACACGTGCCTTCAAAGCATAAAAAGAAGGTAGCCTTCTTCTTAAATGCCTTTCAAAGGAAACACCAAATAAAAAATGAACTGAATACAGAACAAGTGAAGCTAGCTTATGAACTTGCAATGTCTATGTGTTCAATGAATGCTCAAATTCAAGCTAAAGAGAAACATAAAATTTATTTCTTGGAGCATAGAGCTGGCACAGAGAAAGAGTGGCATGCTTCTAGAAATGAGCTGATTGGTTTCAACAAATATGACCTACAAGACAGGCTTATGAAAACGGGGAAAATGCCTGGTCAAAAGTCTAGTAGAGAGCTTCTGTTAATGATTGATAAATTTGAATTGATACGTATTGGTGTAATCGACTTACTGAAATCTATGAACAAAACTGATCTCTTTGCACAACAAATGGGGAATCTAGCCCTATTCTTTGCAAAGAAACAAGGTTTAGAAATCAACAATGACCTTGAAGCTTATGTACTTCAATTCAAACCTATCTCAAAATCAGTCAATCCAGAAATTCTTGCAATGGACTATTTTGACAATCAAGCATACTCCGCTTGACTGGGAGATGAATTTACTATGTGTATTGAACAAGTTAACACCCAAATTAAAAAACGAAGAGCTCGCTTATACAACTGATTAATCAGTTTTCCGGGTAAGCAGCATTTTCTTTTTCTGCGTAGCTTTAGATTAAAATTTAGTGAAAAGGGCATCTACATTACTGTAAATGCCCTACACCTTTATCTATTTTAATAATCTAACTTAGATTAGATTCTCTCCATACTTGCTTTAACAAAATTCGCCAAATCCTTACCACTAAGCATCTGTTGAGACAATTTTGCTAAGTTAATAAGGTACTCTGCCAAATGTTTTGCATCATCTTCAGAAGAAGCCTTTAAAACCTTATCTGTTATCAATGGATGATTGGTATTAATAACTACATTATAGAAGTCGCCCATTGCACCCATATCCATTCCTTGCATCATCTGCATCTCCTTCATACGTCTCATGAATTCTGGTTTAGTAACCACAACTGGAGCTTCACTTGGGGACATAGCTTTTGTAACAAGAGTAGCACCTTGCATTTCCTTCGTCAACAATTCAAAAGTAGTCTTTACCTTTTCAACATCTTCATCAGAAAGCACAGACTCCTGATTCTCATCTTTTTGAATAAGCTGATCTAAAGTATCCGCATCAATTCTTGAGAAAGAAACATTTTCGAACTTCGATTCTACCTGCTGCAGAAAATGATTGTCAATCATCTGATCAAAGACAAGTACATCATAGGACTTCTCCTTAGCAGCTTCAATCAAACTTGCATTAGCACCAGCATCATTGGTGTACAACAATACTGTTTTATTGTTCTTATCTGTTTGAACTGGCTTTACTTGATCGATATACTCTTGTATTGTAGCATATTTTCCATCTGTGTTCTTAAGAAGTGCAAACTTCACTGCTTTCTCATAGAACTTCTCCTCGGTAATCATTCCATACTTCACAAATACACCAAGATCAGGCCACTTAGCTATAAAGGATTCTCTTTCCTTCTTGTATAACTCAGCTAATTTGTCTGCCACCTTTTTAGTAATGTAACCCGTAATCTTTCGGACATTACTATCACTCTGCAGGTAAGAACGAGATACATTCAATGGAATGTCTGGCGAATCAATAACACCATGTAAAAGCGTTAAAAATTCTGGAACAATCTCTTTCACCTCATCTGTAACAAATACTTGATTACAGTATAATTGGATCTTATTCTTTTGAGTCTCAATTTGCTGACTAACCTTAGGGAAATATAGAATTCCTGTAAGGTTAAATGGAAAGTCAATGTTCAGATGAATCCAAAACATAGGTGGCTGACTATACGGATATAGTTCGTTGTAGAACGATTTATAATCCTCGTCTGTAAGTTCTGCAGGAGATCTTTTCCAAGCAGGATTCGGATTATTAATGATATTATCAACTGTAATTTCCTTTGTTTTCTTCTCTTCTTCTGTAGATGCTGGATCTTCGATCTGCTCAGTTTTTGTACCAAACTTTATCTCTACTGGAAGGAATTTACAATACTTATCCAAAAGGGTTTGAATCCTTGATTCTTCCAAGAATTCAGTACTATCTTCAGAAACATTAAGCACGATCTCTGTACCGCGGTCAGATTTGTCAATCTCTTCCAAAGTATAAGTAGGATTCCCATCACATGTCCACTTAACAGCGGCACCTTCTTTCCATGATTTGGTATGTACTTCAACGATATCTGAAACCATAAATGCAGAATAGAATCCTAGACCAAAATGACCTATGATACCTGCATCATCCTTATACTTCTCAAGAAATTCACTTGCAGACGAAAAGGCAACCTGATTAAGGTAAGTTTTAACCTCTTCCTCTGTCATACCAATACCGGCATCCTTAATAATCAGCTTCTTTGCTTCCTTGTCCAGAATAATCTCAATCTGCAGATTACCCAAATCTCCTTTAATTTCCCCCTTAGAGCTTAATGTCTTTAGCTTTGTTGTTGCATCCACTGCATTTGCTATCAACTCTCTTAAAAATATCTCCTGGTCGGAGTAAAGGAATTTTTTGATTATCGGAAATATATTTTCCGATTGTACCGAAATATTGCCCGTTTGCATGCGTATAGAATTTTATTGTTTGTTTGTAAAAACCAATAAATATGCCACAAATGAATGACTGCCAATTTGACAATAATCTGCAGCAGATAAAATGAAATAAAAAATATCATTTAGATCGAGGGCTTGGCTCAAAAAAATATTTATATTACTTAAAGCCAATCTATTACAAAAAATAAGATCTAAGAATGACCCTCACACAGTATATCTTAGCTATCCTCCCCGGTCTGATAATATGTTTTTATATTATTCGATCAGATAAATTTGAGAAGGAACCAATGGGAGCCTTATTACTGTCATTCATTTTGGGTACTTTATTGATTATTCCAGTTATAGGCTTAGGTGGTTTGTTAGAAATCAGTTCGCCCAAAATATTAGCTACTCTATTTAATTGCTTTATTTCTGTAGCTCTTGTGGAAGAAGGGCTTAAACTAAGCATTATACTATTGTTATTTTACCAACAACCTTTCTTCAATGAACCTTTTGATGGAATCATTTATGCTGTAATGGTCGGAATGGGATTTGCAACAGCGGAGAATCTTATCTTTGCAGGGAATCACCCATCGGCATTCTATATTCAAAGAGCCTTCACTACAGAAATAGCACATGGCGCCTTCAGCATTATTTTGGGATACTTTGTGGGCCAGTCGAAATTTTCTAAAACTAAAAAGGCAAGAAAAAAATCACTAGTGCTTGGACTCCTATTTTGCACTTTGCTCCATGGCATGTATGATTTATTTCTAATTCTATCAACTTTGAGATTTACTCTATTATTTGCTCTAATGACCCTTTTGGGTAGTATTATTTTGGCCTATCAGTTCATATTGATTCAAGTAGAGAAACCACCCCGTTAAATTTATAACTTATCATTATTTTTATGCCTATCCTTATCGCGTTTAGTCTTTTTCTCAATACTCTTTCTAAATGCTGTTTCAAGGTCTATACCACATTGGTTCGCTAAACACATCAATACAAACAAAACATCTGCCATTTCACCTTCTAAGGATTCCATAGCTGAATCTTCATCTGATTTACGCTTAAATGATTGTTCGCCATAGATTCTTGCCATGAGGCTTGCCAACTCGCCCACTTCCTCGGTCAGAATAGCTGTATTCGTTAACTCATTAAAATAACGAACACCCACGGTCTTTATCCATTCATCTACAGTTTGCTGTGCTTCTTGTATCTTCATTACTCTTTATTTTTTGTATCTATCCATATCGTTACTGGACCATCATTTAACAAACTCACTTTCATATCCGCACCAAATATACCAGCCTCAACCTTTAGACTACTCGTTTTTTTAAGTTCTTGAATAAATAATTCATACATCTTTTCAGCAAATTCAGGTTTTCCCGCTTTTATAAACGAAGGTCGATTACCTTTTTTTGTTCCTGCATGTAGAGTGAATTGACTAACAACTAAGATTTCTCCGTTTATATCATTCAATGATAAATTCATCTTCCCTTCTGAGTCAGAGAATATCCTCATTTTAAGAATCTTCTGAGCAAGCCAATTCAAATCCTCAATTTCATCAGCATCCTCTACACCAAGAAATACTAAAAGTCCAGTATCTATTGCCCCTGTAGTGCTATCATCTACCACTACCTTAGCAAAACTTACTCGTTGAATTATTGCTCTCATCTTAGTTTTGAATTATCGTAATTTGATGTCATAATTTAGAAACAAAATCTTTAAAAATCATCTGTAAGTCCTTTTGATTTGTTTCTATCCAATAATTTTTGGAAAATCTTTAAGGTTGCTTTACTTTTGCATAAAATAAGGACCTTTACGATTAGGTCTACAATTACTTTAAATCAAAACAATAGAAGCCATGGCAGGAGGAATTCAAAATGCTGGAAAGAAAGGGTACTTTATAATGTTCTTAATTGTTGCTTTCCTTTGCATCTTCTCGCTTATAACATACGTAGTTAAGTATAACTACAAATTCCTAGGATAGTAGTCCTAATTCAAGCTTATACTTGGGCAAGTAGTATTTTTTTTGTCTTAGATTTGTCCAAGTATATGAGCTAAACTTTATTATATTCATTGCATGAATGCAATGATACTAGCTGCAGGTCTTGGAACAAGACTAAGACCACTAACTAATGACCGCCCAAAAGCACTTGTCGAACTAAACGGCATATCACTGCTTGAGTTTACAATTAGAAGATTAGCATTCTTTGGTGTTGATACCTTTTATATCAACGTGCATCACTATGCTGATAAGGTCGAAGCATTCCTAAAATCCAATAAAAATTTTGGCCACCAAATTATCCTATCTGACGAGAGAGAGGAATTATTGGAAACAGGTGGTGGCATAAAAAAAGTCCTTCTAGATCATAAACCAGAGGGCGATCTTCTCATCTACAATACAGATATTGTGTCAGATTTGAATATCAAGGAATTTATGGCTCAGCATAAATCGTCTGGAGCCCATGCTAGCCTTTCTGTTAAAAAAAGAAATTCATCCAGGCACCTTCTCTTCAATGAAAATCATGAATTAGCAGGATGGAAACACAATGAAAAAAACCAATATCGCTGGAGAATAAAACCCATAAAAGACTACAATGCTCTTGCATTTAGTGGCATTCACATCCTCGGCAGCGAATTTACCAATGCAATAACTCAAGAAGGTAAATTTTCAATCATTGAAACCTACCTTAACAATAAAGACCTTTTGATTAAAGGGGTTGAACATTCAAATTGGCAATTCGTAGATGCAGGTAAACACGAAACCTTAGAGGCTGCTTCTGCTTTAATGAAAGAACTAGAAATCGCATCCCATGAATAGAAGTAAACTTCCTTTAGGTACATTCGTAAATATGGCAACCGTTGTAATAGGCGGCATTATTGGATTAAGTATATCCAAAACCTTCTCCCCTGAACTCGAACTAATAATAAGCCAAGCTATTGGCCTTGGAGTACTCGTATTGGGGTTCCAAATGACCCTCAAGTTACCAGAGTCTTATCTCTTAGTATTTATCCTTTCCTTAATACTTGGCGGGGTCACAGGAGAATTAATACACCTAGACCGGCTACTCTATAATTCAGCAGAACTACTCAAAACACTCTTCTCCTCTACAGATAATAGCTTTGCTGAAGGAATGACAACTGCTTTCATTTTATTTTGCATCGGCTCACTTACAATCCTCGGTGCACTAGAAGAAGGACTCCAAGGAAAGCGAAACTTATTATTTGTAAAGTCAGGCCTTGATGGCATCAGTGCAATAATATTTGCAGCAAAATTTGGAGTTGGTGTCATATTCTCCATATTTCCCATGCTTATTTTCCAAGGTGGAATCACCCTAATAGCCGCATTCCTAAAAAATGGAATCAAAGAGATCAGATTAAAACTTATCAGTGCAGTAGGTGGAGCCTTGATAATCGCTATAGGCCTTAATGTATTAGAGATTAGTAGTATCAATATTGAAAATCTCCTTCCTGCACTCATTTTTCTATTTCCACTATCCATACTTTGGGAGCGCTTTGGCCCAAAGCTTTAATAAAAACTAGTATATGTTTAGCAAATTCTTACCAAACTGACATTCCAAACAACGAAATTGTTGACAATATCTTTTTTTCAATTCTACAGCTGCTTGAGACTCTAAAGCTGAATCAAACTTGAGGCCAAGAATATTGAATGATGCACAAATATTATTGGATTCCGAGCTTGAGGTAGCCAAAAATTCATAAGCACTCTTAGCAATCTTTTTATTACCAGTAAATCGACCATAGGCAATAAGCATAGGGACCATCATATTAACCAATAGTTGTTTTTTCAAACCTAGACCTAAGGTATTGCTTAAATGCTTTTTCATAGGCTTACCTATTCTATACCTACCCTTCCAATGTTCAGATAAACTTATGTCTAAAAAAGCATCCACGCCTTCTTTTGATGATAAGGAACTTATGATTGATGAAGAAAAAGGAATTTTAGAAGCAAAGGCAGACAGATAAACAATCCTCCGATCGGGAAATGCATAAGGCCTTAATCTAAAATACTGCCACAGATCCTTATTTATTGGAGTTAAACTATGCTTTCGACTTAGAAAACGATACTGCTCAATAAGGCTGTATTCATAATCATCCCGACCTGCAAATTCCAATAAGCCTGCCTGCCCCAGGAATAATGCATCTAGAGTATCCTGATCCTTCCGATAATGCTTAAACACTTCAAAAGGTAAATCACTACTAAGCTGTTCCATCGGAAATTGATTAAGAGGATAGCCAATCTGTGAAGCAAAAGATTCATACATCCATCTGTTTAGATCACCCTTACATATCTTTAAATTTTCATAGAATAAATCAGCCTTTCGATCCATTCGTTCTAGTATAAGATCCCACTTCCAATTTTGAAATATTTCACGAAGGTCAATTTCTGATTCATCCCACAAACTATAGCAATGAAAACCCTTAGGGCTCTGAAATTGCATCATACGTCTGATTTTTTGCTCATCAACCTTCAGCAATGCGCCTAATTCAAGACAAGGAAGGCTATCCAACCAATCCCCAGCAGGCATAAGATCATTTTCTTGAACTACGTGGAGTATGACATTCCGATAATTGCTATCGTGCTGATGCCCGTGCCTGAGCCAGTCAGAACTTTTAAGATGAAGTTCTACATGTCCCACATGCAAAACATGATCAATTTTTATTTTGGCAAATTTAAAATCTGGTCCACCATTCAAATTCAGGACACCAGGTTCAATAATCTCAATATTTTTGCCACAGCTACTTGCTAGATAGGACTGTTCAAATAATCCTCGTTGCCAGACATACTGAAGACTTTCTTCCTTTTTGTAATACATTTTTAATCAAAAGTCCTATTTGATAATCGCAAAACAAGAAAGCAAGCATCTACCAACGCTTAATATCTTTAAAAAAGATATTTGCAGAGAACACTAAATAATAAATGGGTAAGAGTAGGTCAAAAATAAAAATCCAACACCATCCAACAGGCATAGAAAAATATTTGCTATTACGGTCAAGTACCCCCACTACAACAATCGATCTAATTAAAAATAATAGCAGACTCAGGGTTGCATAGGCAGGAAAGAATAGCATAATTAAGATCGTCACTAAAATAAATGCTGAATGACTCAATGCAAGCAATCCGAGTCTACGCTTGTCCGATAATTTATAATATTTACCCGCACTAAAGTGGCGCCTTTTTTGATGCATATAGCCCCGAAAATCTTTGGTGTTAGTAGTAAAAACGTATGAATCTTGACCCTTGACCCAACTTGTATTTCTGGAAGTTGCTAATCGATTTACAGTCAGATCATCATCTCCAGAAATTAAAGGTTCGTATTCAAGTGCTTTTGATTCAAGGAGAGCAAGCCGACGTAAAAGTAAATTTCGACCTAATCCCATGTATGGATTACCCATCTCCAGGAATCCTATCATTAAACTAGCAGACTGTAAAGTTTCGAATAAAATAATGCGATTCAAAAGCCCTGCATCCTTTGTATAAGGACTAATACCTAGTACAATATCTATCGCTGGACTGTGTACCCCTTCCATCATTAAACTAATCCATTTGGAAGAACCTGGCATACAATCAGAATCGGTAAACAATAGAAACTCACCGCTTGAAGCTGCTATACCTAGGAGCAAGGCTGAGCGCTTTCCAGAATTTACGGTAGCATTTTCATTGCGAATGAGTCTAATACTTCCATATTCCTCCACAAAGCTCTGTAAGGCGATAAACTCCGCCTCATTCGATCCATCATCTACTATTATCAATTCATAATTAGAATAATTTTGATTAGTCAGATATGGCAGAGTACGCTTAAATCCTTGGGTATTATTTTTTATTGTAACGATTACCGACACCCTGGAATCCTGTGTACTTTTTTTGTTTGCCACAAGCATTTCACTTTTCCGTGAAAACAAAAAGTTCAGCCAAAAGTAAAGTTGGATCACAAAACAGAGTATCAAAAAGGAAATCAGTATATTAGGTATCAAGGCTGTATTTTTCAATGTTAAATTAAGTCCTCATCCTAAAAATAAGCTTTTGAAGAAATAAAGTTCCTCCTAGCAATTGCTTATTTTGACAGAAATTAATATGCTATGCTAATTCAGTTCAGCTATAATGAAACTACTTACCAAGTCGACCTAGACCAAGGCCTAGATCTTTCAATACCTTTAGCACATGGCGATAGACAGGTAAATTGTTTCTGGGCCCCACCATTTGAAATTAGCCCAGTGCGAACAGACCAGTTCATTGGCTCCATTGAAGAAGGTGGATTAGTTAACTTCAAGAATGTACGTATTAACCCACATGGGAACGGAACACATACTGAATGTATTGGTCATATTAGTAAAGAAGTATTCAACATTAATCAAGTGCTCAGAAAATTCCATTTCCCAGCTCAGTTGATTACAGTAATTCCTCAAAAATTAGATAATGGGGATCGAGTGATTGGACTACAAACTCTTGAAATGGCCATGGAAGGCATCGAATATTGTCCAGCACTTATAATAAGAACAACACCGAATGAATCTGCAAAGAAAAAACAGGTTTATTCAGGCACAAACCCCTGCTACTTCACCAAAGAAGCTATGGAATATATTGTCCAAAGAAAGATTGAGCACCTGCTTGTTGACATTCCATCTTTGGACAGAGAAGAAGATGGTGGCAAACTTGAGGCGCATAATACGTTTTGGAATTATTGGAAAGATATCACCACAGCTAGAACGGCATGCACGGTTACTGAACTCATCTATGTGGAAAACACAATAAAAGACGGAATGTATCTACTCAACATACAAATTGCTGCCTTTGAAATGGATGCAAGTCCTAGCAAACCTATACTCTACCCATTAATCAATTAGTCCTCCATTACATTTAAATCTGTTTCACCATCTACATCATAACCGAGGATCCTAAGCATAGCTTTTGACGCTTGAGATTCCTTATAAACGGTATCCACTAATTCACCGTCTGCATTTCTATAAACAAGTACATGCTTAGGTGAAGGAATCAGACAATGCTGTATACCCCCATAACCAGAAACAGCATCTTGATAAGCACCCGTATGAAAGAACCCAATATAAAGCGGTTCAGTATCTTGATCATCTATCATTGGAAGATATACCTGCGCTTGATGATCCTCAGAATTATAGTAATCCGAATTATCACAGGTGAGGCCGCCAATATTGACGCGCGTGTAGCGATTCTTCCATTTATTTACTGGAAGCAAAATAAATTTCTCATTCATCCCCCAAGTATCCGGCAATGAATTCATAATAGAATTGTCAATCATATACCAAAGCTCAGCATCATTCTGCTGCTTCTTTGCAAGTACTGAATAGATCATCGCCCCAGATTCACCAACCGTATACTTTCCAAACTCAGTGAATATATCTGGAGCCTCAACACCCTCTTGCTCACACTCCCGCTTGATAAGATCTACAATCTCCCGGATCATATATTCATAATCAAACTCAAAACTCAAAGAATTTCGAATAGGAAGTCCTCCACCAATATTGATAGAGTTCAGACTTGGGCAAAGCTTCTTCAATGAACAATAAAGCTTAACTCCTTTCTTCAGCTCACCCCAATAATACATGCTATCCTTGATGCCAGTATCTACAAAAAAGTGCAGCATCTCAAGCTTAAACTTTGTACTATTAGCCAAACGAGTTCTATAAAAGTCTAGAACCTTAGAATTACGAATACCTAACCTAGATGTATAAAATGAAAAATTTGGTTCTTCCTCTGTTGCTACTCGAATACCAATCTTACAGGTATCCGCGTGAACATACTGCTCATATTTTTCAATCTCTTCAATATTATCTAAAACGGGGATAACATTCTTAAACCCGTTGTTTATTAGATTACTTATGCGCCTTGTGTATGTATCTGTTTTAAATCCATTATTGATAATGGTGATTGATTTATCAAGCTTTCTCTCCTTATAAAGGGCCTCAATAAGATCAAGATCATATTCAGAGGAAGTCTCCAGATCAACATTGTATTTTAGAACTTCATTAAGGACAAAATGAAAATGGCAACTTTTCGTGACATAACAATAACGATGTTTTCCATTATAATTAAGATCAGTAAAAGCGCGTGAAAAGAAGGCTCTGGCACGCTCGATTTGTTCACCAATTTTAGGTAAATAGGTGAGCTTTAAAGGAGCTCCATACTTTTCGATAAGGTATTTTAATGGAACACCATTAAAAACTAAATTGTCATCCTCAATTGCAAATCCTTCCTGCGGAAAATAAAAGGATTGCTCAATCAAGTCAATATATCTGTCTTTCATTTAAAAAAAATAATCCATGTAGATAGATCAAAATCGACAGCTGCAAAATAAAAACATAATTTTATCAATGTTGCCTTTCTGTAAAAATAAGTTACATTTTTTTTGTTTACATCTTTGAAAAACAATGTAATGCCAAAATGTGTTACCTTTGACCTGTACACTTAAAATATAGTAGATAAAATGGAAAATAAATCTGTAAATCAGCAACCTATAATGCTTTACACCGAACAAACTCCAAATCCGGAGTCTCTTAAGTTCGTTACAAACAGAATGAATTTTAAAGGTACGGCTGATTTTAAAACAGAAGAATTAGCTAAAGAATGGTCAGCTTTGGCCTCAGTACTATTCGAAAAGCCTTTTGTAAAAGGAGTTTATATCTGTAACAACTTTGTTACAGTTACTAAAGAATTAAACTACTCTTGGGATGACATTATGATGGATCTTAAAACCTTCATCAAAGAATATCTAGAGTCAGGAAAGGAAGTCGTTAAGGAAGGTTATCAAGAAGCAATTTCTGAAATGGAAATGCAGCAATCTGACATTGTGTATTCAGATGAGGATAAAGCGATTGTAGTAAAAATCAAAGAATTAATCAATACTTATGTGCGTCCAGCTGTAGAGATGGATGGAGGTAATATAGAATTCAAGTCTTTTGATAAAGGAATAGTTAGTGTAATTCTTCAAGGATCTTGTAGTGGTTGCCCTTCTGCAACAGTAACACTCAAGTCAGGCATTGAAGGAATGCTAAAACGAATGGTCCCTCAGGTCACGGAAGTGGTTTCTGAAATGGGTTAAATAAAAAAGCTTGATCAAAATGATCAAGCTTTTTTTTATTGTAAGAAAGAATTAAAACCCGATTTTAGACTTTATAGAATCTACTAAAGCAGGAGAAACTTCTTTTCTTTTAAACTTACTTCTTATAAACAATTGAAAATCTTCATCGTTTTCTAATCGCTTAAAATACTCAGGATTGGTTTTTAATTCTTCCGCTAACTCTTGCTTAGCATCAGAAGACAATCGTTTTTCGAGTGAGGAGGAAATGAATTTATTTTCAAATTCACTTGCCTTTTTCTTTAAATTAGACATAATCAAAGAGTTTTAGCTTGATTTACAGCTAATTGCACTTAGCAAAAAACCGAAACATCATACCGTTTGGGGGGGTAGGATATTTTCAAACATTAAAATTAATCATTCAATAACCTTTAGAACTAGCATAATTTCTTAGCTTTTCTCTCAGTAAGTTTCTGGCTCTGTGCAATCTAGATCGAACAGTACCAATCGGTATTTCCAGTATTGTGGCAATTTCTTCGTAAGTAAAGTCTTCCACATCACAAAGTAAAATAACTGTCCTGAAATCTTCCTGTAGTGTATTGATGGCGTTGGTAATTTCGTCACCCATCATGTTTTGGAACATTTCTTCACGCAGGTCATGAAAACCTTTAAACGCTTTTTCGTCTTCGTCTTTGAGGAGATTTGCTTGGTCGATGTCTACGGCTTGAGGAGCCTTTGATTTCTTGCGATACTCGTTAATAAAGGCATTCTTAAGAATCCTAAATAACCAGGCTTTTGCATTGGTCCCCTCGTCGTACTTATCAATAAACCGATAAGCTTTCAAAAAAGTTTCCTGAACCAAATCTTCGGCATCAGACTGATTGTAAGTCAGATGATAGGCAAAGTTATTTAGCGCTTCAATCTGCGGAAAAAATTCCTCTGTGAAAATTTTTGCTTTTTTGTCCTTCATCGATCTTACAAATTGGCTGCGAGAATAATGTACTTATAATGGAACAACAAATAGATTATGTCTAATCATTAATAACAATTATACAAATTTATAAGGAATTTACAATCAATAGTTATAGAAATTAGTGATTTCTCTTTATCCATCTTTTTACTAAATCAACAAAGCTCCAGACATCCTCAAAGGAATTATACATAGGAACTGCTGCTAGTCGGATTACATTAGGTTCCCTCCAATCACATATTACACCATTCGCAGAAAGATAATCAAACAATTCTTTACCTATACCATCCTGTGTTAGCATACTCAATTGAGCACCTCTTTGCTCAGCAATACTTGGCGTTATTATCTTAAAAAGGTCGCCTCCTTCAATCCCGTTGATCAAAGATTCCATATAGCTAGTAAGCTTTAGGCTCTTTGCTCGTAAAGCTTCAATACCTGCCTCTTCAAAGATCTCAATACTTGATTTCAATGCTGCAAAGCTTAATACCTGTGCATTACTCAGTTGCCAACCCTGCGCTCCTTCCATTGGAATAAAACCTTTTTCCATTTTGAAACGACTTTTTTCATCGTGTCCCCACCAACCTGCAAATCGTGGTAATGTTTTATCCTGTCCATGCTTTTCATGCACAAACACACCACTTGGTCCTCCAGGACCTGAATTCAAATATTTATATGAACACCATGCTGCAAAATCAACATTCCAATCATGTAAATTCATAACAACGTTTCCAGCAGCGTGTGCAAGATCAAAACCCGCAATGGCACCGGCATCATGAGCACAAGCAGTGATACGTTCCATTTCAAAGAATTGTCCCGTATAATAATTTACACCACTGAAAAAAACCAAGGCCACACTATCTGAATGCGCTTTGATCGTTTCCTCTATGTCTTCTGTACGAATATAATCTTCTCCCGGCCGAGCCTTAACTTCTATAATAGCATCTTCTGGATCAAAACCATGAAACTTCACCTGACTTTCTACCGCATACTGATCAGAAGGGAAAGCCTGCTCCTCCATAATAATCTTAAATCTCGTATTCGTTGGACGATAAAAAGAAACCATCAATAAATGCAAATTCGTAGATAATGTGTTCATCACTACTACCTCGCTATCTCTTGCTCCTACTAATCTTGCACTAGCTGGCGTAAGTAACTTGTGGTAGTACATCCAGGCATTGTCTCCGGTAAAATGTCCTTCAACCCCATGAGCTGCCCAATGGTCTAATTCAGCAATCAATGCCGCTTTAGTCGATTTAGGCTGCAAGCCCAAAGAATTCCCACAGAAATACAAGCAGTCTTCACCCTTGTGTTTCGGAAAATGATATCTAGATCTATATATTGAAAGTTCATCTTGTTGATCAAGCATTTTTGCATGCTCAAGCGTTCCATATTCCATGTCCAAATTCTTTTTCTGATTGTGAGCTACAAGGTAAGCAATTCTAAAAATATTGAGGATATCAATATGGGGAAGTATAAAACAAAAAAGCCCGGAATAAATTCCAGGCTTTTAGTGGTGCGAGGCGGACTTGAACCGCCGACTCATGAATTTTCAGTCCATTGCTCTACCAACTGAGCTACCGCACCTCCTCTTTTTCAAGACCACTAACCTTCGTTAGCGGTGGCAAATATAGAAGGAATAATTTTTAATTACAAGCTATTTTTTAGATTTTAATCTTGGTCTTTAAAAAAAAAGCAAAGCAATAGCCTTAACGCTCTTAACAACAAACAATTATGGCAACACATATTTTTTCTTCTAAATTACCTAATACTGGGAAAAGCATATTCTCTGAGATGTCAGCTCGTGCCCGAGAAGCAAATGCCATAAACCTATCCCAAGGTTTTCCAAATTTCGATTGCGATCCACAGCTGATTGAACTTGTATCAAAACATATGAAACAAGGCAAAAACCAATACGCCCCTATGGCTGGAATTGAGGCATTGAGGATAGCCATTCAAAAAAAGATCTATACCCATAGGAATATTTCTATCGATATTGATTCCGAGATCTGTATTACAGCAGGAGCCACCCAAGCGATCTACACGGCTATATCAACTGTAATCCAGCCAAACGATGAAGTGATTTGCATAGACCCCGCATACGACTCCTATAAGCCCTCCATAATTGCCAATGGAGGAAAAGCAATCTCTTATGCTCTAAAAGGCCCTGCATACAGAATCAATTGGCAGGACATCGAAGAGCTGATGTCTGAACAAACCAAGCTATTTATAATCAATAACCCCCATAACCCAACTGGAACAACATACTCAGAAGAGGATCTTTTAACATTGGCAAGACTTGCTGAAAAATATAATTTTCTCGTCCTAAGCGACGAAGTTTATGAACACCTCGTATTTGACAATCAAAAACATATCAGTGCATTGGAAATACCCGAATTGCGCAGTAGGAGTTTTGTTTGTTATTCATTTGGAAAGACCTTTCATATCACTGGATGGAAAATGGGCTACTGTATTGCACCAGAACCACTAATGGACGAATTCAAAAAACTACACCAGTTTACAGTGTTCTCCGTTAA
>JBELIG010000285.1:0-3204 GCA_042091035.1 Sphingobacteriales bacterium | reverse complement strand
AGTGTTTTGTTCATGTTCATTAGTTTTGTATTAATAATATAACCTTAATACAAGAACCACGATGTCTTGAAATTTACATTACAATTCTATGAACTCTGATTTTCGGGAAACAGTAAAAAATAAGCTTTTTTCGGGATCAATACGGAATTACAACTATTCGAATGTAGGAATAGCCTAAAATAAGTTAATTTACAGGAGCTATTTTCAATTCGGTCAAATCATTACAACTTGATTAAAACTATACTTTAATGAAAAAACCAGTTTTAACACTCTTCACACTTCTGCTGCTTGTGAATAGTATGACGGCGCAGACTCAAAAAACTGCAGGCCAAATATTCTCAGAAATACAGAAACTCAATACTGTAGGAACCGTTTTATTCGTCGCTGCACATCCAGATGATGAGAATACCCGCATGATTTCATATCTATCAAACGAGAAGCATCTAGATATAACCTATCTGTCACTTACAAGAGGAGATGGTGGTCAAAACCTTATTGGCTCTGAGATCAGAGAATTGCTAGGTATAATTCGTACGCAAGAGCTACTTGCAGCAAGACGAGTGGACGGAGGTAAACAATTATTTTCACGAGCAAATGACTTTGGATACTCAAAGCATCCAGACGAAACCTTAAACATTTGGAATAAAGCAGAGGTACTTGAGGATGTGATCTGGACGATAAGAAAGCTGCAACCAGATGTCGTAATCAATAGATTCAACCACAGAACACCAGGTTCAACCCATGGACATCATACGTCCTCAGCAATACTTTCAGTGGAAGCATTCAATATGGCAGGAAATCCCAGACTATTTCCTGAACAACTTGAGCATGTAAAACCGTGGACGCCAGAACGTCTATTTTTAAATACTTCCTGGTGGTTTTATGGTTCAAGAGAAGCATTTGCAAAGGCAGATAAATCTAATTTATGTACAGTAGACGTAGGAAGCTACTACCCTATCCTTGGTAAATCTAATACAGAAATAGCTGCTGAAAGTAGAAGTATGCACAAATGTCAGGGTATGGGAAGAACACCTTCGCGTGGTAGCACTACAGAATACCTAGAATTGCTTGAAGGAAACATGCCTGAGGACCAAACAAATCCATTTGAAGGAATAGATATGTCTTGGAATAGAGTCAAAGGAGGCAAACGCATTGGAGAACGAATTACACAGATCCTGAAAACTTATGATTTGATGGCTCCTGAAAAATCAGTGCCTGCACTTCTTGAAGTTCATGATATGATCTATATGATGGTGGATAACAAGTGGAAAGCACAAAAACTTAAGGAGGTTAAAGAAATAATCAAAAATGCCATGGGGCTCTACATCGATGTAATTATGGAATCCCCGTATTCATCTCCTGGACAAACCCAAGCATTGGATATAGAGATAACAAACCGATCTTCCATCAACAGTAGACTTGTAAAAATAGAATACCTTCCGATGGGTAAGGATACAGTCTTGAATGCAGTACTTGAAGAAAATAAGGTCTACAACTTATCTCGCCTTATTGAGATTCCTCAAGAAATGGAGTACAGCAGCCCCTATTGGCTAAACGAAGCTCCAAAACTTGGTATGTACCAAGTCCCCGATCTTTTACTTCGAGGTCTGCCAGAAACTCCAAGAGTATTGAAGGCTAGATTTTTATTTGAAGTACAAGGGACTTATATAGCCTTTGAGAAAGACTTGGAATACAAATACACAGACAACGTAAAAGGAGAAATATATCAGCCCTTTGAAATCCTTCCGGAAGCTTTTGTTAAGATTGAAGAGCCCGCTTTTATCTTCGGCAATCAATTACCTAAACCAATGACTGTAACTGTCAAAGCAGGAATAGATAATTTTGAAGGAACCCTTAATCTAGATCTTCCTGATGGCTGGAGTACAAGTCCTGCAGATTATCAAATTTCACTTTCTCGAAAAGGGCAAAGCGAAACCTTTGAATTCATGCTACATCCTTCAGAAGAAGCATCCGAAGTTGAAATTTCTGCCTATATAAAATCTAATGGTAAGAAATACGACCGATCATTGGCACTAATAGAATACGACCATATCCCGACCCAATCGATATTGCTACCTGCAACTTCAAAAGCCGTTAAAATTGACTTGAAGATAAATGGAAATAAAATAGCGTATATCATGGGAGCAGGTGATGAAGTTCCTTCAAGTTTAGAACAAATCGGTTATGAAGTTGATATCATAGAACCCAACACTGCACTCAAAGTATTGAAAGAATATGATGCATTAATTTTAGGTATACGTGCCTATAACACAATCAATGAACTACGCTTTATTAATCAAACGCTTTTTGATTACGTAAAACAAGGAGGAACTATGATTGTCCAATATAATACAACCTGGGGACTCAAGATGTCTAAAGATGAAATTCCACCTCTACCCCTCACTATAAGCAGGAAAAGGGTTTCTGATGAAAATGCTGAAATTAGAATTCTAGCTGAGCGACACCCTGTAATGAATTCACCAAATAAACTTAATGCTGGAGATTTCAACAATTGGGTTCAGGAGAGAGGTTTGTATTTTCCGAATGAGTGGTCTGAAGATTATACAGCGATTTTATCCTGTAATGATAAAGGAGAGGAAGCACTTAATGGAGGCCTCCTTGTCGCTGAACTAGGAGCTGGGCACTACGTATACACCGGCCTTTCCTTTTTCCGAGAACTACCTGCGGGAGTTCCTGGTGCTTACAGACTATTTGCTAACATGATCGCTTTAGGTAAAAACAACACAAATGACTGATTCAAATAAAAACAACCAACAAGAAAGCCCACCACCTTTTCTTGGAACTTGGAATCGCCTTTACAAGGTAACACTCGTCATACACTTTGTATTACTGGTTGCCTTTTATCTCTTTTTTAACTACTTTTCTTAAGTCGCAAACATGGAATTAAGCACACTAGACTGGCTGATCATGCTAGGTACAATATTCGGAATCGTCGGCTACGGCATCTGGAAAACAAGATCAGTCAATAATGTAAAAAGCTTCTTATTAGGAGATAAGGACCTCAAGTGGTGGACTATTGGCCTTTCAATAATGGCAACACAAGCATCCGCTATAACATTTTTATCAACACCAGGAAAAGCGTTTCAAGATGGAATGGGCTTTGCTCAATTCTACTTTGGGATGCCCATCGCCATGGTTATCATTTGTGTATTCTTCCTGCCCATCTATTATAGGCTTAATGTA
>JBELIG010000284.1:0-3204 GCA_042091035.1 Sphingobacteriales bacterium | reverse complement strand
CTGTACTTGTCGAAATTAGGTTTTACTTCTGCCTCAAAAGGTGCATTTAGTTTTTTATAGAACAAGACCATCTCGTCTTTTCCTAGAGCCTGTATAGCTTCTGCTGCAGGTAGTTCAAGTATTACTTTAAGTGACTCAAAGTCAGTTATCTGAGAAGTTTTGTAGAGTTCCTTTGCAAAAGCAAGGGCTTTTGTATCTGTTCTTCCTACAATCTCCATTAGATTTTGATCCAAATAATTTCCAGGTACTTTTTCAAAATAGAGCTGGATAAGACTTGCGAACACTTCAGCTTCCACAGTGGAGTCATAGTTCTTATACTGACCTTGAAGGTAATTTAATAGTCTACCTTTGAAGCTTTGATAAGCTTCTTCTCCTTGGCTATTATATACGTTTTCAAGTCTGTTCATGTAGTATGCCACGTTGAGCATAAGTGTATTTCTGCCCGTTAATTCTGCGTGGTATGCATTTACTTCTGCGTAGGGCTGCAGGCTGTAATAAAGTGCGTTAAGCTCACTCAACAGATTTCCGTACTTGGCTTTTAGTGCCTCATCCGCATTTACCTTTTCCAAGAATTCTTTTTCATAGGCCTGTTTTTTTGCGACAGCATTAGATCGTTCGAGTCCTTGCATTTCTCCGATCCATTTTTTCCAGTAGTTGGCAATACTTGCAAATTTTGAGGCATATTTTATTTTGATTGCCTCATCAGCACGCATGTACTTGTCCATTACTTTGAGGGATACATCTCGCATAGCTACTCTTGCAGGGTCTACGACTGTTGCAACTTGCTTAACAGCTGTAGCGGGAAGATATTCGTTGGTACGACCTGGGAATCCAAATACCATCGTAAAATCTCCTTCCTTAGCTCCTGAGATATTAATTGGTAGGTGATGTTTTGGTGTGAAAGGAACATTGTCCTCACTGTATTCAGCAGGATTGTTGTCCTTGTCTGCATAGATTCTGAAGATTGAAAAATCTCCAGTATGTCTTGGCCATACCCAGTTATCCGTATCTGCTCCAAATTTACCGATAGAAGAGGGGGGAGCACCTACTAATCGTACATCTGGGTAAGAAATTGTGTAGAATGCATAGAATTGATTGCCTTCGTAAAATGGTTTTATTTCGAATTCTTCAAATTCTCCAAGTTCAGCAGCGTTTACAAGCGCTTCGATATTTTCTTCAATAAGGGCATTCCTTTGTTCTAGACCCATATCATCAGATACACCCTCTAATGTTTGAGCAGTTACATCCTCTATTTTGTTGATGAATTTTACGAATAATCCTGGATTAGATAATTCTTCTGCTCGGCTCATTGCCCAGAAACCTTCTTCTAAATAGTTGTTTTCTACGCTTGAGTGCGATTGTATCTGACCATATCCACAGTGGTGGTTGGTTAGGACAAGTCCCTGGCTTGATATTACTTCACCAGTACAAAATCCGCCAAAATGAACCACTGCATCTTTTAAACTACCGGAATTGATATCATAAATATCGGAAGCAGTAAGTTCCATACCCATGGCATGCATTTCTTCTTCATTGAGTTGTTCAAGAAGGTTAGGTAGCCACATACCTCCATTGCTCTGTCCAATACAGACACTTGCAATGAGTATTAATAAAAAGCTGTTAAGTATTTTCATTATTTTAGATTTATCTATTTTAAGATTGAATTTAGAAAAAGGCAGAACGCTAACGAAACTTCTTGCCTAAAATTCATTTGCTTATTCGAAATCCTCGTCAATATTCATCAAAGCTCCTGCTAATTCTGACTTAGCATGATTATCACCTGCTAAAGTTGCGATTTGAATACCTTCTTTATAAGTAGATATAGCTTTATCAATCTCTTGCTTCGACTCATAGAGTTTTCCTAAATGATAATAGGCCCCAACATAGTTTTTATCTGCCTGGAGTAACTTATCAAAATATTCGAGCGCTACGTCAAATTTTTCCAAGGATTGATGCTCTTTAGCAAGTGCGAAAAGTACGAAGGTATCATCAGGACTTTCTTCATACATCTTTAGCAGCATATCGATTCTATTGCTCATTATTTTGCTTGTTTTATGCTTAGTTGAATCCGATTCCTGGATATGTCTACATCTGTAACTTTTACCTGTACTTTTTGCTGAAGCTTTACCACCTCATTGGGATTCTCAATGAATTTATCAGCCATTTCTGAGATGTGCACTAATCCATCTTGTTTGACACCGACATCAACGAAGGCTCCAAAATTTGTAATATTTGTTATGATCCCGGGTAGGATCATTCCAATATTTAGGTCTTCTAGTTTGTTGATGCCTTTTGCAAATTCAAAAGGTTGCGCCTTTCCACGTGGATCGAGTCCAGGTTTTTCGAGCTCTTTTACTATATCCTGTAAGGTTGGGATTCCAACTTCATCCGTTACATAGTCTGTAAGCTTAATGTTTTTACGCTTTTCAGAGTCTGCGATAAGGTCCTTTACTTTGCAGCCTATGTTTTCTGCCATATGTTTCACCAACTCATAACGCTCAGGGTGTACACCTGTATTGTCGAGTGGATTTCTTCCTGCATTGACTCTAAGGAATCCAGCACATTGTTCAAATGCTTTAGCACCCATTCTAGGCACCTTTTTTATTGCAGCTCTTGAAATGAAGTCTCCATGTTCAGATCTGTAATCGACAATATTCTGCGCTAGGGTAGGTCCTAAGCCTGATACGTAGGTTAGTAGATGTTTGGAAGCAGTATTGATATTGATGCCGACTTGGTTTACACAGCTTTCTACTACACGCTCAAGACTTGCTTTAAGCTTTGGCTGGTTTACATCATGCTGATACTGGCCAACGCCAATGGATTTAGGATCTAGCTTTACAAGTTCTGCCAATGGGTCCATTAATCTTCTTGCTATGGATACGGCACCTCTGACGGTGATATCTTGATCGGGGAATTCTTCTCGAGCTATAGCGGATGCAGAATATATGGAAGCTCCACTTTCATTGACTAAGAAAAGTTCAAGCTGAGCCGCTAAATGACTAGTCTTAAGGAGATCCATAGTTTCTCTGGATGCTGTTCCGTTCCCGACTGCGATGGCCTGTACTTTATATTTGCTCACCAAGTGATCCATAGTGCTTATGGCTTCACGACTTTGGCTTTGTGGAGCATGTGGATATATGGTTGTATTCTCTAGAAGATCTCCATTACTAGATAATACTACTAGTTTACAGCCAGTTCTAAAAC
>JBELIG010000283.1:0-3223 GCA_042091035.1 Sphingobacteriales bacterium | reverse complement strand
ACAAATCTTGGATCAGGTGACCACCAAAGGATTGGATCTCCAGGATTATACCAAGGGAAAATACCGTTTTTATAGGCTAAAATCAGGCGTTCTTGGCTAAGATCACCACCAACAGCAAGCAGACCATCTTCAGCAAAGGAGGGATCAGGAAAGGCAAGTTCATCACTTAAGGCAAAGATAGGCATATCACTCGATTACAGCAGAAAGCCCCCTGTCAACCAAAGCATCCTTGAATGTTCTTAATTCATCGAGTGAACCAGATTTCACATTCGCTTTACCTTTGAAATGGATCAAAAAGGCAAGTTGTTCTGCCTGAGTAGAAGAATGCTTTAAAACATCAACAAAGGACTCAATAACCCACTCAAAAGTATTTTGGTCATCATTGTACACAATGATATTAGAGGTATAGTCACTTAAGACTTCCTCCAATTCTTCATCAACTAATAATTCTTCTAACTTTTCTTCGATCATGTTCAGTTCAATTTGCTAAACAAAGTTAAAAACTAAAATCTACTAAAAAAACACTCAATTACAATGATTAGTATAGATTCCCTACCTAAAAGAAGAAAATTACCAATTATTGATTAAAATTTTCGTACCTATTACTGGAAATTTCATCTTTTTTAGAAAACAACAAAAGAAGTAAAGTGTTTGATGTCAAGTCACTTAAACACAATCAAATTGCTAATATCACTGATATAAATTGAATTTATGCGAGGTATTAATACATTTGCAGATATTCTGAATCAACAGTTAATTTTTCAAAGAAAAAATGGACAAATCAGTTAAGAGGGCATACCTCCAAATACATCTGGCAGTGTTACTCTTTGGTCTTACTGCTATCCTAGGAGATCTAATAAAAGTATCTGCATTGTCTATCGTTTGGTGGAGAGTGCTATTGACCTCTGCTAGTTTTCTGTTCCTAGTCAATTTTAAGCATCTAAAATCCATTCCAAGACCTGTTTTATTCAGGTTATTCGGTATTGGTGCATTGATTGCTCTGCATTGGTTGACTTTTTATGGCTCTATTAAATACGCTAATGCATCTATTGCTCTTGTCTGCCTTGCAACAACTTCATTTTTGACATCCATTTTTGAACCTTTAATTTTAAAACAAAAGTTCAAGACTTATGAAGTAATGATAGGTCTTATCATAATACCAGGCATGTGGCTTATCGTTAGTGACCTCAAAACAGATATGATGCTCGGTGTATACATAGGTCTTACCTCAGCATTGCTTGCAACTATTTTTTCCATACTGAACAAAAAATATATAGACCAGATTGAGACCAAATCTATGGCTTTAGTAGAAATGTTTGCTGCTTTATTAACGATGAGTCTTATGCTACCCTTTTATCTAAAATACAGCACAGAAGTCCAATTCTGGATGGATGGACGAGATTGGATTTATATGGGAATTTTAGTTTTAGGCTGTACGACGCTGGCATTTCTCCTAAACTTAAAATCACTAAAACATCTTAGTGCATTTACCTCAAACCTGATCATAAATCTTGAACCTGTTTACGGAATCATTCTAGCAATGCTGATACTCAATGAACACAGAGAGTTAAATACGAACTTCTATATCGGTGTTGTCGTTATTTTAACATCCGTATTCCTGCACCCTTTTTTAAAGAAAAAATTTGATAAATAATAATGGACCTAGATCTTCTCACAACGTACTGCGAAGGATTATGTACACCACAATCAGCTCTTTTAAAAGAACTGGAGAGAGAGACTAATTTAAAAACCCTGAACCCCAGAATGATTTCTGGCCACCTTCAAGGGACTCTGCTCCATATGCTGGTAAAGATACATGGTAGTAAACGTATTCTAGAGATAGGTACATTCACTGGATATGCTACAATATCAATGGCATCTGCACTTCCTAAGGACGGAGAATTAATAACATTAGAGGCCAATAAGGAACTAGAATTTATATCGAATAAATATTTCCAAAAAGCGGAGCTTCAGGATATAATAACACAGCATTTCGGAGATGCAAAAGCACTCATTAAGACTGTCGAAGGAATCTTTGACCTTGTCTTTATTGATGCCGGCAAAAAAGATAACGAGTACTATTTCGAACAAATACTCCCACAAGTTAGATCCGGAGGATTAATACTCGTCGACAATGTACTTTGGTCCGGAAAGGTACTCGACGAAGACATGGATAACCATACTCAGATTATTCACGATTTCAATGTAAAAATGTCCAAAGACCCTAGATTAGAATCCTTATATTTACCACTGAGGGATGGTTTAGCCCTTTTTAGGAAAAAATAAGTATGGACATTCGTAGGATTAATAACATTGATATTGATAAGATAAAATGGAATCAAGTAATCAAAGAAGCTTATAATTCCACCCCCTATGCTTATGCCTGGTATTTGAATGCAGTCTGTGACAATTGGGATGCAATAATAATCAACAACTATGAGGTTGTCCTTCCACTTCCATTCGTAACGAAATTTGGATTTAAACTTTATACTCAACCCATACTATCTCAACAATTAGGTCCATTCTCTAAAGAGGCCCTTAGCGAAAATACTATACGTCTACTTTTTAACAATCTACCAGTAAGTTTTTGGAGGTTAAATCTAAATTTATCAACAGAAATAACTGTACCTAAAACGCACAGCTTCCTAAACCCAGTAAAACGAATCAATCAAGTCATTGATCTTGATCAGAGCATGGAAGAAATCGAACTTAAATTCAACAGATCCGTTCGAAGAAATCTTAAAGCTGGACTGGAAAACCTTGGCCCTCTTGAAAGCCTAAACGACCCTAAGGAGGTCACTGAATTCTATAAAAACATTTTAAAAGACAAGGTCAATCTAGATAGAGAAGCATATAAAAGAACCCTCAATCTTTTTAAAGTTGCAGAGGAAAATAACATGGCAAAATTCTATCAGATAAGACATAAAACATCAGGATTGCCAGTCTGCAAGGGCGCTGTAATATTAGATAATAAAAGAGTGATTAACTTATTTAGCACCTCTCTAAAAACCAAAGATGCTAAAGGCGCTGCAACCCTGTACATATACCTGTTACTCAAAAAATTTCAATCAGAAAAAAAGGTGTTTGATTTCGAAGGTTCAAATATTCCAGAAATAAACAAATTCTTCACCAGTTTCGGAGCAGAAACAACATATTACTACAGCATAGACAAAATGCACCCTCTTCTAAAACTGATTTATAAAGCCAAAGTGTACCTTAGGAC
>JBELIG010000054.1:4617-16992 GCA_042091035.1 Sphingobacteriales bacterium | reverse complement strand
GAAAGAATACTCTTCCGCTTGTTTTCTGGCAACTTACAAAGAATAGCATCCCCTGTAATCATACCGCTGCGCTCGTGATAGTTAAGGCTAATTGATGCGGAACCTGATTTAATAAGCCAGGCATTAGCTCCTTTTCTGGCAAAGCCAACATGAAATCCTGCCTGTTCAATCAAAGATTCAATAGTTCTTGCGACACCCTCTGTTTCAAAAGGCTCAATATTTTTAGGGAACTCCACATATTCATTGCAAACAGTGCAACTTTGCGACTCTAATGCAACCTTCTCACTCAAGAAAGTTCTGCAATTATAACAGCGAACCCATTCCAGGTCGTCCTTCCCTTGAATTTTTTCAAAGACATCATTCATACCAAGCATTGGAAGCGAGGTTGATTGCTTACTATCATTCTCCATGCCATAATTATTCATAGAGACCAATAGACCTTTGCTGTCTACAACAGGACCGCCAGTATTTGCATAACCCATGACTGCATCATGAACAATATACTCCCAACGCTCTTGTGGAAAGACCGTTTCTTGTACCGTACCAGATTTGGCAACAATAGAATTTCCATCAATTCCAAGGGAAAAGATTTTCATCCCTTTTTCAAAATTAATCTGGTCGGAAACCTGAAATCCGCCCTCTACATCGCTAAATGGAAGTTTAAGTATGGCAACATCTAATAGGGGATCTATATAGATAATCTTTGCATAGGCTATAGCACCCTTGAGATCTTCAATAACCACGGAATGATTTCCACGGACTAAGTTCTCATTAGTAATGATCCAATCATAGCCCTTAACCTTAAAGCCAATGCCTAGAGAGTAAGGCGTACTTACTCTAAAAACTGTGTGCTCGGCAAACTTTGGGTTGATCATTATAGTGTGTTTACTTTAAAAGTAATACGATTTATGAATAATATAACAATTATTATATATCTAGAAAAACTTTTAAAGTAAATGGATTACCATTTATTGTTAGGCATCGCTCGAACAACAGATTGCATCTCAGCAATTATGAAGCCCATATGCTCAGTATGTAGTCCTTGCTTTCCACCCTTATGGAAATATTCAGGAGACTCTAATTCTAAAGTTGCTTCAGAAAGTATAGCGTCAAAGGTCTTCCAAGCTGTTTCCTCGACAGCCTTATTATCTATGCCAATACCAGCCTCTTTTGCAAGAATCGTCAATGGATCATCTAAGGTAAGAGCTTTGATATATGGAGCTAGTTTGTCAAAAGCCGACTGCATTCTTTTACGTGAAAATTCTGTCCCATCACCTAATCGAATAATCCACTCTGAACTAAATCGCAAGTGATACTGGACTTCTTTGATTGCTTTCTGAGCAATATCAGCAATAGCTTTTTCCGAAGATGTGCTTAGTTGCTCTAAAATCACAAGATGATGAGCATCAAAGATGAATTGCCTTGCTATAACATATCCCCAATCTTGATTGGGTAATTCAACAAGCTTTATATTAGTAAATTCTTTATCACTTCTTAGATAAGCTAAATCATCTTCTGTCCTTCCCTTCCCTTCTAAATCACCTGCTAATGTTAGCCACATTCTAGCTTGACCAACAAGATCAAGTGCTATATTAGTCAAAGCGATATCTTGTTCAAGTATAGGTCCGTGGCCACAAAGCTCTGCTAAACGGTGACCTAGAATAAGTGCATTATCACCCATCCAAAGCGCAAGATCAATGCTTGCTTTTTGCGTGTCCTCCTTGTTCATATTATTCATTGTGCTAAAGGGTGATTTACATATGTCCTACCTCATCAGGAATATCGTAGAACGTTGGATGCCTATAAATCTTATTTTTCGCAGGATCATATAGTTCCTCACTCTTTGAAGGATTAGAAGCAGAAATGTGCTTAGATTCAACGACCCATATACTCACACCCTCTTGACGTCTAGTATATACGTCTCTAGCATTTTCAATAGCCATATCCTCATCTGCTGCATGAAGACTACCCACATGCTTATGACTCAATCCGTTCTTGGAACGTATAAATACCTCCCACAGTGGCCATGTATTATCCATAATGTATATTGTTAAGCTACTCTTGTCTGTTGATCTTGTGCTCTTTGCTTGCGTTTAGCAGCATAGGCCATTGCAGCCTCTTGAACCCATTTTCCTTCTTCTTGCGCTTTTCGTCTTGCAGCAATACGTTCCTTATTACAAGGTCCATGTCCTTTGACTACCTGCCAAAACTCATCCCAATCTATAGGACCAAAATCGTAATGTCCACGCTCTTCATTCCATTTTAAATCCTTGTCAGGAGCTGTTAGACCTAAATATTCAATCTGGGAAATGGAGGAATCTACGAAAGCTTGTCTCAACTCATCATTCGTCTTGCGCTTGATACGCCAAGCCATTGACTGAGCAGTATGCTTAGACTCCGCATCATTAGGGCCAAACATCATTAAAGATGGCCACCACCAACGATTCAATGCATCTTGAGCCATTGCTTTTTGCTCTTCAGATCCTTGAGATAATGCAATCATAATCTCGTAACCTTGACGCTGGTGAAACGATTCTTCTTTACAAATACGCACCATGGCACGGGCATAGGGCCCATAAGATGTTCTGCATAGCATAACTTGGTTCATAATGGCTGCACCGTCCACTAACCAACCTATAGCACCTATGTCCGCCCATGTAAGCGTAGGATAATTGAATATGCTAGAATATTTGGCAGTCCCATCAATCAACTGTTGCAAAAGATCTGATCTTTTTGCACCAAGAGTTTCAGCAGCGGAGTAAAGATATAATCCGTGCCCAGCTTCGTCTTGCACTTTGGCAAGTAAAGCCACTTTCCTTCTTAAAGATGGAGCTCTTGAAATCCAGTTTGCTTCTGGAAGCATACCCACCACCTCAGAATGTGCGTGCTGAGAAATCTGACGAATCAAAGTTTGTCTGTATTTCTCTGGCATCCAGTCCCTCGCCTCGATTCTATCGTCGGCATCTATACGGTCCTGAAAAATCTGATTTAGGTCTTTTTCTATCATAATTCTTTTAAATTACAACAATAATTTGGTAGGCTGAAGTAGTCATTTATTCACATAAATTACTCTTCTACTACAAATATAAGGAATGAACCGAAAAAAAACGAACACTTGTTCGGAAAATCCCTAAGATATCTGTCACATAAGCGCTAAACACCAATTATTGCTCGTAGTATCATATTTTCTAATTCGCCAATCACAGAATCCCGATTAGGGTGATTCCTGTAAAAAGCAGAGTAATGCAACCAATTTAATGAAGACAGCATCGAATACATCAGTAATCTTGAGTCCCGGCCATCTAAACCACTCTCTGTCAATCCAGACTCTATAATCCTGAGCACCCGCTGTTCATAACTTCTGCGAAGTTCTTTAAAGAAAGAAAGGTGCGGTTCTGGAAGATGCTTCCACTCGTCATTAAAAACAGTCACAGTAGTTGAGTACTCCAGTGACATAACAATATGTAAGCGAACAAGCATTCGTAAACGCTCTTTGTCATTCTTCCCCTTCTTTTCAACAGAGGTAATACCATCGTGAAATTTTTCTGAATTCCCGAAGCATATTAGTCTGAGTAAATCGTCCTTTCCCTTTATATGACTATACAAACTAGAAACGGTTAAGTTTACCTCCTCAGCCACATCTCTCATTGAGGCAGCAGCATAACCCCGTTCTTTGAACAGTTTAGCAGCAGCCTCAATAATTTGTATTTTCTTTTTTGATGCCATTTCTTTTATTCATCAAATGTAATCGCAACCGTATCTGTAAGAGCAAGCGACTTACAAGTTAGTATATAACCTGCATCTACCTCCTCTGGCTCCAATGCATAATTGACTGTCATTTTAACCTCACCCTCTATCAATTTAGCCTTACAAGTGCAACATACGCCGCCCTTACAAGCAAAAGGCAAGTCTGCACCAGCCTTTAGCGCCGCATCTAGAATCATATCCTGATCAGATTCCATTTCAAAAGTAAATGAATTATCATCCACAGTGACAGTCAACTTTGCTGCCTTTGAATTGGTCACAACTTCCTTCTTGGACACATCCGCATTAGCATCAGGCGTATAGAAAAGCTCAAAATGTATCTTTGAACGATCCAAGCCCGCAAGCTCAAGTACATCCTTTCCAGACATTATCATCTCATAAGGTCCGCATAAAAAAACAGCATCTGTGGATTTTACGTCCATCAGATGTTTAGTAAACACCTCAATCTTCTCTCTGTTTATTCGTCCATAAAAAAGATCCGATCCACTATGTTCCCGACTGAGCACATAATGCACCTTCAAACGCCCCATGAATTGATTCTTAAGGGCTTCAATCTCCTCTTGAAAAATTATATTTTCGGTGTTTTTATTTCCATAGAAAAGTGTAAAAGTTGAATTCTCCTCAACCAAAAGAACCGTTTTCATAATTGAAAGCACTGGCGTAATTCCAGAACCAGCAGCGATTGCTGCATAATTACCCTTTTTACCCGCCGATACATCTAAAGTGAAATTACCCATAGGAGGCATCACATCAAGCGTATCCCCTACTTTCAATTTATCATTGGCAAAAGTTGAGAACAAACCACCCTCCACTTTTTTTATAGCTACCGTCAATTGCTCATCCAACGGACTCGTGCAAATTGAATAAGATCTGCGCACATCTTCTCCATCAATTTCCTTCCGCAGAGTGAGATACTGTCCCTGCTTGAAACCAAAAGTTTCTTGCTGTGCATTGCTGAGTTTAAATCGAACAGATACACAATCAGGAGTCTCTTTTTTAATCTCTGCTACATGAAGGGCATGGAATTTGGACATATTTAATTATTTGGCTTGAACATTAGTATTCAATTGCAAAAATAAAAAACTCATCAAAAGATTCAAGATTAATTATGCAAGAAGCATAAGCCAATCTTAGCTTTTACATTAAACGTACAAAGGCGATTCCTCATTGTGAAGAATCGCCCAGTATATCTTTATACGTCTAAGCTATATTAGATAGCGTTAACTGCCTTAGTCAACTTACTCTTAAGATTAGAAGCTTTATGTCTGTGGATCAAATTGCGCTTTGACAATCTATCTACCATAGAAACAACCTTTGGTAAAAACTCATTCGCCTCTTTCTGATCAGTCATTCCACGTAGCTTCTTAATTGCCGTACGTGTTGATTTCTTAAAGTAGCGATTATGCAAACGCTTCTTAGCATCTTGTCTAATTCTCTTTAGTGCAGACTTATGATGTGCCATTTTTTACTTGTTTTGACTTTTATTCAATCTTTCCTCAAATCGGAACGCAAAATTAAAACTTATTTCCAAAAAATAAAACTTAAAGAATTTTTTTTCAACACTTTTACTTCAAAATCCTTTGTTTATTAGTCTCTTTGGACAAAGAAAAGACTTTTTCAGATATTATGTTCGTAAAATTAAGAATATTCATGTAGTTTTTTTTCCTTATTAGATAATAATAAGTGAAATTTGCGTTGTTTATCGAGAATTAAACAACAATCCAAAAAGAATTTATTCTAGGAAATTAGCCCTAGGCTATTCCTTAACAAACTCGAGATGAAAGATTTATCATTTATTTTTAACGCACACCCTAGTTACATTGAATCCATGTACACCAACTATCAGCAGTCCCCGGACAATGTTGAGGAGAGTTGGAGATTATTTTTTAAAGGATTTGACCTTGCCTTAAATAGTAATGGACATGCCGATGCAGGCTCCACAGTTGTGGATTCCGGTAACCTAGCAAAAGAGTTAAAAGTATATGCAATTATAAAAGCATATAGAGACAGAGGACACCTCCGCTCTACAACTAATCCGATCAGAGCTCGCAGAGACAGGCTTCCAAACCTTGATCTGAAAGATTTTGACCTAAGTGATGCGGACCTTAGTTCTAAGTTCTTAGTATCCTCTGAACTTGGACTTGAGCAGGCGACACTCAAAGAATTGATCGACAATCTAGAAGTAATTTACGCTGGAAACATAGGCTTCGAAACAACCCATATCCAAAGTAGAGAAAAGCGTAGATGGCTAAGAGACCGCATTGAAAAACGCAAATTCTCGGATGATTATGGTTTAGATTTAAACAAGAAGAAAAGAATTCTTGAAAAGCTAAATGGTGCTGTCGGCTTTGAAAAATTCCTTCATACCAAATACGTTGGTCAAAAGAGATTCTCCCTCGAAGGTGGAGAGTCCGCAATAGCTGCCCTTGATGCAATCATCAACAAAGGAGCTGAAGATAAAGTAGAAGAAGTGGTGATCGGAATGGCACATAGAGGCCGCCTGAATGTTCTGGCAAACATCATGGGTAAAACCTATGATATGATATTCAATGAATTTGAAGGTAATTCAGTACCAGATCTAAGTTTTGGTGATGGAGATGTAAAATATCACCTGGGCTACTCCTCACAAGTAGTTACACCTTCTGGAAAAAATGTACACCTAAAATTAGCCCCAAACCCTTCACACTTGGAATCTGTAGATCCAGTAGTAGAAGGATTCGCAAGAGCAAAGGCAGATATCTTATACAAAAGTGATTACGATAAAATACTTCCAATTCTAATACACGGTGATGCTGCAGTAGCAGGTCAGGGTGTTGTATTTGAGACCGTTCAAATGAGTCAATTGGAAGGTTATTATACCGGTGGTACCATGCACTTCGTGATCAATAATCAAGTAGGCTTTACCACAGATTTCCAAGATGCACGTTCATCTACCTACTCCACTGCTGCTGCAAAACTCGTACAGGCACCCGTTTTCCATGTAAATGGAGATGATCCTGAAGCAGTCGTGTTTGCTGTTGAATTGGCAGTCGAATACCGCCAAAAATTCAACTCAGATGTGTTTATTGACATGGTTTGTTACCGTAAGCATGGACACAACGAAGGAGATGATCCTAAGTTTACTCAACCCGAGATGTATAACTTCATCTCTAAGCATGACAACCCAAGAGTTATCTACTCTAACAAGCTAATTGCAAGAGGAGATGTAGATAAGGATATGGCTGAAAATATGGAAAAAACATTCTGGTCAGACCTTCAGGCAAGACTGGATAATGTAAAAGAAAAACCACTTCCATATGAATACCAAGAGCCCGAACAAGCTTGGAGAAAACTAAGAAAAACAACCGATCCAAAGGATTTTGAATCTTCTCCATCCACAGGTATCGATAAAAATAGAATTGATCTATTGATCAAACATTTGATGACTATACCTGAAAGCTTAAAGCCATTGAGTAAAGTCAACCGACTGTTTAAAGGAAAACAAAAGTTACTGGACAACAACAAATTGGACTGGGCAATGGCAGAATTGCTTGCTTATGGTTCTCTTTTACTTGACAACAGAGATGTTCGTATCTCTGGCCAGGATGTGCGCAGAGGTACTTTCTCGCATAGACATGCAATCATACACGATGCTACAACTTTCGAACCGTACAATAGACTTGATGGTATAGCAGAAAAACAGGGCCAATTTAGAATTTTCAATTCCCTGCTATCAGAATTTGCTGTGCTTGGCTTTGAATATGGATACTCCTTGGCGTCTCCAGAAAATCTAATTATCTGGGAAGCACAATTTGGTGATTTCTACAACGGAGCACAAACGATCATAGATCAATACATAATAGCAGCTGAGTCTAAATGGCAACGTATGAGCGGCTTAGTATTGTTACTACCACATGGTTACGAAGGTCAAGGACCAGAGCACTCTTCAGCAAGAGTGGAGCGTTTCCTTCAATCCTGTGCAGAGTATAACATGACCGTTGCAAACATTACGAGTCCATCTAACTTCTTCCACTTATTAAGAAGACAGACAGAAAGACCATTCAGAAAACCATTGGTTGTAATGTCTCCGAAGTCTCTACTTCGCCACCCGGAAGTTGTATCGGATATCAGTGAATTTGAAACTAAACACAAATTTAAAGAGATCATTGATGATCCTAAATTTGGACCACGTTCAGGAAATAAAGTAAACAGGTTATTACTGTGTACAGGTAAAATATACTTCGATCTTCTAGCTAAACAAAAGGCAGATAATCGAGAAGATGTAGCCATTGTACGCATGGAACAACTTTACCCAATTGCTGAAAAACAACTGGCAGATCTATTTAAAAAATATGGTGACGCGGAGACTATTTGGGTGCAAGAAGAACCTGAAAACATGGGTGCTTGGCAACATATATTCATGAGCTTGCATCAGCAAAGACCTATGAAAGTAATCGCTCGGAAGGCATCAGCCTCACCGGCAACCGGATTCAAAAAAGTGCATGATCAACAACAGATCGATATTGTTGAGAAAGCATTCAAATAAAAACAAAGCCCACTGCATAATACACAGTGGGCTTTTTAAATATTAAATTCAGATTTCAATATTTTCTCTGTTTAAGTGTTTTTGAAGGATTGCATCGCAAGCTTTATCAAGCATATCGTAAACGCCTGCAAATCCATCATCGTTCCAGTATGGGTCTGGTACATCTGTACGCTGTCCTTTATAGACCTCGTCCATGATTAGTGCTACTTTGGATCGGTCTTTATCAGACTCCGCCATAGCAAGAACATTTTTTAAGTTAAGCTTATCCATCACATAAACAAAATCAAATTCAAAAAAATCAGATTTATTGAACTGCCTAGACCGCTGATCTAAAATATCTAGCCCCCTAGCCTTCGCAATTTCAATCGATCGAACATCTGCTAATGCACCCGCATGCATACCTGAAGTTCCTGCTGAATCAACAAACCAATCCAATCCCTTTGCCTGCACTTTCGCCTTTAAAATACCCTCCGCAAGTGGAGAACGACAGATATTCCCTAAACATACAAAGAGGATACGCTTCATAATTTTTCTTTGATTTTAACCTATTCATTACTTTAAACGATTATATCGGAAGATTTGTCCACTTTAGAACACAAAATCTTGTAATTTTGTCTCTATTAACTCATAGAGGTAATTAACAGAATCAATTTTATGAATATTGTCATTGCGGGAGCAGGAGACGTAGGCTATCATTTAGCAGAATTATTAGCACAAGAAAGTCAGAACATTACACTAATTGACAGGGATGAAGATGTACTTGAGATGGTGTCAAACAGATTAGATGTATTAACAATTTGCGGCGATTGTGCCTCTCCAGAAATCCTACAGTCTGCAGGGGTAAAAAAAGCAAATCTGTTTCTTGCAGTTACCACCTCTGAAAAGACGAACCTTATTTCATCCATACTCGCCAAGAAAATGGGTGCAACAAAGACTGTAGCACGTGTACAAAATCAAGAGTATATTGAAAAGAATACCAAATCTGATTTCATGGACCTTGGAGTCGACTCAGTGATTTGTCCAAATAAACTCGCTGCACAAGAGTTACAAAAATTAATTCAAGAGTCCTATTTCACAGATGTATTTGATTTTGAAGGTGGTAAAATGTCCGTCGTAGGCTTGACCTTAGAGGCTTGTTCTCCACTAAAAAACAAAACCATTCGAGAGTTGAGAGTTTCGTCAACATTGAGCGGAACAGTTAGGCCTATAGCAATATTGAGAGATAGCAGTACAATCCTACCAGAAGGCTCAACAACACTCAAAGAAAATGACCATGTTTTCTTTATGACCAACGATAGAAAGAAATTGCCCCTGAAGGAATATGTAGGTAAGGAAAATGGTAAAATCAACCGCATTATGATTGTCGGTGGAGGAAACCTAACCTATTCTACCGCCAAAATGTTAGAAAAAGATTTCAATGTCACTATAGTTGAAAAAAATAAAGATCGCTGTAATTATTTGGCAGAACATCTTCAAAATGCCCTAATCATTAATGCAGATCCATCTAATATGGATATGCTCGAAGAAGAAGGCTTAGAACACATGGATGCCTTCCTTGCACTTACCCCAAACTCGGAAACAAATATCATTACCTCCCTAAGTGCAAAGAACCATGGCGTATTCAAAACTATAGCACAAGTTGAAAATTCTGACTATGTGCATATTTCGCAAAACATAGGCGTTGACACTCTAATCAATAAAAAACTTATTGCAGCAAATAACATCTTCAGATTCATACGAAAGGGTAAAGTCGAAGAGATCGTCTCTCTAAAGGGCGTAGATGCAGAGTTAATTGAATTCGAATTACATAGAGATAATCAATTGACAAAACATCCAATCAAAGATCTTCCCCTTCCAAAGAGTGTTATCATCGGAGGAATCATCAGAAACAATAAAGGTCTGATTCCAAATGGCGATTTCCAAATGAAGAATAAAGACAAGGTCATAGTGTTCGCTATGCCCGAAACCATTCCTGTAGTTGAAGATCTGTTCCGATAATGATGGTAAGTTTATATCCAATACGAAATGTAGTCGGTTTTCTGCTTATGATTGTGGGCGGAATGATGCTAAGCTGCATCCCCTTCTCCGTATATTTTGGAGAAAGTGACTGGAAGGCACTTTTTGGTGCAGCATTAATAACAGCAAGTGCCGGATTCCTGTTTAGACAATTCAAACCCAAGACAGGCAATCATCAGGTAAGGAAACGAGAAGGATATCTAATTGTAGCATCTGGCTGGATATCTATGGTACTTTTCTCAGCCCTCCCCTATCTATTTTCTGGCCTATTTGACAATCCCGTAGATGCATTCTTTGAATCCATCTCAGGCATGACCACTACTGGAGCCACCATAATTAGTGATATAGAGGCAATGCCTAAAGGTATATTATTCTGGAGGTCACTGACACAATGGATTGGAGGCATGGGTATCATTGTACTCACTATAGCCCTCTTTCCCCTACTAGGTATTGGAGGTATCGAACTATTCGTAGCAGAAGCACCCGGCCCAACATCCGATAAAATACATCCAAGAATTCAACAAACAGCCAAAAGCCTTTGGCTAATTTATGTCAGTTTCACAGGAATACTAATGCTCATTCTTTGGGCTGCAGGCATGACCTTTTATGATGCAATCAATCATGCATTAACAACTATGGCTACAGGCGGATTTTCAACTAAAAATGCGAGTATAGCAGCCTATAATATTCCACAGATACAATATCCAATTCTCTTATTTATGTTTTTGGCAGGTACAAACTACACCCTTATCTATTGGGGCCTCCAAGGAAAATTAAAAAAAGTTTGGGCCTCTGATGAATTTAAGGTTTACATATCATTTGTATTAGCAATAGGCTTTGCAGTGGCTGGCTCTATCATGTACCATACCGATTTAAACATTGAAGAGTCTCTGAGAACCGGCTTTTTTCAAGTAGTTTCTCTGGTAACAACTACCGGCTATGTTTCGGCAGACTATACCCTCTGGGGTCCCGGTACAACAATGATCTTTTTCTGTCTACTCTTTGTTGGTGCCTCTGCGGGTTCTACCTCAGGAGGTATCAAACTGGTAAGACACTGGGTCTTTCTTAAAAACACAATGCTCGAATTTCGAAGACTCATACATCCACGAGCTATTCTACCTATAAAGATGAATGGCAATGTGGTCAATACAAAGATACTCTCTCATATACAGGTTTTCCTACTGCTCTATTTGGCCCTTTTTATTATTGGATCCTTTGCAGTCAGTATTATGGGACTGGATTTTGAGACGGCAACATCAGCAGTTGCTACAGCTTTAGGAAATGTAGGACCTGGTATTGGCAAGGTAGGTCCGACGGATAACTTTGCATGGTTACCAAACAATGTAAAAATTACGCTCTCTTTCCTTATGATACTTGGCCGTTTAGAGTTATTTACGATATTGGTACTATTTACACCTTATTTCTGGAAGTCAAATTGATAGACTATGGCTTATTCATCAACGGATTTAAATGATACTATAGTAGCCTTGGCTACCCCTCCTGGAGTTGGAGCTATTGGAGTTATTAGACTTTCAGGTAAAGAAGCGCTTACTATTTGTAATGCTTTTTTTCATGGTAAGGATCTAGAAAAACAGGATAGCCACACAATACATTTTGGAACCATTAGAGATGAAAAGGGAAATATCTTGGACGAAGTATTGGTATCCCTTTTTATCGCACCCAAATCCTACACCAAAGAAAATGTAGTCGAAATATCCTGCCATGGTTCTAATTACATTATTCAATCCATCATACAGCTATTTATCAGAAACGGCGCAAGATCTGCTCAACGTGGAGAATTTACGATGCGTGCTTTCTTAAATGGACAATTGGATCTGAGCCAAGCAGAAGCAGTTGCTGATTTGATTGCCTCAGACTCTGAAAGCTCCCATCAACTAGCTCTTGCACAAATGCGAGGTGGATTTTCACAAGAAATCGCTAAGTTGAGACAAGAGCTCATTGACTTTGCAAGCCTCATAGAATTAGAACTGGACTTTGGTGAGGAAGATGTTGAGTTTGCAAATAGAGATAAATTAAAGGACCTGGTAGAGAGAATCCGTAAACTACTT
>JBELIG010000054.1:0-4517 GCA_042091035.1 Sphingobacteriales bacterium | reverse complement strand
GACTTCATTGCAATGGATATTCGTCGAGCACTTGCCTTTTTAGGTGAGATTACCGGCGAGATTTCTACAGATGATCTACTTGGAAATATCTTTGGAAGGTTCTGTATTGGAAAGTAAAAACAGGCGGAACCTACAATTATTGGATGAAAGCGCTTAAATTTATATGCAAAAAACATATATAATGGACAAGCCCCAATCCCCAAATAAAGCAGAACTTATCAAAAAGGCTGCTAATCTATTTCGTAATGGTCATCGCTTCGTATTTATATACAAGCATCTAATGGCTCAAACCAATGATGCAGATTTAGTTAATGAGATTATAGATATAATCAAAGGAGATCAGGAATTAATACAAGAAAGAGACGCCCAACTAAACAAAATTGAAGCACCCAAACTCGATTACACAAATATTATTGGAGGTAGCTTAGCAATTCTATTCGCATTATTGATAAAGTTTGTACTCAACACCGCTGGCTTCTGGGGCACACTTCCTTTTCTAGTGGGCAGTTTCGGAGTCTATGTCATATACAAAGAATTAAATAGGATGAAAAAGTAGAGCAGCTATATGCTTTTATACAAAAAAGATTTAGAGGCGCTTTAGAGCAAGTGTAAGATTCTTAATACCCCTACCATTTCGAAATAATTAGTTTCCTAAAAGCCTGGTAAATCGAGAACAAACCATCAGACTGTTTTAGTATTCAAGACATTGTATATTTTTATAATTATTTTTTTATATATAAATTTATAGACTATGATTAACCAATACTAAATAACCCAGTATGAAAAAGTTACTTATCCCCTTTGTACTTCTATTAATACAAATCCCTTTAGAGGCCCAAATTCTTAAAAGAATAGAACAATCGGCAAAACGTGCTACTGAGCGCGTTATCGAGCGTAAAACGGAAGAGAAGGTTGAAGACGAAGTAGAGAATATTTTTGACTCCATTTTCACAAGTAAAAAAGAAAATAAGAAAGATACCACCAGCCAAGGTAGTGAGGAAGCAGTTACTGAAAACACTGAACAAGCTTCTTTCAATATCTTTGGAAGTGATGCTAAATATGAAGACAGTTACAGTTTTGATATAAGTTTCACTATTCAGATAGAGGACTACGAAGAAGATTCATATGCTATGGAAATAACACAGGGCTATGGAACAGATTGCCTACTTACTATAACCGAAGAGACCGAGGCGCCTATAATAATGGATTTCAAAAATAATACTGCGCTTATGGTCAATGAAAAAGAGAAACAAATACAGGCTTTTTCCTTGAAGGGTATGGATAAATACATGAAGAATTCAGCGGAGGAAATAAATACAGAGGAATTCCCTGATGTTGATATTGTAAAAACAGGTAAAACCAAAAAAATTCTGGGATATACCTGCTATGAATACATTATGGATAGCAAAGATGGCAGAATGGTAAGTTGGCATGCACCTGATGTTACATTTGACTACTCAAAAATGTTTGGAAGTTTCACAGACTTTCCTGAGATGAATAAAGGAGTGCAAACAGAAAACCTCATCGAGATGCAAGAAGGTTACCTCATGGAAATGACCATGTTTAAGCCCAACGGTAAAAAGCAAACCTATTATAAAGTAATATCGATTGACGAAAATGAAAGAATAATCAATTTGGAAAAATTTACTGTTCAGAAGTTTTAAATATAAAAAGGGGCTACTTGGCCCCTTTTTATATTTCACCTGTATCATTTTGATAATCGGCCCATTACAACTGCCATAATAGCACCAGCAATAGCTCCCATAACAGCACTTATACCCATGTCAACTAAGAAAGCATCCATAGTTGTCAATTTCGTCATCGCCATCATATTTCCATTCGCTACCATCCAAATTACACCAGATATCCAAGCTCCGTTGATGGCACCTGAAGATGCATCCTTTATACCTGCTTTGTCAAAATACATGGATAGCAAAAACGCTTGAACAATTGTCATGATTAGCCCGACAGCAAAATTAGGCTCTTCATTGATTACATTAGGAAATTGCTCCTGCATAGAAACCATCAAATCTTGATAGTACAAGATGAAAAAACCAAAACCCAATAAAAACATTACGAATAGACCAGCTACTGTAGTCAAAAGAATCTTCCTTAAGTCCATCATTTAAAATTTGTAGTTAGTAATAATAATACCAATATAACATTCTCACTACCAACAAACAACATATTAAACAAAACTAAACACTCACATGAATTCAGAAAAAAGAGAAGAACTGACAGTACTCCTCTTTTAACTTTATTGCTTTACGATTCTCAATTGATCGACTCCGTGCTAAAATTGAACAACAAGCAGGTAACACCCAGGTTTTAGTTCAGCAGTATCTACATAATCGGAATGCCTCTCTAGACTTCAAACAAAACACCCTTCCGAATCATATAACTTTAAAGCTATTGGATAGACCCCCTTTGTTTTTATTTGAAATTTATCTTTTACTGGATTGGGGAATACCTCAACAGTAGGTTAATCACCCCAATCAATACTTTCTAAGGAGGTGTAAGTCTTTGCCCTATAAAAATCCATCTGTAGAAGTCTGTAGAAATTGATTCCTTGATTTGAATTTTCATCTATCAATCTGTAGTAGCTATTTGCTGAAAATTAGACTGCTTTACCTACCTAACAATTACCATTAATTAGGTATATTAATTGAGCTATAATTAAACCTTAAACTTATCTAAAAGTCTATATCTTTAGACAAAGATTTTAAGTTAAAAAATCAAACCAATTACCTTTATAAAGTAATTCATGAATAAAGATCCATTTATAATTATTCTACTTGCACTGACCATGATCCTTTATCCATCCTGTCAGAACAGCCCTACTATCAGTGATGTAGATGAAATAATTGTTGAATACGATCCAAGCCCCTACGAATTGAATACAGCACCTTTACCTCCTCCTGAGATCCCTGCAGACAACGCATTGACTGTACAAGGTGTTAAGCTCGGAAGAATGCTATTCTACGACCCAATATTATCTAAAAATGAGGCGCAAAGTTGTGCGTCCTGCCATGTACAAGCCGATGGTTTTTCAGACATAAATCGATTCTCTACAGGTGTCGATGGCTTAGAAGGTGGCAGACAGGCCATGTCTATTTTCAATCTTGGCTACAACCCCAATGGATTCTTCTGGGATGGAAGAGCAGAAACATTAAGAGAACAGTCCTTATTGCCTATTCAAGATCCTCTGGAGATGCACGAAACACTTGACAATGTAGTCGACAAGCTTCGGGCAGAACAAGATTATACGGATCAATTCATCAGAACTTTTGGTGAAGACGAAATCACGACAGAAAAAGTAAGCCTTGCTCTTGAGCAATTCATGTACAGCATCATTTCTAATGATTCAAAACATGACCAATACCTTGCTGGGGACATAACACTTACACCCAGCGAAGAACGTGGAAGAAACCTATTCTTTGCACCATTTGACCCAGACAACCCTGAAACCTCAGGCGGTAACTGTCTGATCTGCCATGGTGGCCCCAACTTTGGAAGTAATCTCTTCCGAAATAACGGATTAGACAGTGATCAAGAATTTACAGATCTAGGAAGATTTGAAGTTACTGGAAATGCGGGAGATCGGGCAAAGTTCAGGGTGACCTCCCTAAGAAATATTGCAGTTAATCCACCATACATGCATGACGGGAGATTTGAATCTCTGGAAGAGGTAGTTCAACATTACAATACAGGCATAAAACCTTCAAATACCCTTGATCTTTTTCTATCCTCCACCGTACCCACAGGTCTTATGATGGATGAACAAGATATCTCAGACTTGGTTGCCTTCCTTCATACCCTTACGGATGATACATTTCTTAACAATGAAGCATATACAAATCCTTTTTAATTATTGATAACAATATAATTTATCCATTCATAAAAGGTTATACCTATAGTTATGATAAACGATTTAGAAATCACCGGGGAGTAGCATTTATTTGCTACTCCCTTTTTGATTAAAATCAGCTAACACAATTGAAATTTGCTGAAAACAAAAACAAAAACTGATTTTTTCCATTAAATTGTAGTGTATTTCATTAATGCCATATAATCATTAGATTCATGAAAACTTTAATACTCAATTTTCTATTCCTGTCATTCTCTATTGCTACTTTCGCTCAAAAGGATTTAAACTTCTCCTTTCAGCATTTAGTGGGCACAGACCCTTTTTCATCTGAAGTAAGTTTTACCAACAACCTCGGAGATGAAATACAAGCATCAGTAATCAAGTACTACCTCTCTGAATTCACGATCATACATGACGGAGGACAAGAAACACAGGTTGAAGATCTTTTCTTATTGGTTAACGCAGAAGGAAACTCAGAAGTCAATTTATCTGGATTAGATTTCACAGAACTTGAAGCACTGAGGTTCTATATTGGCGTTCCCGAAGATCTAAATCATGCAGATCCTGCCTTACAACCTGCTGGTCATCCACTAGCATACCAAACCCCTTCTATGCACTGGGGATGGGCAGGTGGATACAAATTCCTAGT
>JBELIG010000282.1:0-3226 GCA_042091035.1 Sphingobacteriales bacterium | reverse complement strand
GTTCCTACGCCAGTAGATGAGCACAAGGTTCCAAATTTGAGACCCTTGATTTCTGCTTCGAAAACGGTAGGAAAAGCCCTGAAGAAAGGCGATTATGTGGTTTTTGAATCAACTGTGTATCCAGGATGTACAGAAGAAGATTGTATTCCAATTCTTGAAGCAGAGTCTGGCTTGAAGGCTGGTGTAGATTTCAAGTATGGATATTCTCCAGAACGAATCAACCCGGGAGACAAGGAACGAACGGTTACGACTATCTTAAAAATTGTATCTGGAAATGATGCAGAGTCACTAGATGTCATCGCAGAAGTTTATGGCGCTATTATCACAGCAGGTGTATATAAAGCAGCTACTGTGAAGGTGGCTGAAGCCGCTAAGGTGATTGAGAACACGCAGCGAGACTTGAATATTTCATTCGTAAATGAGTTGGCAATCATCTTTGACAAGATGGGGATCAACACAAAGGATGTCTTGGATGCTGCAGGTACTAAATGGAATTTCTTGAAATTCTCTCCAGGGTTGGTAGGCGGACACTGTATAGGTGTGGATCCATATTATCTACTGCATAAGTCTAAGCAACTGGGGATTGATCCTCAGGTAATCCTTAGTGGTCGAAGAATCAATGATGGGATGCCTGCATTTATTGCGAAACGTTTGATACAAATGCTTATCCAAAAAGGTAAATCCCCTCAGAACGCAAAGGTTCTTGTGAAGGGAATGACCTTCAAAGAGGATGTATCGGATATTCGAAATTCTAAGGTTGTTGATCTTATCAATGAGCTCATGGATTATTCTGTAAATGTGCATGTGATAGATGTAAATGCTTCTCCAAATGAGGTAGCTCACGAGTATAAATTAACCTTGATCGATAAACCATCAAGTGATTATGATGCTGTCATCGTTGCTGTAGGACATGAAGCCTATAAGGGCTTAAGCGAGCAGGATTTTGCAAATTTAATGGCTGAAGATGCTGTACTTATGGACCTTAAAAGTCTTTATATTAACCTTAAGGATAGTGCTAAATTCTCTTACTGGAGTTTGTAAATCACTTAAATGGCAGGACCTTCACATAAGGATAGTAGATGGTATGCAGTGTACACCCGTTCAAAAGGTGAAAAAGCAGCATACAAAGCCTTAAATCAGGCGGGGATACACGTGTATTTACCTTTAATGAAGAAGGTTCGTTTGTACAATCGCAAACGAAAAGAGGTAGAGCTTCCTTTGATTACATGCTACCTTTTTGTGAAGATCAATAAAGATGAATATGTTCGCGTGCTTCAGTGTGCAAACGTGATTAACTTTGTGCGCTTTTCTAAAGAATTGATCTCAATTCCTGAGCAGGAGATTGATTTGATGAGACGGATACTCGGCGAAGGCTGGGAGGTAGAGGTGCAGGATTGTGATTTTAATGCAGGGGACCTGGTAGAGATCTCCGCAGGTAATCTGACCGGCATGCAGGGGTATGTTGTTGGAAATCCTGAAGACCGACAGGTTTTGGTTAATTTAAAACATATAGGAATGGGTTTACAGATCACTGTTGATCGAAACCTGTTGATAAAAGCTGTAAAATAAAGATCATGGCAGATCATATTTTTCCAATACACGACCGCTTGGTCGGCTTTGAAGATCGTTGTCGGAGACTTAATCAACGTCCCATAAGCCTTTGGTTTTGTGGCTTGTCGGGTTCGGGTAAGAGTACTATCGCAGTTGGTTTGGAACGCTTGTTGTTTCAAAAAGGCTATACCACACAAGTACTCGACGGTGATAATATCCGAAGTGGAATTAATAGCAATCTTGGCTTTTCTGTGGAAGATCGATTAGAAAACAATAGAAGGGTTGCAGAGATAGCGAAGCTTTATAATATGTCAGGCCTGATCACGATCAATTCGTTTATAAGCCCCACACAGTCTATCCGCAATAAGGCTAAAGAAATAATAGGAGATTCTTTTTTCAAAGAAGTCTATATCAAGGCTAGTTTAGAGACTTGTGAAGATCGAGATGTAAAAGGACTTTACCGAAAAGCAAGAAATGGCGAGATTAAGGGGTTTACAGGAATCGATTCACCCTTTGAGGCACCCGAAAATCCTTTTTTGGAAATAGATACTGAAAAGCATACTTTGGAAGTATGTATTCAATCTTTATTCAAAGCGATAGAACCGCTTATAAAGATCTAATGATTAATGTATGAACAATTCTTACCAAATCAGCCATCTAAAAGAGCTTGAAGCGGAGAGCATCTATGTCCTTCGAGAGGTAGCTGCCCAATTTGAAAATCCGGTCATTCTGTTTTCCGGGGGTAAAGATTCAATCTTACTGACCTATTTGGCTATGAAGGCTTTTCATCCTGCAAAGATTCCTTTTCAATTGTTGCATGTAGATACGGGACACAATTTTGATGAGACTATTCGATTTAGAGATGAATGGCTTGGAAGCATTGGAGCAAAACTGGTTGTGGGTTCAGTCGAAGAGGCGATTGCAAGTGGTTTGGTGAGGGAAGAAAAAGGGTTCAATGCCAGTAGGAATAGCTTACAGACTGCCGTTCTTTTAAAAGCATTGGAAGATGGAAAGTATGACGCTGCTATGGGAGGTGCAAGACGCGATGAAGAAAAGGCAAGAGCCAAGGAGCGTTTCTTTTCCCACAGGGATGAGTTTGGACAATGGGATCCAAAAAATCAGAGACCAGAGCTTTGGTCAATATTTAATGGGAAGATGCATTTTGGAGAGCACTTTAGAGTGTTCCCAATCTCGAACTGGACAGAATTAGATGTCTGGCAATATATCGCCATGGAGCAAGTGCCCTTGCCAAATTTATATTTCTCCCACAAACGAAAAGTGTTCAAAAGAGATGGCGTATTGCTAGCGGATACGACACATATAAATAGGCGTCCAGAAGAAGTTGTTTTTGAAGCAGAGGTTCGATGCAGAACAATAGGCGACACAACCTGTACGGGCGTTTGGGAATCAAATGCTCAATCCGTGGATGATATCATCCAGGAGATTGCTACCACTAGAATGACAGAGAGGGGTGGTCGTGCAGATGATAAGCGGTCGGATACCGCTATGGAGGATCGCAAAAAACAAGGGTATTTTTAATCAGCAAATAGTATGACAGTGATAGAGCACGATAATATGGAACTGTTACGCTTCACTACAGCAGGAAGCGTTGATGATGGCAAAAGTACCCTTATTGGTCGCTTACTGTATGACAGCAAGTCAATTTTTGAGGATC
>JBELIG010000281.1:0-3260 GCA_042091035.1 Sphingobacteriales bacterium | reverse complement strand
AGTGTTTTGTTCATGTTCATTAGTTTTGTATTAATAATATAACCTTAATACAAGACCCACGATGTCTTGAAATTTACAATATAATTCTATGAACTTCGATTTTCGGAAAACAGTAAAAAACAAGCTTTTTTCGGTATCAATACGGAATTACAACTATATGAACGTAGGAATAGCTTAAAATAACTTAATTTACAGAAGCAATTTTCAATTCGGTCAAACCATTACCACTTGATTAAAACTATACTTTAATGAAAAAACCAGCTTTAACGCTCCTAACAATTCTGCTGCTTGTAAATTGTATGACGGCGCAGTCTCAAAAAACTGCCGGGCAAATATTCTCAGAAATACAGAAACTCAATACGGTAGGAACTGTTTTGTTCGTTGCTGCACACCCAGATGATGAGAATACCAGAATGATTTCATACCTATCGAATGAAAAACATCTTGACATAACCTATCTATCTCTTACAAGAGGAGATGGTGGTCAAAACCTTATTGGCTCTGAAATCAGAGAATTATTAGGTATAATTCGCACGCAAGAACTACTCGCAGCAAGACGAGTGGACGGAGGCAAACAGTTATTTTCACGAGCAAATGACTTTGGATACTCTAAGCACCCAGACGAAACCTTAAACATCTGGAATAAGGCAGAAGTACTCGAAGATGTAATCTGGACCATAAGAAAATTGCAACCAGATGTAGTCATTAATAGATTCAACCATAGAACGCCTGGCTCAACCCATGGACACCATACCTCTTCAGCAATGCTTTCTGTGGAAGCCTTCAATATGGCAGGAAATCCAAGACTATTTCCTGAACAACTTGAGCATGTAAAGCCATGGACTCCAGATCGTCTATTTTTAAATACCTCCTGGTGGTTCTATGGCTCTAGAGAAGCATTCGCAAAAGCGGACAAATCTAATTTGTGTACGGTGGACGTAGGAAGCTACTACCCTATCCTTGGAAAATCTAATACAGAAATTGCTGCGGAAAGCAGAAGTATGCACAAGTGTCAGGGCATGGGAAGAACACCTTCTCGCGGAAGTACCACGGAATATCTAGAGTTGCTACAAGGAAATATGCCTGAAGATCAGACAAATCCTTTTGAAGGTATAGACATGTCGTGGAATCGGATCAAAGGTGGTAACCGAATAGCAGACCGAATTGCACAAATACTAAAAACATACGATCTGATGGCACCCGAAAAATCTGTGCCAGCTCTTCTTGAAGTGCATGACATGATATATATGATGCCTGATAACAAATGGAAGATCCAAAAGCTGGAGGATGTGAAAGGAATAATCAAACATGCTATGGGTCTATACGTCGATGTGATAATGGAATCTCCCTTTTCATCTCCAGGACAAGTCCAGGCCTTAGATATAGAGATAACAAATCGTTCATCGATAAACAGTAGACTCGTAAAAATAGAATACCTTCCTATGGGCAAGGATACTATATTGAATATAGAACTTGAAGAAAATAAGGTTTACAATCTTTCTCGTCTAATTGAGATTCCAGCAGAAATGGAATACACGAGCCCTTATTGGTTAAATGATACGCCAGAATTAGGTATGTATAAGGTCTCCGATCTTTTATTACGTGGTCTACCAGAAACGCCAAGAGCCTTAAAAGCTCGATTTTTATTCGAGATACAAGGGACTTACATAGCCTTTGAAAAAGAATTGGAATACAAATACACAGACAACGTAAAAGGAGAAATCTATCAGCCCTTTGAAATCCTTCCTGAGGCATTTGTTAAGATTGAAGAACCTGCTTTCATATTTGGTAATCAATCGCCTAAACCAATGACCGTAACTGTAAAATCAGGAATAGATAATTTTGAAGGAACTCTTAATCTAGATCTTCCTGATGGTTGGAGTACAACTCCTGCAGATTATTCAATTACACTTTCTCGAAAAGGACAAAGTGAGACCTTTGAATTCATGCTACATCCTTCAGAGGAAGCATCAGAAGTTGAAATTTCTGCTTTCATACAATCTAATGGCAAAAAATACGATCGATCTTTGGCCTTAATAGAATACGACCATATTCCTACACAATCTATATTGCTACCTGCAACTTCAAAAGCAGTTAAAATCGATTTAAAAATCAATGGCAATAAAGTCGCTTATATTATGGGAGCAGGTGATGAAGTTCCTGTAAGCCTAGAACAAATCGGCTACGAGGTGGATATCATAGAGCCCAATACGGCTTTAAAAGTATTGAAAGAATATGATGCCTTGATATTAGGTATACGTGCTTATAATACGATAAACGAACTACGATTTATCAATCAAACGCTTTTTGATTACGTAGAACAAGGAGGAACCATGATCGTACAATACAATACGACCTGGGGATTGAAAATGTCTAAAGAAGAAATCCCTCCGCTACCTCTTAATATAAGTCGTAAACGCGTTTCGGATGAAAATGCGGAAATAAGAATTCTTGCAGAGCAACACCCTGTTATGAATACACCAAACAAGCTTAATGCAGGTGACTTCAACAACTGGGTTCAAGAAAGAGGTTTGTATTTTCCAAACGAGTGGTCGGAGGATTATACAGCAATCCTATCCTGTAATGATAAGGGAGAGGAAGCACTTAATGGAGGCCTCCTTGTCGCTGAACTAGGAGCTGGCCATTACGTATACACCGGCCTTTCTTTCTTCCGAGAACTACCTGCTGGAGTTCCTGGTGCGTATAGACTATTTGCAAACATGATTGCTTTAGGTAAAAACAAAACAAATGACTGATTCAAATAAAAATAATCCACAAGAAAGCCCACCACCTTTTCTTGGAACTTGGGATCGCCTTTATAAGGTAATACTAGTCATACACTTTGTATTATTGGTTTCCTTTTACCTCTTTTTTAACTACTTTTCTTAAGTCGCAAACATGGAATTAAGCACACTAGACTGGCTGATCATGCTAGGTACAATATTCGGAATCGTCGGCTACGGCATCTGGAAAACAAGATCAGTCAATAATGTAAAAAGCTTCTTATTGGGGGACAAGGACCTCAAGTGGTGGACCATTGGCCTTTCAATAATGGCAACACAAGCATCCGCAATAACATTTTTATCAACGCCAGGAAAAGCTTTTCAAGACGGAATGGGCTTTGCTCAATTCTACTTTGGGATGCCAATCGCCATGGTTATCATTTGTGTATTCTTTCTGCCCATCTATTACAAGCTGAATGTATACACTGCATATGAATACCTCGAAAAGCGCTTCGACCTCAAGACAAGAATGTTCAC
>JBELIG010000280.1:0-3309 GCA_042091035.1 Sphingobacteriales bacterium | reverse complement strand
GCAAGTAATCCCTCAATGATTGTAGAGGTAGGAATTTGCTTGGCAAGATAGGTATTGGAATTGATCCTATCTTTTACCGTTTTAAGATTGAACTTTGGCGTGCGAATAAATGGTGACTTTTTACCTTTAAACCCTTGTATGACAGCAATGCTGTTGTGTAGGGATAGACCCATAGAAAGACCGAGAAATAATGGGAATAAGACAGCAAATTTTATGATTTTTTTTGAGTAGCTGTCTGTATTGAAAAAGGCTCTAACATTAGCTATATAATAGATAGATATAATTGAAAGCCAACCCAGCATGAAATAGGTATATACACCTAATGGTATATGCTTAAGCTCGGGAAGTATGAAAAGTAATGGAATAGAACTCAATGCTGCTATCAAGATGACAACAAATATGGACGAACCCAGTAAGTGTGAACTAGCATGAATTTTTTGACCAAATTTCAGATTTGATCTCCAAATACTTGGAAGCATCTTCTTTGCTGTTTCCGCACCTCCTTTCATCCATCGGAATTGTTGAGACTTGAGTCCATTCATTTCTGCAGGTAGTTCCGCAGGAGAACCCACCTCCTCTAAATAGACAATCTCATATCCTTTGAGCTGTGTTCTAATGCTTAAGTCAAGGTCTTCGGTAAGCGTATCTGCTTGCCAGCCACCAGCATCTTCGATTGCGGATCTTCTCCAAATACCCCCAGTTCCATTAAATTGTAAGAGGTAATTTCCCGCTTTTCTTCCGCGCTGCTCGACGGAAAAGTGTACATTTAATTGTAATGCTTGAAGTTTTGTAATCAATGAATAGTCCTCATTGATATGCTCCCAGCGTGTTTGAACAACACCAACTTTTTCGTTCTTGAAATGTGGGATAGTCTTTCTTAGAAAGTCTGGATTGGGAAGGAAGTCTGCATCAAAAATGGCTAGAAATTCTCCCTTTGCAAGGCCCATATCGTATTGCAATGCTCCCGCTTTGAATCCAGTGCGTTCGACTCGTTTTATTTGTTCAATATTGAAACCCAATTTTTTATATTCCTCCACCTTTTGAGCACAAACTTCAAGGGTGTCATCTGTTGAATCATCTAGGACGTGTATTTCAAAGCGATCTTTGGGATAGTCCATTTTGCAGATATTATCAATGAGGCGCTCTACTACAAAACGTTCATTGAATATAGGCAGTTGTATGGTTACGAATGGCCATTCTAGAGGAGGGGTTTCTTCTGTGTCTTTTGATTCCTGTTGTTTATGGTGTTTCAGGTAATGAAAAAGCAAGGTGAATTGCATGAGGCAATAGATCGTGATATAGCTAAGCGCTAGGGTGTAGATGATCAGTATGATGTAATACAGAAGATTCATAGCTCTTTGAGGGTTTCTAGATTAATTTGAATATTGTCCATAGTATTTTGTGGCCAGCCAGTATTGTTCCCTTAATAGTGCCGGATATTTTAGATACTCCAATTCTTTGACGATAATTTACAGCTATTTCCTTACAATTCATGCCGAGTTTGGCTGCTTTTACCTGCATTTCAACGGTCCAACCAAAGTCGGGGTCCTGCATATTGATCTTTAGCAGGCTTTTATATCGGACTGCTCTGAATGGACCAAGGTCTGTAAAGTGATATCCGTAGATTCGTTTTATCAAACTCGTTGCTAGCCAATTGCCAAATACTTGTTGAGGCGTCATCGAACCTTTTTCGAGCTTACCTAATGCTCGTGATCCAATAACAAGATCTACCTGTTCTGATTGTATAGGTTCAATTAATAAAGGTAGTTGCTCGGGATAGTCGGAATAATCTCCATCTATAAAAACAACAATATCAGGAGGGGTACTTTGTTGCGATAAATAATCTAGTCCTTTCAAGCAGGCGGAACCATATCCCTTTTTTGTTGCAAGTAGGACCTTTGCTCCAGCATTAGCAGCAACTTCACTTGTATTATCAGTACTATTATTGTTACAAACAATGATTTCTCTAACGATTTCTTTGGGGATATCCCCAATTACTTTGGCAATAGAATCGGCTTCATTGAATGCAGGAATTATGACATCTATGATGGCTTTATCATTCATGCGTTAAAAAAAGTAAAATTAAACCATAAATTTGCGTTTGGTCATTAAAGAATTAGATTAAAACCTATAAGTTTACCAAATGCGGCATTTATCTATACTCATTTTTTGTCTAATAGCTGGACTACTACTTTTAGAATCTTGTAAATCGGATGAAGGATTCATAACAGATGATTCTGCGAAACTAGAGTTTTCCTTAGATACTTTACGTTTTGATACAGTGTTTACTGAATTGGGCTCTGCGACCCGATACATCCGGGTTTACAATAGGAATGACCAGGCGATTCAGATTAGCAAAATCCAGTTAGAAAATGGCACGTCTTCTTCATTTCGTATAAATGTAGATGGTATACCAGGTGCTATTGCTCAAGATGTTGAAGTTCCTGCAAATGACAGTATCTACATATTTACAGAGGTTACTGTTAATCCAGATGCTCCAGTTTCAGAATCTCCATTTGTAATAACAGAGCGTCTATTGTTCGAAACAAATGGCAATGACCAGCAGGTTATATTAGAAGCTTGGGGGCAGAATGCGAATTATATTCCTTCCCGCTTTAGCAAGGGGACCTTTTCATTATTGTCTTGTGATTTTGGAGAAATTACTTGGGACGATCCCAAACCTTACGTGATCTATGGTATACTTTTTATAGATAGCTGTTCTCTTAATATTCCAGCAGGGACAGAAGTATATTTGCATGGTGGACTTGCCTTAGGTGAAGATGCAGAGGGAGATATATTTGCTTACAACGATGGAGCTATTTTTGTGCTGTCTGATGGTCAGTTGAAGGTGGAAGGAACAGTGGATGAACCAGTAGTGTTTCAGGGGGATCGACTCGAAGAGGTTTTTGCAGAAGAACCAGGCCAGTGGGCAGGTATTAGACTTTATAGTGAAAATAATGAAATTGAATATGCTGAAATTAAAAATTCTCTTTACGGAGTTTTGGTAGATTCTGCCTCGGAATTAAGTATCAAAAATACAAGTATTCACCATACTTCAGGACCAGCAATATTTACTAGGCATAGTAAGGTAGTGGCAGAGAATAATTTATTTTATGCGAATGCAGGTCGTGCTGTTCAGTTGAACTACGGGGGTAACTATAATTTCAAGTATTGTACAATCGCAAATTATGGCTTTGGATTTGATAGTCGAGCACTTAGTCTATCAAATGGATCTTGTCTTGATCCATTTTGTTCAGAATTTGTGACCAACGGAATCTTTGCAAGATTCGAGAATTGTATAATAATGGG
>JBELIG010000279.1:0-3344 GCA_042091035.1 Sphingobacteriales bacterium | reverse complement strand
ATTTCACTATTGTAGAGTTCTTGTACCTCTTCAAAAGTCAGCGCTCTGTTCCAGAAGCCAAGGTCATCCATAAGACCATCATAGCCTCCCTGGGAAGAGAAATTCATACCGAGCATACCCATGATTACCTTACCTCCAATATTATATCCGTCAAGATTATTGATTTGAGTATATACAACTTCTCCATTTAAATGAAAGCTTGCTATTGAATCGTTTAATGTATAGGCAACATGATTCCATTCCATTAAATTAACTGGAGTAAATGCATGTTCTATTGTATTAGTTTGGCCAGCTTGAACAAATACAAATTGTTCATTCAGCCCTGGCAGGTTTTCTATTACTTGAAATCCGTAGGGATATCCCGCAGATCCAAAAGCAAGGTATCTTACTCCACCACCTTGTTCACAGCCTTCTCTTTTACTTTTAAACCAAAAGGCAATAGAATTATTCTCTTCAAAGTTCTCAGGGGCTATAAATGATTCGATTCTAGTAGAACAATTGCTATCCTGATGGAATACGGCAACTGGATTTTCTACAACGAATCTTATACTATCAAAGCTTACTCCAAAATTGTTCGTCTCATTAGCTAACGGTGATGAATCCTCCGCCGAACCATTAAAAGTCCAGAATCCAACCAGGCCTTCCTCAGGTACATAAGCAGGTAATTCAGGAGCTTGTGCATTAGAAATAGTTGTAAGTGCTATGCATAAAAGCATAAGTAGAGATAGGGTTCTCATAAGTAAATGTTAAGTATTATTTAGTAAATAGTTGTCTTTGTTTATTGCAGATCAATAGTACCGCTTACAATACAAACATAGTCTGTAGGGAAATCTCGTGTAGATGTTACCCAACGATAGGTTAAGCGAACTAAAGGGATGGACCTATCCAAGCAGGTGCAGTATTTGATTTGTTTTAAAGGGGTATACATGAGGTCTATTTTTATTGAGCAGCAAATATATAAAATTAAGTCTGTATTAAAATTGCGTAGTTGTTGAGCTAAACAATGAATGAATTATGAAATAAGGGAAACAGAAGAACTATTATATGGAGTAGTTAAGATGAAGAGATAATCTATCGAGATCTGGTTTGATTTTTTTATTTATTTCAAGGAATGAATTACCCCATCATCTTTGTTTAATCCCTAGTAAATCAAATCAATAAACATGAGAATAACTGCTTTTCTTTTGCTGCTTATAATTAGCTTTTCGTCTTGTTCTTCCGGTGACAAGCAGAAAGCAGGATCTTCCACTGACCTTCCAAACATTATCCTCCTTATCGGTGATGATCAAGGCTATCCGTATTTTGGATTCAATGGCGCTGATTATATGTATACACCAAATATGGATGCTCTGGCGAAAAGTGGAATGCTCTTCTCAGATGGCTATGTATCGGATAACCATTGCAGGCCATCTTTGCAAACTTTGATTACCGGAAAACTTCCTGTAAATATATACCGCAAGGGTTTTGAGAATATGTATACTGAAATCGTGAAAAACCAGATCAGTCCTGATGCAATGGATGCCTTTAAGCGAACTTATGATCGAAAAGGTATGGCTATTACATCTATGAATACACTCCCTAAGATGCTTTCCCAAAAAGGCTATGTTAGTTTTCAGGGCGGTAAATGGTGGGAGTATCATTATCAGAATGGTGGATTCACGCATGGAATGACTGAGGGATGGACTGCTGTAGAACAGAATGAACCGGGCTGGTTTCAGGAGCATATGGGTGGAAAAGGTATGGATCTTGCAAGAGTCAGTAATCAGGCAGCTTATGATTTTTTGGAAGAGACAAAAGGCAATCCTTTTTTTATGTGGTTTGCACCTTCTTTACCTCATTATCCATTCGATGCACCCCAGAAATATCAAGACCTGTATAAGGATAAAGATATGTCGGAGTCAGCTAAAAAGTATTATGCGAATTGTAGCTGGTTTGATGATAGCTGGGGTGAGATGGTAAGCTACTTAAAGGATAATGATCTTTATGATAATACCTTGATCGTTTATGTGAATGACAATGGATGGGAGCAGGCTCCCCAGCAAGAATTTATTGATGATCCGATGCGATCACACAATGGGGGAGATAAAGGCAAGGGTTCAGTATATGATCTTTCATTTAGGAGCCCTATAATCTTCTCATGGGAAGGTCGTATTCCTAAAGGCCTTAGAACGGATGCTCTGATTCATTCTTCTGATATTCCTGCAACAATACTGGATTATGTAGGATTGGAGGTGCCGGAAGATTTTTACGGGATTTCCTATCGAAAAGTTTTAGATCGTGAATTTGAAAATTTGCGTGTTCATATTGTAGGAAATGCAGTAAAATCCAGAAGTAGTGATCCTAATAATGTGATGGGTAGAACAATCGAAGCATACTGGGTGCGCATGGACAATTGGTTCTTACGCTGGCATGCAACAGATCAGGAGTTGGAGTTATTTGATCTCGATATTGATCCGCTGAATTTGAATGATGTTTCTCAGGAAAACCCAAGCGTAACCAATACTATGCTTGAAATTGCTGATCTGTATCGGATATCCTATGGCTTTGATACTCGAATACCCTTTCTTCAAGAGATGGAAGGGAAGGAGTAGTATTTATGATAAATAGGATTACAGAACCTTGATGGTTTTACTTCATGTAATCAACAAACCCACCAAAACTATAAAAGCCCCGAGTGGATCTCGAGGCTTTTATTTTATGTCAGCTGAAGTTATTTATTACTTAATCAGTTTCGCTCTCGACAGCTTATACAGCGCAATTAAAGGTAAAGCAGCTAATACTGCGTGCATAATCATTGGATAGATCTTCATATCCTCTGTCATTCCATCTGGCATGTTAGGATCTAGTTTGACTAAGAATATAGCTATAAGGTTAATCGTGGTTAAGGAAAGTAATGTCCTCATCATAAATGATTTGATGAGTGGCATAGCTTCGCTGTTGATATCATAATCGGAAATATTCTTTCTTGCAGGAAATGAGATGATGGCCAATACCAGAAAGAGTGCCAGTGATGTTAAGGCTAATATAGGATCCTCAGCATAGGTTGGTATTAAGGAAGTGATTGCAAGGATAGAAAAAAGAAAATAGCCAAGCATGAAATAAAAACGTCTTAGCTTGATTACACCATAGATACTGATTGATGTAATGATTAATGCAACAATTAGAATTGCCATATTTGTAATATTTGTAGTTAGTAATTACAACAGAAACATGCTAGGTGGGGAAAAAATTCCTCCCTTAGGAGAGGGAAAGTATGTAAACAGAAAAGGCTCCAAGTAAAACTTGAAGCCTTTTGCGGTCTGGACGGGACTCGAACCCGCGACCCCCTGCGTGACAGGCAGGTA
>JBELIG010000053.1:0-17754 GCA_042091035.1 Sphingobacteriales bacterium | reverse complement strand
CCTTTTAGAGCAGGGAACACCTGTAGTTTACTGTTTGAGCATTGACTTAATAGGCCTGCAGCAGTTCCCCCGGTTCCGGCCGAAACTGTGATGTAATCTGGAGACTTTCCAAGCTGGAAATCGATCTCAGCGACTATTTCTGCACAGCCATTAAGTGCAAGTAAGTTGGTCCCTCCTTCAGGGATCAAAAAATCAGCTTTATAGTGTTCAAGCAGCTCCTGTTGATAATCTTGATCATGTCTTCTTTTGTAGCTTGTTCGATCTGTGAACTGAATATTGATTCCCATTTTGTTTGCTAATTTTAGCGTGGGATTATTAGGGTCAGGTCCATCACCTCTTACAATAATGGTGCCTTTTATATCTTGTTCGGAGCAAGCTGCAGCAAGTGCTAGAAGGTGGTTAGAAAAAGCACCTCCAAAACTTAGGAGATGCTTTTTATTTTTTTGCTTGAATTCAAGCAGATTATACTTTAGTTTTCTCCATTTATTTCCTGAAATAAGCGGATGGATGAGTTCATCACGCTTTATGAACACCTCAAGTTTTTTTTGATCAAAAAGAGGGTCTTCAAGTTTTATTAATGGAGACAATGGATTCATACTAAATCTTGTTCAATGCTTCTAGGATTTCTTCCTCGGTATATCCTAGTACATCTTCTTTATGAAGTATGTTAATTGGACCAAATGATTTCAAGTATTCCATATCTAATTGCTCTTTAGGTCCCATTAGTATGATGTTTAGATTTTGATCTTTGATCACACGTTGGTGAAATGCTTTTAAATCTTCATGTGTAGCTGCTTTGAGCCTTTCATAAATAAGCTCTCGCATGTCTACATCCAAGCCCAGTTTATTGTTTTTCAGCCAAGTCCAGTAGATGCTCTGTCTATTGATCCTGCTGGATTCAATGTTTTTCAAGATGGATAGCTTTGCCTGTTCTACTTGATTGGCCACATAAGGCATTTCATTAAGTAGACCAATAATATCTGGAATGGCAGTATTTACCTTATCTGGTTGTGTACCAAGATAGGCTGTAAGATTATGCTCCTTATCCTTTTTTGCAGGGCTACTGAAGTAAGCATAAGTAGAATACCCATAAGCTTTTGCTTCTCGAATCTCTTGAAACATAATGGATGAGAGTCCATAACCAAAGTACTGATTATACCATTCTGCCATTATTAAATCCTCAAGGATGAAATGGTCACTACATTTTGCTTGGAATAGAATATCCGTTTGGACCATTGGGAAATCAAGGACAGATATGGTATTTTGAGTGTTGTCCTTAATATTGTATTCCTTTAATGGAGGGATTTCATTTGTAGTTTTTTGTGCTCCAAAATACTGGTTGACAACTTGCTCTGCCTGATTTTGCTCTAGATCTCCATAGTAGTATACCTTGAATGGATATTCTAGCAATTCACGCACAAGTGCGTTTGCATCTTCGACACTGAAATCTAAAACTTCTTGAGGACTCAGTCTGTGTGTAAACGGATTGTCAGAACCGTATTTGACATGATTTAGTAGGCCTTCTCTAAGGATTAATTGCTTATTACTTAAAGCATTAATTCTTGATTTGAAAAGATCAATCTTTATATTTTTTAGAGCTTCTTCAGATATAGTTGCTCCACTTATAATCTTGTGTAATAGATTCATGCCTGTCTCGAAGGTTTCACCAAGTCCTTCGATTGAGATTAGTGCATGTTCACCACTTGTCTTGGATTGTATGAATAAACCATTTTGGAATAGCGTATTCTGGAAGTTTTCTAATGAATATTCTTCTGTGAAAATATAATTGATTAAGGCATTGATTAGACCTACTTCTTTTTTGTTGAACTTGCCGATGTCCCAATGAACACTTGTCTTGAACGCCTCGTTAAAGGTGTTTTTTTGATAGTGTAAGATATTCGAATTTTGCAGCTTGATGGCTTTTATGTAAGAACCTAGATCAAGGAACTGGCTATCTATTGAATCAGCCTGGTAACTTAAAATATCTTCTGCAAAACTCGATTGCTCCTCCTTATTCATAGGAAGTGGCGTAATCATGGGTTTTTCCATCTTTAAGACATCGGGATCTTCGCCTTGTTTTTTGTAAATCACAGCTGCTCCCTTGCTCAAGTTATCTGCGAGAAAGCTTGTTATATCTGCTTTTGAAATGCGTTCAAGGCTTTCTAGCCTTTTGGCAAAAAAGTCCCATTCTACGTCCCAAATTGCATATTGACTCATAACGCTAGCCCTAGAATTATTAGAATCGGCATTGTTGAGTATAGACAACTTGATATCCTTGATAATACCTGGAATGATCCAGTCTTCGTAGGAACCTGATTTAAGCTGCTCTACAATTTGGAAAATTATATCTTTTACTTCATCGAGGCTTTGCCCTTGGCGGGGTTGTGCATTTATGCGAAGTGAGGCATAATCCTTGAAGGTATAGATGTAGGCATTCGCATCCAATACTTTTTGTGAACGCTTAACCCAATCAATCAGTCCGACTTGTGCATTCTGTAAAATACTTTGAATAAAGTCAAAGTAAGGCAGGTTTTCTGCGCTTGCTCCAGGTAGCCTCCATGCTATTTCAACATAATCTGATTTTTGGCCATAAACGGATTTGTGCTGGTTTTCTGTGATCTCAGCTTGTTCATCAAATTCGAATGGAGGAATATCGGCTGGGCTGAAGTCAGACCAGTATTTTTCGATAGCTGCAATAGCTGTTTCTACTTCAAAATCACCTGCAAGGCAGATTGCCATATTGTTGGGCACATAATATTGCTTAAAGAATTGGCGAATTGCTTTTTGAGAGGGTGCTCTAAGATCTTCACCTCTACCGATAGTAGTATGCGTACCATAAGGGTGTGTAGGGAAAAGGATTTCGTTGATTGCTTTAGATACTTTTCTAGGATCAGAATCCTGTGTTATATTGAACTCTTCGAAAACGGTTTCTAGTTCTGTGTGAAAAAGTCGAAGGGAAACATGTCTAAAGCGTTCAGCTTCTAATTTCAGCCAATTGCTTAGCTGATTACTTGGGATATTATTCAGGTAAACGGTTTGCTCTACCCAGGTATATGCATTGGTGTCTTTGCCTCCAATTTCACTGATTATCTTATCGTATTCATTTGGCACTGCGTAGGTAGCTGCTTCGTTAGATACGCGATCGATTTCAGCATATATTTTTGCACGTTCTTCTTTAGAAGTGGTGGCTCTGTGTTGTTCGTAGAGGTCTTCAATCTGTTGGAGTAGTTCTTTTTCTTTTTCCCAATTGATGGTACCCATTTTAGAAGATCCCTTAAACATCATGTGTTCAAAGTAATGTGCGAGACCTGTACAATCTTCGGGATCATGTTTAGATCCTGCTTTTACAACGATGCTAGATTGAATTCTGGGCTCAAGATCATTTGGACTAAGATAAAGCGTAAGACCATTTTCTAAGGTGTGAATATAAACAGGAAAAGGGGTTTCAAAGCGCTTTCTTACAGTGGGTTCTATCATCTCGTTTTGTCGTTTTTTTCTTTCGTTAAACAAGGATAGATAAATATAGGTTCAAAAAAAAGCTCGATTTAAAATCGAGCTCTTTTTTTTAGTTTATTCCCAAAATCCGCCAAACTTTAGACTTAGTTGACCAAAATATTTAGGTAAGTCTTTGTTCAGGAGCCTGTTAGAATCAGAAAGATCCTCATAAATATTTAACCCACCATGAACTCCAAGTTTAAGGAATCGCAAAACATTGATTTCCATACCAATTTTGGTTTGAAGATTGTTGAATTTATAGTTGGGGAAGTATTGATTATTAAATGAATAATAGGCATCTTCTGTTTCCGCTCTATTGTAGGATATAGATAAAATGGGATGAAAAATACGATCTTCTAAAGGTCGGTAACTGAACTCAATTCCTTTTATATCAATCTTCTCTTGAGTATTACCAGAAGAAAGACTTGAGAAATATTCAATACTTCCAGCTTGAAAGGATAGATCGAAGTTGTTTGCTATTTCGAATCCGAATCGGCCATGAGTACTCCCTCCTTCATAAGTATAAAAGTTTACTCCTCCGAAAACACCTGTGATTTTAATTCGGTTTGTTAGGTCTCCTAATGTACGGTCAGTAGATTGTGCTTGTATGAATATTGGCAAACACAATAGTATTGTTAATTTGAATAAGTTCTTCATGTTTGTTGAGTTAGAATTTATAAATGTGTTATTATTTGATGGCCTCAAAGCTGAATCGAGCACTTAAGCTAAGGAACTGACCGGATGTGTTAGATACTAAGTCTTCATAGCCTTCTAAACTGGCATATTTGTCTACTACATTTAGGTTTCCTGAAAGCGTTAGCCAAGGCTTTAATTGGTATTCAACTCCAAGTCGAGCATACAGGTAATCAAGGCTTGAGCTTATGATTAATGCATCATTTTTTAGACTTCCCACTTCAGCGCCAACACCTATAATAGGCCTTATCTTTTTGTGCGGAAATACACGGTAAGAGAGTGCGAGTCCAACAGAATATCCTTTGGCTTTAAAATCAGATTGTTCTTCAATAATTTCGTTACCGTTGATAAGGGTATATTCTGTGAATTCATGCTCTAGTACTCTATGGCTACTTGCTACAATTTCTAAGTCGAAATTATCGTACAATTCCGCACCGAAGCCAATCTGATTAGATAGCATATGATCAAAGTTCGAGCTGAGCTTGTAATTCAAATAAACATCCGAAATATTACTGAAGATTGTATTTTCTGCCGATTGGGCATGCATAAAGAAAGGAAGGCATAGAGCTATGCCTAAACTAATTAGAGATTTCATTGTAAAAAGTGTTTTTGTGTTTATAATTCTTAAAACTAATTCAATCTTTTGTTTAATACAAAACAACAAATTCGATTCAGCATGTAGTTTTTTTTAGTTTGCTGATTAATAAGAACTTGTGTTTTTTTTTATAAATGTTAAATATTGTTAATTTCAATTGAGTATTATTTGGGGCTGATGTTTAGTTCCAGAATCCTCCAAATTTAAAGTTTAATTCTAGGGACATTCTTGAGAAATTTTCATTGTTATATTGAAATAAATCCACTCCATTGATAAAGTTATACCCCAGTAGTAAGCTTGTTTTCATGAATCTAAAGGTATTGATTTCAAAGCCTGCCTTTGGTTGAAGCATTAAAATATGGTCTTTGATATCGATCTCTCTGCTTTCTAAGCTTCCTTTGGATACATAGATTGCGAATGATGGGTGAATCACTTTATCTTCAAATGGTCTGTATCCAAACTGAACCCCTCTAGTCTTAAGGTCAAGTGCCTCGTTAGTACCAAAAACAAGTTTATCTGTAGGTCTGCTAATTCGTCTAAAGCTTAGATCAAAGTTATTGGCTATTTCGAGTCCCCAGAATCCGTTTTGATCTATAGGTGATTGAAAAAGATCTTGCTCTAAGTAGGTGAGTGAAACTCCTCCGAATACACCAGTGATCTTCAGCTTATTTGGACCGCCAAATAGTGTATTGTCAGATTGAGAGAATATGATTGTAGGCAATGTGAAAACAAAAAGTAGAATTAGTGTCTTTTTCATATTTGTAGTTTAAGTAAATGGAATTTCTATTTACTTGAAATACAATGAAAAATATAAAAGGTGGCTTAAGGCCAAATATAAATATCTTGGAATGGATTCAACTGACTGTTAGTCAGAATTTTGCACAGATGTTAAAAAAGCGTTAAGAGAATTATGCACAAAGTTGCTAAAGGAAAGGTATGGGACGAGAAAACTGGAGCTACCAACTAAGAATACCTCATGGAATGAGGGTGATTAATAAATAAACAGAAGGCAAGCCTGAGTTACAGACTTGCCTTTTGATGTTTTGACAAAACTAATTTAAAATTAGCCTTTGTACACTTTGAAAAGCTCAGATAGATTTGGAACGATGATGAACTCAGTTCTTCTGTTCTTCTCTCTAGCTTCTGTAGATGATGCATCGTCAGATACAACAGGGCTGAACTCACCAGAACCAGCAGCAGTGATTTGCTCAGGAGCAACACCTTCTCTGATTAAAGTACGAACAACAGTCATTGAACGTCTAACTGAAAGATCCCAGTTATCAAATCCAACTCCTTCTTTCATTTTAGCGTTGTCAGTGTGACCTTCAACGATAACTGAAAGAGATGCGTCATTTTTAAGTACTTCAGCAAGCTTTGTGATAATGTCTTTATCACTTCTGTCAAGTGAAGAAGAAGAGCTTTTGAAAAGAACTTTCTCTGGCATAGAGATTAAGATCTGATCGTTAGATGACTCAATTGTCAACCCAGCGTCTTCGTATCCAGCGAATGCAGCTTTAACATCGCCCTGGATTTTTGAAAGTTCTGCTTCTTTAGCAGCAACAAGACCTTTGATTTCCTCAACTTGAGACATAGTCATTTTAAGGTCTTCTTTTACTTGATCCAAATCAGCAGTAAGAGCGTCCTTGTCAGCAGTTAATGCTTCGTTAGCTTCTTCTAATGATTTGATGCGATCTTGGCTTTCAGCAAGTGACTGTGCTAAAGCATCCTTCTCTGCTTGTAGAGCATCGTAGTCGCTTTTCTTAACACAAGAAGTCAATGTAGCACAAATAGCCAATCCTAATATTACAGGCTTAATTGCAAATTTCATGATTTTCATTTTTTAGTGAATGGTAGCTCAAGTTAAATCGTTAGAATATAATCTTGAAACGCTTCAAAAATAGCAAAAGGCGGTAAAAAAAAAGAGTGAATGAGCAATTGTTTGATATTTTTTTAGGTTTACTTTGATATTAGTAGGGTTTTTAATTCGTAATCACAGCGTTTTTGACTCTTTTTGCATACTTGGATTAAATGTTTAATTGATTGTTATTAAAGTGTTTGTGGATGAAAAAAATAGCATTATTAGCTTCGGGGACAGGATCTAATGCGAAAAAAATAATTGAATATTTTAAAAGAAGTGAAAACATTTCAGTCGCATGTTTATTGTCAAACAAGTCCTCAGCCAAGGCCTTGGAAATGGCTACCTCCTATAATATCCCGACACATATAATTAGTAAAGAAGAATTGGGGGATCCGAAGCAAACGATTTTATATTTAAAAAGTATGTCGGTTGATCTTATAGTTTTAGCAGGATACCTCAAGAAAATTCCCCAAGACTTAGTAGAGGCTTATCCAAATAGGATTATTAACATTCATCCTGCTTTACTGCCAAAGTTTGGGGGTAAAGGCATGTATGGAATGCATGTACATAAAGCTGTAGTGGAGCAAGGGGAATCAGAAAGTGGAATGACTATACATTATGTCAATGCTAAATACGACGATGGAGCTATTATATTTCAGGCGAAGTGTACTGTTCAATCGTCAGATACTCCTGAGCAAGTTGCTTCGAAGGTCCTTTTACTCGAGCACAAGCACTATGCTCCTATTGTAGAGCAAATTTTAATCGATAAGTAAAAAACAAATATGAGCTGGCAGATTTTGATAAAGGATATGCCAATATTGGTCTGAGTTCATTATATTTATACTATATACTTTCAGTTAAATAACATCTCATATGCTACTTAAAAAAGATCTTTTACTAGTTCTAGTACTTGGTTTACTTTTGTCCAATACATTGAATGCACAGGATAAAGGTTGGAGAGGTTATTATAATTCTGCCGAAAAGGCGGTTGAAAATGGGCAGTATTATGCAGCTGCTAAGCGATATGAACAAGCAGCTTCTTTGAAGCAAAGCAATAAGGAGTTTTCCTACAAGGCTGGGAAATACTACTTGATTTCTAGAAATTATGAGAAAGCTGTTGAATTTTTAGCTCCTCTAAAGGCAAAAACAAAATCTTTTCCTAAAGTCCTTTATTATTATGGCTTGGCAGAGAAGGCTAGAGGTAATTACGATGAGGCTCTTTTAGCTTTTTCAGTATTTTCAAATGATTATACGGGTTCTGATAAAATGCAAATCCTCCGGTTCGTAGAGAATGAAATGAAAGGTTGTGAGATTGGCCGATCAAAGGCAGGTTTTTCTTTGGACTCTATAGAGGTTGTTATATTAGATGAACAGATCAATACAGAATTTCAAGAGCTCGCTCCTATTCCTATCAATGATGATTTACTGTATTTCTCTTCCAATTCTAATGGAAATATAAGTTTATATAAGTCAGAGCGGGATGCTGAGGGTGTCTGGTCTGCGCCTATTACTCCAGAAACACTTCCAATGGTACGTAAATCGAACTTTTGTCATGGAAGTTTTTCTCCGGACTACACCAAGTTTTACTTCAGTGTTTGTTCAGATTTTGAAGGTGAATGGAGAGAGGATGAATTAAATTGTAGTATTTACTTTTCAGAATTAATTGGTAATAGTTGGACTGAAGCAAGAGCTTTGAGTCGTTTTATTAATCTTCCTGGGGCTATCAACATGCAGCCTTATGTGACCTATGAGGGAAAAGACGAATTGGTGTATTTTGTTTCAAATCGTTCTGGTGGACAGGGTGGGTTGGATATCTGGTACATTAAAAAGTCAATTCGCGGGGGCATAAATTCTTTTGGATACCCGGTCAATCTTGGCAATAAAATTAATAGCCCATCTAATGAGATGAGTCCTTTCTATGATATAAATCAGGCGACTCTGTTTTATTCTACAGACGGGAAACCAGGACTTGGTGGTTTCGATATTTACGCCGCAGTTGGAAGTATGGATACTTGGTTGGATATCTACACACTTGATGCACCTTTCAATTCTTCTTACGATGATTTGTATTATAGACCGTTGGATGCGCAACAAGGTTTTTTTGTATCTAATAGACCAGCAGAACCTTTTAAGTTCAGTACTGTCGACAATGATATCTTCCATTATTTTAACAAGCAAATTGAACCAGATTCCTTTTTATTAAGCGCTACGATCCTTGATATGAAAAATGAGCAAGCGATTCCGCATGCTGAGGTGAGTATTTTTGAAGTACTTGGAGCGGATGATTTTGTATTGTATGAGTCTCTATTTCTATCTTCTTATAATTTTGAGATTAACTTAGAGACGGGTCGTGAATTTTTGATAGTAGCGGAAAAAGAAGGTTATGTAAGTAGTGAGTTACTAATTGACTCTGAGATAGTCTATGACCTTGTGAAAGTTTATTTGGAAGAGGAACAGTTGACACCTTCTATAGATAATGAAGGCCCCCTTGTGATTGATGGCCCTAGAGAAATAGAAATTATAAAGGACCTTCCGGAGGACCCTATGCCGGAGTTGGAGTATTTCCCAGATTCAGAACCACTCGATGTAGAATTCAGAATTCAAGTAGCTGCTGTGCGTGATGCAGCTAATTATGATAAGTCAGCTTTAGCAGAATACGGTCAGGTAATATTAGAAGATATTAAAGATAAGGAGCTCAGTAGAATCCTAATCGGAGGTTTTACCAAGCGCATTGCTGCCGAGCAACAACTAGCTATAATGAAGTCAAAGTCGCGCTCGTTTTCCTCCGCATTTATCGTCCTTTATACAAATGGAAATCGAAATTAAAGCTCAATAAATGATTGGTGTTCAGGATACTCTAAGAGCACTCGTTTTAGTTTTTTCTCACTTGTGATGCCGCTGATCTTTTTACCAAAAGAAGTCTGACCTTTAAAAGTGATTTTCATACTCTTGAAGATTCCATAATTTTGAATGCGAATCTTCTCCAAGTCTTCAATTTTATATTTGTAGGACTTAAGATAGTTACTCACGAATATTTCACTGGCATTCAATTCTACTCGTTTAAGCCTCATTACTGTGATTGCTAATGTTATGGTACCGATTAGGTAGAATACAATAGTAAGTATTCTGAAAAACTGTATAGATATCTGACCTATGTAGGATTCTGTCATAAAGAAAGTAGACAGGGTAAATGCTCCAAAAAATACCAACCAAAAGATTGGAATAAAGGTCTTGAAGAGTAAGGTTTTATTAGAAGATAGTTGTTTCATTAATCTACTTCGTTTTGTTTTTCTACGCGTTTAGCAACAATGATTCCAATCTCATAAAGGAAAGCTAGAGGAATACCAATCATGAATTGAGTGAATACATCAGGAGGAGTCATAAGAGCTGCAAGCATAAGGATTGCTATGATTGCATGTCTTCTGTATTTTTTCATGGTTTCCGCAGTGATCAAACCAATCTTGGCGAGGAAAAAGACCAAAACAGGCAATTCAAATATAAGCCCTGCTGGTAAAGTGAACATAACCATGTAGCTCAGGTAAGATCCCAATGTTGGAATGTTTTTTACCCCCTCAATAGTATATCCCATTAGGAATTTTGTGGCAAATGGGCTTATTATGAAGTAACCAAATGAAACACCTATCAGAAATAGAATAGAGCAAATGAACACGATACCTCTAGTCGCTTTTTGCTCCTTTTTATATAGACCAGGTCTTATGAAGAGCCAAAGCTGTCTAAATACTAATGGGAATGAGATGATCAGACCCATTACGAAAGAAACTTTAATAGCTGTTATAAAAGCTTCTGCGAATCCGATAGCCTGTTTTTCAAAGGCAGGAACTGCAGCAATGTCCGACCCAAAAAGCTGATTCAGCAGTGAATAAGTAGGGAACCACTCTTGAGTGGGGCCAAAGATCACATACTTGAAAATTTCATCATTGAATATATAGCAGATGATTCCAACAATAACTATAGACGCTAAGGCCTTGATAAGACGTCCTCTTAGTTCATCGATATGATCAAAAACACTCATATCTTTTTTTTGATCCATGTTATCTACATCTACTTGATCAAGTGCCATTTAATTGTTTTTAATAGCAGGTTCAAAATTGAAACAAGGACAAATTTATAAAGTAATTGGTTAATTATAGTAATATTTTTGTCTTAGTTGACATTATAATATTAGGCATCTAAAATTTAGTCAAGTACTCGTTTAAGACTATACTTTATTTATTACATTTGTAAAATTAAAAACAATTGGTATTCAAGAGGTCAATACTAAATAGACTTACTGGGAACCAATTCGTTTAAGCACCTGTAACCAACTTGTAATACATATTAATTATTTTAATGTTTTTAACGCACAAAAACAAATAAGTATATGCATAAGATTAAGGTATTTCTTTTCTGTCTTTTACCTTCATTTGCTTTTTCCCAAGTAGATATGGAGGTCGGGGTAATGGCTGGGGGAAGTAATTATTTTGGCGAGCTGACAGAAGATTTTACAAATCTAGAAGAGACAAAAGTTGGCTTTGGTGTATTTGGTCGTTTGATCTTGCATCCATATGTTAATTTGGAGACACATGTACTCCGATCAAAGTTGTCAGGAAATGATAAGTATAATAAAACGTACTCTATCCGAAATTTTAGTTTTGAAGGAGATCTTACTGAAATGGCGATGACGCTTGAGATCAATTTATTTCAACCGGCTAATCTTAGGAAAGGTGTTGTGTATAGAAGACAGGCTGTAGTTCCTTACTTATTTGGTGGGGTAGCTTACACTATTTTTAATTCCAATATTGAGTTATCTGAGCCGAATGCGAATTATGTTGTTGAGCCATTTCCTGAACCAAATGATGAGACTGCGTTTATATCTTTGCCTGGAGGGGCAGGTTTAAAATTCTTCTTTAATGATTCTGAGGACTTCAGAATAGATCTTCAAGGAGGCTTGCGTTATGTCTTATCTGACTATTTCGATGGTATCAGCATCAATGGATTACCTACAGATAATGATTGGTATGTTTTCGCAGGAATAAACTTGGTTTACAGAATCAATGCCTCAGGAAGTTCTTGCTACAAGTTTTAGAGTTTTAAAGAATAAACCATTGTATTGCCTGCATAATTAGACTATAATATGCGGGCACTTCAGTTTTAAAGCGTCAGAATTACATATATTTGCTAATATATTTTTAACCAACAATTGAATTATGTTTGGAGACTTGATGGGAAACATGGAGGAAAAGAAGGAGCAAATGCAGGCAACACTTGCTGCTCTTGAGATGACAGAGCAAGCTGGTGATGGAGCTGTAAAGATTAAATTTAATGGACTGAGAGAGATACTTGATATCTCTTTGGATCTTGATAAAGTAGATACAACAGATTCTGAAGAATTAGAAGACATTCTTTTAGTTGCATTTAATAATGTCCAGAATAAGGTTGCTGAAGTCGAGGAATCTGAGAATAAGAAAATGCTTAAGGATATTTTACCTTCAGGATTAGGTGGTTTAGGTAATATGTTTGGCTAAAATAAAGGGCCATTTGTTTCGTTCTCAACTTGAATAAAAAATAAAGATTTTGAAATGAGAAAATTTCCCCTAATGATCCTGCTCTTTGCAGGACTAAATAATTTATTTGCTCAAACAACGATTGATTTAATCGTTCATTATGATTTTGAGACTATAGAAAATGATGAGATTCCTGATGTAACAGGAAACAATAGTAATGATGCAGTTATCTTCGGTAATCAGCTTGATTGTGGGGTTGAAGGAAACGGGCTTCGATTTAATGGCCTAGACAATAAAGCTGTAATTCAAGGTGAAGCTACAGATGTATTTGGAACAGAGGATTTTACGATGAGCTTCTTCTTCAAGCCTATAGAACAAAATGTATTTGGGGTACAGACCTTAGTATCGAAGAGAGATCTTTGTGACTTGGAAAATGCCTTTTCAATCCGATATATTCCTAATACTAAGAGCATAAACGTACTTGTTAGTGAAGATGAAAATTTGAATGCAAATTTTGATGTTGATCTAGACGAAACTAATTGCTGGCATCATGTTTGTTTGGTTCGTGATGGAACAGAATTACTCTTGTATCTTGACGGAGTTTTGAAAGAAAAAATTCTAAAGCCGAACCGAATTGATATTACTAAGGACAATATAAATCTTGAGCTTGGTTTTAGCACATGTACCGTTACTGCTAGCAATTTTGAGGGAATTATGGATGAATTTAGACTTTATGATAGAGCATTGGTGACTGCTCAAGTTGAAGAGTTGTACTTATTCCCGGATAAAATTGGTAATGGATTTGTAGATCTGTCAGTGGGAAAGGATACCATTCTGTATTTGGGTAATAGCATTGCTTCTTTTAGTACGAACTCCTGTGCAAACTCCTTTCTTTGGGAGCCACCAACGGGTGTTCAGGATGTCAATGATCCTTCTACTTTTCTATCTCCAACTGAGACGACAACCTATACATTGAATTTCTTTGATAACTTTGGTTGTATTGCATCAGATACCTTTAGAGTCAATGTGATTGATCCAACAACACTTGATTGCATTTCTTATTTAGCGAATGCGTTTACACCAAATGGTGATGGTTTAAATGATAATTTTGGTATTGATAATCCATTTGCGATGACTGACTTTGTTTCATTTTCTGTGGTCGATAGATTGAATAATATTGTATTCACAACAAATGATCCATTTGAGAGATGGGATGGAACAATTATGGGAAAAGTAGCATCTGTTGATAATTATTACTATCAAGTAATTTATAATTGTGGTGGAGTTGAGGAAAAAACATTAGGGACTGTTGCGCTAATGCATTAGTTCTTAATGTCGAAATAAAAAAAGCCTGCAAGATTTATCTTGCAGGCTTTTTTTTATTTAACTAAGGTAACATCTCCTCTATAGAGTAGGACTCTTCCGTCCAGGAACTCTATTTCAGCAAGGTATATGTAAACCCCTTGGTTCACTTCTTTACCTTTGAATTTGCCATCCCAAGCTACAGCAGGGTTTTCAAAACTCAGGTCATTACCATCTACTTCTAGACGTTCGTGAAGCATAGCGCCCCAGCGATCATACACTCTAAAGTAATTCATTTTTCGAACTCCTACTCCTGCGATTGGCTGGAAGATTGAGTTGAATCCGTCACCATTTGGTGTGAATATGTTAGGAATGTAAATGTTTCTGTTCTTATCAACTTCAATAATTAACTCAGCAGAGATATAGCAACCATTTATATCATAGGCTTCTATTAGATATTCCATAGACTCTAAAGGTGTTACAGTAGGCTCTAAAAGATCATCTGAAAACGTTAGGAAATCATTTGGAGTCCAGAAGATTGAATCTGGGTCCAATGGATTATTGAATGCAGCTATGCTAGGCAATACTTGCTGACTTGCTCCAAGCTCAATTTCAATTGGGTTTGGATAATTCAACACTGACTCTGTTAGTCCTGCAATATTGAATATCGTATCTGAGGAACAAGCATCGTCTGAAATATCAGTAACAGTAACTATATGCTGACCTGGGAATACTTCAATAGATGTTCCAAGCGTTTGTGGAGCTCCACCGTCTATAGCGAATGTATAGAATAGACTTGATAGACCATTACCACCTACAGCTGAATCAACAGTAACAGTAGTTGTCCCACCTGGACAAAGAATATCGTCTATTTGAGGAATATTAAAAGTGATAGGATCCGGACTTCCTATATCGAAAGTAAGTGGGAATTCACAACCTTGATTGTCAATTACAGTTACTGCATAGGTGCCTGAGCTCAATCCGAAAGCGCTGGATGAGGATATGCTTGCACTGATGCCAGGTCCCCAAATATATTGAAGATCGCCCTGGGATACATTACCTCCAGTGGCAATAACTGATACAAAAGCATCTGTTTCACCAAAGCAACTCACCTCCGGTGAGCTAGCATTTAGATCAACTGATCCGCCTAGTGGAAAATCTGGTTCATCTACGAAAGCTACACTTGTTATAGTACAACCAAGATCATCTTCAATAGTGACTTGGTATGAACCAGCTGAAAGACCGTTAAGGGTAGGTCCTGCTATATTCCCTTCCCAAAGGTATGTGTAGGGACTTGTTCCTCCTAAACCTTGAGCGGTAGCCGTACCATCATCAAGTCCTAGGCAGGTAGCATCATTTATCGCGATATCAGACGCTAAGGGATCTGGGGCACCAACTTCAAAGAAGAAGGTGTCTTTACAGAATCCATCAGAGACTATCAATGAATCCATTCCAGCACAAAGGAAAATGGCTGAGCTAGTTGTTGCGTTGGAAGTTATTTCACCAGAAGGTAGCCAGTTGAAAGTAAAAGAACCCACTGTACCGTCTGTGTATTCAGCCGATGCGGAAGCAGATCCATCACAGTCAATGCCCGTGGCACCTGCGCAACTTACTTGGCCAATATCAAAAATTAGGGCATTTATTCCTGCCGGATCAACTATAGTTGCCATTCCTGTAACTGAAGGACAATTATTGATTTGATCTGTAACGGTTACTGAATAATCACCTGCTGCAAGCCCGATATTTACTGCGTCTGTATTTCCATTGGACCAGATGATATCATAAAAACCAGAACCTCCAGTTATTTGCACTTGAATAGAACCATTATCCTCACCGGGGCAAAGTGGACTATTCGACACAAAGTTTGCTATTTCCAGAGCGTCCGGTTCAGTAACTTCTGCACTATCAATGGCAACACAGCCGATTACATCTTCAATAGTAACGTAATACACGCCTGCAGAAAGGTTAGTTTCTGTTGTTAAACTGATTCCAGAATTGCCAGTAGACCAATTGTATAAACTTATTGGATTAACAGATCCAACTGCATCTACAGTAAGGGTTCCATCACTGTCACCATTACATTCTAATGCAAAGTCAGGCATAGAATTGATAGTAGGAGGAGTTGGAGCTATAATATCTTGATTTAGTATAACTTCACAATTGTTATCATCAGTGACAGTCACTATGTAGAGTCCTGCTGAAAGGTTTGTCGCTATAGAATCTGTTTGGCCTAAAGGTCCCCAGTCATAAGTATAAGTTGGAGTTCCTCCATTAACTTCTAGAGTTATAGATCCATCATTTCCTACAGCACAAGATTCATTTTGTACGTCTGTAACAGATGCTGTAAGTTCGGTAGGTTCTAAAATATCAAATGTTGAACTTGTCGAACAACCTACATCATCTGTTAATTGTAAGGTGTAAGTTCCTGCACATAAGTCAGAGGCTGTAGTGGTAGCGGCTCCGTCAAGATTATTTACTGCTGGGGTCCAAGCAAAATTGTAGATATTCGATGTACCTCCAATCGTTTGGGCATCAACAGTAAGAAATGCATCGCAATCACCAAAGCAATTTACTTCTTGTGCTGCGGTAACATTTAATTCTAAGCTAATCGACGCTCCTATATTTATGATTGTAGAGTCTGAGCATAAATTTCCATCTTCTGCAATAAGCAGGTAATCACCATCGGAAAGATTGTTCACACTTATTGTCGTATCAGTAATTGTAGAAATTGTATTTCCATTGATATCCTGTAGGATAAGGTTATATGTACTTCCAGTGCCTCCGGATATATCTACCTCTAAAGCTCCATCTGCTATTCCAGAACAACTTGCATTGGTAATTGATTCTGTTGTAAATACGATTGGAGCAGCTTGGGGTAGGTTATCTGTACTTGTCCCAGAACACATTAAATTTGTATCAGTCAATGTAACTGAATACGATCCTGCTGTAATACCGGATAAAACATTTCCGAAATCTCCAGTAGACCATTCAAATTGATATTCTGGTAGTGGAGGATCAATAATAACAGTGTTAACAATTGCAGTAGCTGTCATTTCGCCTTCTCCACCGAAACATTCAGCAGGTGATGCACCAATAATAACCTCAATATCTATGCCTGGATTAATTGCAATGCTCTCAGCAGGTAATGCCGCTCCAGTGTCATCAGTAACTGTGATTGTATAAATATCTGGGGCTAGATTGTTTAATGTAAAAGAATCAGTCGGATCTACTATTGTAACTGTAGTATTTATGGAGCCATCATCACTAACACAGGTATATGTGTAAGGCGCAGAGCCACCAGAAGCTTGAGCAGTCAATGAACCATTTTCAAGATCTGCACAGGTCTCGTCTGAAGCTGTTATGACAAGATCGAACACTGTATTTGGTTCAATAATCAGATTGCCTGGGTTAACTAATGCTGAAATAACATCACCATTGTTATTATTGAAGTCTAAGGGTAAAGTTGATGTTTCAATAATATTGATAGCTGTTTGGTCTCCAAGTGAGCCAACTACATCAAAACAGATTTCAAATAAGATCTCTCCGTTTGGTATATCTACACCGATAGGTGGTAATGCTGTCCATGCAACTATATAATTCCCTTCAGGTGCAGTAGCTCCAAATGGAGGAGAAACTCCCAGGATTGGATTTGGATTTACAATACCAGGTGATGCAACGTTTAGAACTGTCGGGTCATAGGATACTACGAATTGAAAATTAAGTATTTCTGTATAATCTTCGATCAAGATAGGAACACAAATAGTACTAACCGACGGCTCTATTGAGATATCATCAATAGTCATTGTAACTGTTTGGGTGCAGGCAGACATATCGATTTGGAAAGTCAGTGGACATCCTTTTGTGTCTTCGACAGTAACATTGTAAACTCCTGCTTGGGGAACAGAGATTTTTACTTCTTCACCATGGCCAGTAGGCCCTGTGTTAATGGTAGCTAAAACACTAGGGTTTGAAGCCAAACTTGCAGTGATTGTATATGTTTCAGAGGCATCGAATTCTGGTAGACCGCCCAATAGGTCAAACCTTGCAGAGCAATCACCTAGATTGACAAGTGGACCTGTAATACCGTTTAGAACTTTTATTTCATTTAAATAAACTACTGAGAAGGCAGCATCTATGTTTGTATGCGCACATGGACCATTGTTTTCATAGTTTGGTTTGAAAACACCTCCACCTATATCATTAAGTTCATCAAAGGTCAAAGGAGACCAAAAAACTTGAAAAGGATTTCCTCCATTGAAATTATCAATCAGGTTGCCATCATTAAAAAGCGTTATATCTCCATTGAG
>JBELIG010000002.1:6258-73244 GCA_042091035.1 Sphingobacteriales bacterium | reverse complement strand
CCCATTCTGGGCGATTAGTATAGGTTACCATTGCAATTTTATCTCCGGCTTGTACACCCAATTTTATTAAACCACGACTTGCTTTATTTGCAGTTTCAATGATATAATCTGTACTATATGGCTTCCAGGTATTTCCTTCTTTAAAGTTGAGTGTATTACCTAAAGGATGATTTGCTTTTTGCTTATGTATAAAGTCGAATAGTCTGGTTGTATTGATCATATCTTAGTTGTTTCTTATTAATTCGTTTATGTAATATAAATATATTTTTTAGGAATCAATTTCCTTGGAATCAGTCTCTGGGGGCAATAATTAGAAAATTATCGTCAACAATTTTACCTATATCACCGGTTGAGAGCCATTCTTGCTCTTCCGTAAACCCTGGTTGCTCTTCGATTCCTGTAAAATAGGAACGCATGACAGAAGGTCCTTTTACGAGAATCTCACCATATTCTTGGTTCTTTTTTGTTGCTATTCGAACTTTAAGGTTATGCATGATTTTGCCACTTGTTTTGGGCTTTGATGTATGATCTGCATACCCATTTAAACTGACTAAAGCTGTTGCTTCTGTTAGGCCATATCCTTCTTTGATTTCAATACCAGCATGATGAAAAAATTTAGCAGAAAGGGAGTCAAGCGGCGAGCCTATGACATAAATAGCTTGTAGCTTGTTTCCAAGCTTTTTTCGCCAGGCTTTGAATAAGGTAAGATCAATGAATTTAATTATTATCCAATCCCAAAAACCTACAGTGAAGGTTTCTAGATTTTTTTTACAAATGCGCATGACCATTTCTAAGGCTGGACTAGATTCCTTTCCCTTTTTCGATTCGTCTGTAAGTTTTTCAAGGAACAAAAGACAATCTTCAGTAGACATGCTAAGAAAATGCGGTTTGATGCGCTTAGTCGCGAAATAAAAATTTTCAACTCCACTTTGGAAAAAGCTACTTGCACCGCTAAGCATAACTGCTGAAAGCACAACCCGTTCAAATGAGTGCGAGATATGCGTTATTGACAGATGTCTGTGATCACAATTGAGAGGACTCAATTTGAGCATAGCTTGAGCATTCTCAAGGATATTCTTGTGCGAAAGAAGTATGCCCTTAGGTTTAGCTGTCGTTCCTCTAGTGTAGAGAAGGAAGGCAAGATCATCTTCATGAATGACACCCTTCATTGTTTCCAGCGTTATTTGAGATTCTGGACTTGGATTGTTAAAGAGGGCATGTTTTTCAATAGTTACGAATTGCTTGTCAAAGTTGAATATTCCTTTTAGTGCACTTATCTGTTCTTCAAAGTCTTGAATGTAGAATTGAATTTCTTGAGCAAATGTGAAACAGAACTTTGATTGAGTATCTCTTAATAGGTTTATCGTTTCAACAAGGTTTTCATTTGTGATTTCAATAGGAACAACTACACCGCCAGCTGATGATATTGCAAGTTCGGCTAGCACCCACCATACATCTGTTGTTGGACCAAATAGGCAAACATAATCTCCTTTCTTTAGACCTTTATCTATAAGATTACATGCCATGTTACCAACATACATCGCAATTTCTTGTGATGAAAAGTTGATTTTTTTTCCAGCTTTAAGGTGCCCTAGGGCCCTTTTGTTAGGAAAAAACTGATTCTGATAGGTTAGGATATCGAAATATCGTTGAGCCTGCATGTTTCAATGTAGTTAGTAAGAGTTCCATTTAAAGTAAAGAATATTAAGCCAAAACCATAATCTTTAAAGAAAGATTTTGGCATGAAAATGCAGTAAGAAATTTATCAAAAATTGACAAAAACGTATAAATACTTAGGGGATTTGTGTTTTTTTTAAAATAAAACAATAGATTGTTAATCTTCAAAAAAGACAAAAAAAATACCGACATTGTTATAATAAGTATTTTACTGTTTTGAAAATCAACAGCCAAAGGCAAAACTTCACATTATGAATCGTTTTTTCTATATGAAAAGTTATTTACTCATTTTTCTAAGCTCCTTTCTTTTTGTTGGAGCATCCCCATTGCATGCTGAAGGTTCAGAATTAGTTATAAGCACTGATTCTTGTATCTATACCCTTGATCTTTATGATTCACTTAGTAATGGATGGAACTCTAATTCAGTCACTATTACTTCTGGAAACAATTCATTGAATGTAACATTAGAAGAGGGTGATACAATTTCATTTGATGTAGTGGTATACGATGGTGAACCATTAACAATAGAATATCTAGAAGGCGGTTCTGCCAATATTGATGGCTCATTTAAATTATATAATCATTTTGGTGGAGAGGTTTTCGCTAGTGGATTTAATCCAGATTATGGAATACTTTATAGCGATTTGGCTGACTGTTCTTGTCAAGATATAGATCTTTCTACCGTTGTAAGCACTGCATTTATTGATAGTGTTTTCATTCAATGGACCGATAATGGTTCGGACTCGTATAACATTGAATATGGTCCTGTTGGCTTTCCATTAGGACAGGGTGCTGTAGTAAGTACAATTACTAATTCTATTGGAATAGCTCCTGTAAACCCTGGGCTTAATTATGAGTTTTATGTTACTAGTGATTGTGGAGATGAATTCACGCTGTCGGATCAAGTAGGTCCAGCGTTTTTTCAGACGGAATTTGATCCAAGTTCTGGAGGTGGTTCATGTGACTTCACTCTTGATTTATTTGACTCTTTTGGTGATGGATGGAATGGGGCTATACTGACTTTAGAGGTAAATGGAGAAGCTACAGATTACACAATTACTACTGGCTCAAGTGCTAGTTTTAATATTACATTATCAGGCAATTCTGTAGTTAATGTTTCCTACGTAGGCGGTTCTTGGGAAAGTGAAGTTACTTATGTGCTTTCTGATCAGGATGGTAATGTGATTCTTGAGAATGGACCTAATCCACCACAAGGAGAAAATATATTTAGTTTTATAGCTTGCCCTAATTGTTTGGGAGCAACGGAATTTAATTTAGATTTTGCCTTAGCAGACTACGCTATTTTCTCTTGGAATGAGCCGCAGGAAGCGGGGAGTTTTGAACTCGAAATCGGTGAGATTGCCTTTGTACGAGGAACAGGAAACTTATTCACTTACGATAGTTCGACGCTAGACGCTGAGGTAAATGGATTACAAGAGAATACTTACTACTCTGCATATCTGACATATTATTGTGCAGATGGAGATGTAGGAACGACATACGGACCAATTATGTTCAAGACCAGTTATTATATTGATGTTGGTGTTTCTGATTTCTTTGACCCGAGTGAGGTGGATTGTGAAATCGAAGTTGGTAACGGAATTATGGTTGAACTTAAGAATTATGGTCAAAACCCGCAGTCACTTATCCCAGTTAAATATGCTGTGAATGGTGAAGTTGCAGATATTGAAATTCCATTCGATGGTTTCTACACTGGAGTTATTGGTTATGGTTTCAATGATGGTTTTGTATTTGATGAGCCTTATGATTTCTCTCTTCCGGGGACTTATTATATCAGAGCATGGACAGAGCTTGAGGAGGATCTTAATACAGTAAATGATAGTTTTGAAGTGCTTGTTAAAACAGCTAATTACCTCCCTCTGAAGGAAGATTTTGAATTGATTGCTCTTCCTGATGGATGGACAACAAGCAGCACATTTGGATTCTTTCCAGAAGGAGCACACAATAACTCTTCGGCTTGTTGGGGGGTAAACTTGTGGAGTTCGTTCAGTTCTTTGGCTGACCTGACAACTGACAGATATGTTATATCTGAAGAAGGTGCAGTCTTGTCATTTGATTATCGATATACCTTCTGGTCTGCTGGTACAACTGGTTTTGACATTACGGATAATAAATTGAATGTTCAAATCTCAACCGATTGTGGTCAGACTTATGAAACAATCTATGTAATTGACGGAAGTAATCATGATCCGAGTGCTGAGTTTGCTCTTGTTGAAATTCCACTAGATGACTTTGTTGGAGAAGCTATAAATGTGAAGTTTTTTGCCGAATGGTCAGTTGCAGATTATTGGCTTGATATTGATAATGTGAATATTGTAGGATGTCCTCCAGGTCTTGGAATATATACTTCGGTAGTTGGGGAGACATATGCAAATGCAGAAAACGCTACAATAACTACTTCTACTCCATTGTTTGGTCAAGAACCATTCACTTATATCTGGAGTGCAGATCCAATAAATAATACACCAGTATTGGATAATATTGGAGCTGGATTTTATGATCTTGCTATTGTTGATGCAAATGGTTGTTCAGAATCATTTGTCTTTACGGTGAATGAAATTCCTGTAAGTACTGAAGAGGAGGATATTGCTTTCAATGTATTTGATGTGATGCCAAATCCAACTTCAGGACAAATCTTTATCAATATAGAATTGGTAGAACAAGAGGATTTAAATATTGAGCTTTTAGATAATCTAGGACGTGTGATTCGCAGCATCAGAGCTGAAAATGTTCTCGATTGGTCTGAATCGTTAGATATGAGTGGATATGCTTCTGGAATGTACTTTTTAAGAGCTTATTCTGATCAATCAATAATGACTAAGCGAATAATTTTGAATAAATAATAATTTCTATTTATAATTAAAGCCGCAACATTGTTGTGGCTTTTTTTGTCTTTAAGATTAATTAACTTGGATTGAAATTTGTCTGTTCAGACAATAACAAAAATGTATGGGTATGAAGATTGGAATAGTTTGTTATCCAACCTTTGGAGGATCAGGAGTGTTAGCTACTGAATTAGGCCTTGGACTTGCGAAGAAAGGACATGAAGTTCATTTCATTACATATAGAACACCTTTTAGATTAACTGCATTTCAAGAAAATGTATTCTATCATGAGGTTAGTGACCTTAATTATCCACTCTTTGAATATGCACCTTATGAGACTGCTTTAGCGAGTAAAATGGTGGATGTAGTTCTTCATGAAGACTTGGATGTACTGCACGTTCATTACGCTGTACCACACGCCTCTGTGGCCTATATGGCAAAAAAGATTCTTCTTCAAAAAGGAAAGTATATACCAGTAGTTACAACCTTGCATGGTACAGATATTACCTTGGTCGGGCGAGATCCAGCAATGGCCCCTGTAGTTAGTTTTTCAATTGACAAGTCTGATGGTGTAACAGCAGTGTCTCATGCTCTTAAAAAACAAACCTTGGAGGCTTTTGATATTTCTAATGATATCAAAGTTATTCATAATTTTATAGATTTAAACAGATTCTCAAGGCAGAATAAAGAACATTTCAAACAGGCAATAGCGCCAAATGGAGAACGAATATTTATTCATGTGTCCAACTTCCGAAAAGTAAAACGGGTGGATGATGTGATTAAAATGTTTGCGCTTGTAGAGAAAGAGATTTCAGCAACTTTACTCATGATTGGTGATGGTCCTGACCGATATAAAATGGAAGCATTATGTCGCGAAATGGGTCTTTGTGATAAGATTCGTTTTCTTGGTAAGCAAGAAGCTGTAGAGGAGCTATTAGCGATTTCAGATATATTTGTTATGCCTTCCGAAAATGAAAGTTTTGGTCTAGCAGCACTTGAAGCAATGGCATGTCAGGTACCTGTTATTTCTTCGAATGTAGGCGGTATCCCTGAGGTTAATATTGATGGTGTTACAGGTTATATTTCTTCAGTTGGAGATATAGAAGCAATGGCGAAAAATGCCCTATCTATCTTGAAGTCTGAGGAAGAGTTAACCAAATTTCGAAAGGCTGCCTTAACGCAGGCTGAGCGATTTTCGATTGACTATATTCTTCCTCAGTATGAAGATTATTATGCGGAAATAATTCGAACTACAGTTTATGCTTAATACTTAACGAACGATTAATAATTTCCCTGTCGTAGTTCTAGGTTTGTCAAAGTTCTCATCTGAGCTTACAAAGATTAGGTAAACACCAGTCTCTGGTTTTCTTCCTTTAAGATCTCTGCCATCCCAGACAGCTTGTCCACCCAGGGCAATGGTTTCGTGTACTAATTTACCATCAACGGTTGTTATTTTTATTCTGCTATTTTCGGATACTCCTCGTATGGCAATGGGACCATCATAGTCTGGTCTAACAGGGTTTGGAAACACTTCGACTTCACTGTGGAATTCTCCTCCATCTACTGCTTCGCCACGAATAATCAATATGCCTTCACTGGTTCCGATGTATGCTTCTCCATTTAGGGAGTCAAATTTTATGAGCTTTATACTGTTTGAAAAGAGAGGGCTATTATCAATGTCTAGTCTTAATACTTGGTTTTCGCCGGATTCTGATTGAACAAAAATTCCGTTGTCAGTTCCGAACCATTTACGATTTGCTCCATCTATTCCTATGCAATTTATGTTTTCAGTCTCGAGTAGATAAGCGCCAATATTGTCTGTTTCTCCGATCCTAAGTGAACCCTGACAACCGGATTCTTCAAAAATATTTGATGCACAGTCAAAAACAATAGGACCTTCCTGTGTTCCTACCCAAACATCACCATCCTTATCAACAGAGATACAGTTTACTGAATTTGTTGGTAGATTACTGTTGTTGGTGTTTATTGTCCATGATCTATCATCTGATGTACTTAATGGATCTTCGCCAGAATCATAGACCAATACTCCATTACTGCTCCCTCCAATAACAAACCACTTGTAACCATTTTGATCGATGGTCATAGAAAGCAACTGTTTACTTGGAAATAAAAAGTTTTGCCATTCACCACTAGCGGTCAAAACAGAAACAGGATTGTTAGCTCCATAATTAGAAACCCATAAGTTTAGGTCATCATCAAAGCTTAAGTCTGCAATTCTTGTTCTAGTTGGATCTCCGGGGATATTTCCAAGACTTGAATTAGCATCATTGAATATGTTCATCTCGTCTGCTTGGCGATCAAAATGTACTAATCCATCTAAATATGATCCAAAATATATATCATTCGTTATGGGATGCACTTCCACTGAACTTATGTCTGCCAATCCATCTAGATTATCATATCTATTGGAGAAATATTGTCCCCAAGTACCATCTACATAGCCTAGTAGTCCACTAAAGTTGAATAGATAATCATAGTTTACTCCATATCCTCCTGGTGCAATCCATATTTCTTCTCCGTTGAGTTCAAGATCAAATACTCCCTTGTCCAATATATCATTTGAAAAAATGAATTTACAGGAATAGTTTCCATCTATATCGGGTTCAAGGTATCGAAGCGGTCTAAAATTATCACTCAGCCAAATATTTCCAGCTGCATCAGCTATAGCATTTCTGTTCTGACCAAAACAAGTTTCAGACCCCATCTTAATATCTCTAAAGGATTCTGTGTCTGTTTGGAGATATAGTGGTGCTTGACAGAATTGATCAGCGCATCCATAAGCTACAATTAGTTTGTCATAAGCACTGTTGATATAAATAGGCAGAAAGCTTTCGTCCTCTAACTCTTTTTCAAAGGTGTTTTCATCATAGCTGTATACTGCTTTATTGATTCCTAGGTAAAGCTTCCCTGCATGGCTGTTAAGGGCATATGATTCATAGGCAGCAGGCAGTTCATCACTATCGAGAAAGGTCCATGTATCAATATTGTCTATGTTAGGATTGTCTTCAGGAGAAAAGAATATACCCTCATTAGTTGCAATGTAGATCTGACTATTGAAAGTACAAGCACTATATATATTTATGCCTAACTTCCTTGCGGTAAACGAGAATTCTTCATTTGCAATATCAAATCGTGTAAGCCCGAAGTTACCAGCGATCAAAACCCCACCTGCCCCATCTAAGCTAACAGCATTAACAATTTTGACACCTTGTGTGAAATTGAAGTTTTTAAGGTCAAGGTTAGCACGAATACCTTCTGGGCCAATCATGTCAATTATGAGCGATTCATAAATAAGAACAAGGTTTTCAGTTTGCTCATCATAGATGCTATGCTGAATATTAATGTCACTGAGGCCATCTACTCTACTCAATCTAGTTTTTGACTTGTTGGACTTGTCTATTATCATAAGTCCAATGTTTGATCCTATGAAAACATTTTCACTGTCTTGAGTAATTGATACACCAACATTATAGGGTACCATTGCTTTCCATTCGCCAATTCTCAATTCTGAGTCCTGTGCGAATAAAGAAATAGAAATTACTAGCAATGGGAATATGTAAAATAGTCGCTTCATACTTTTATTGATTTACCTAATACTAAAGTAATATTCGATAGTCTATTGTTCTAGGTAGTCGCTTTAAATCTATTTATATAGGGTACTATCCAATAGGTATTTAAATACAGGTTCCGGCACCATATATCGAATAGATCTTCCTGCTTTAATTTCTCCTCTTAAAAAGGAGGCTGAAATATTTAGAAGAGGACCTTTGTTGATGTTTAAATTTGTGTGCTCAAGTTCTGTAGGTACAACTTCTGTTTCAGGTCTTTGATAAACTATAATAGGGTATTCCTTTGCAAGAAATTCTGCATTTTTCCATTTATGGAAGCTTTTGATATTATCAGAACCCATGATCAATGAAAAATTGTGATCAGGAAATTTTTCTCTAAGGAAGATAAGTGTATCCGATGTATAGGAGGGCTTTGGAAGTGCAAATTCAATATTCGAAGATCTTAATCTAGGATTGTTTTCAATGGCTAGGTTGACCAAATGTAACCTGTCGTAATCTGGTGCTAATGAGGCTTTTTTCTTGAAAGGGCTATGCGGACTTACTACAAACCATACTTCATCTAACTTTTGATTTTCCAAAATGCTATTAGCGATAATAAGGTGTCCAATATGTATTGGATTAAATGAACCGAAGAAAAGACCAATCTCCATCTGTTACTTTTTTGCACAAGTTAAACATTATTGGAGACACCTAAATTATTTAGATGATTCATCTAAGGCTATAAGCCATTTTGAGTCTTTATATACTAGATGGAATGTATCAAGATATGTTTCATCAAAGCTTAGATCTTTAATGGTCGTAAAACATATTGCTGTCTCTGCAGCTTCGGTGCACTTTAATTTTAGAAATTGACTCTTACTTTTGATCGTATCTTCTGGAGTGTTAAGCACAAAATGTTTGACTTCATTTAGAAATACCTTTGCTTCCTCGTTTGCAATGTCTTTTGCTTGGTCAAAATGATTATTGTCCATAAAATACTGCCAAGATTTAACTGTGCTTACTGGTGTGTTTTCCTGAAGTAACTGTCTTATCGGTGCGTCTTTGGTATTCTGATCTTGCTTCTTTTTACAAGCAAAGGAACAACTTAAGATAAGGAGGATTATAAATAACTTGATTTTCATTTTTAATATTAATAAAAATCCCAAAAAAAAACTCAAATCAATTTAAGTGATTTGAGTTTTTAAAGTTTTAAAATCCGGAGTCTAGGATTCTATAACTCGCCGGATTATTTTTTATAAAGTCAGCATAAATACTGTCTTTTGTGCTTTGGATTCCCAGAGCTTCGTAATGAATAACTAAATCCCCCCAGGCTTCTTCTAAGAGGCCTAGTTGTATTTTTGCATCACATTCCGATATTATGCTTGAATAGGTTGTGTCCCACTTATTGACCACATGAAAATCATTGTCAGTGGTGCTACAAATCGAAATGGAAGGATTAATGGATTCAATGACGACTTCTTTAGTGTCTAAGCAATGGATCTCTTCTTTGTTACACGCGAAGCTTATACAAAGCAAAAGCGGTAAAAAATTGATTGTTTTCATTTTAAACGGGGTTTGGGGTTTTTGTTTATTGTTCTAAAAGGGATTACTAAATTAATAGTTATTAGGGATTAAATATTGAGATGTATATTACAAATTGGTTAAGTGAACAATAATTTTTATACAAGTGTCCTTAGTCTTACAATCAATTACCGTCATCGGAAATCGTAAATTTTGGTGGATTGTTCGATAAGAAATCATAATATAGACTGTCTTGTTCACTAATTGTTGAATTCGTTCTGTGTTCATCTAGGATTAGACTCCAAGATGCTTCAAGGTCTTCAATATGAATTTTAGCTTCACATTCTGACATAATTAGAAATTCTGAAGTGTCCCACTTGTGTTCCACTCTGAAATTCATTTCAGATGTTTGACAGATTCTAGCTGATGGAGTGATGGATTTGATGACAACTTCCTTGTTATCTAGGCATTCTATATCCTTGTTGGAGCAAGAAAAAAGGAATAGTGTTCCGATACAGATTAAAATTGCAAAAGGGTTTTTCATACGTTCAATGATTTTGGATACTTATTCTAAAACATTGAGACGTTAATTGGTATTGTACGAAACACAAAAATATAAGATCTAATTGTTAAAAAATAGCAAATAAAGTATGATAACACTTTGTTAAATGTTGATGATCAGAACGTTGTTTTGTATGGTATGATTTGTGACAAATGCAATAAAAAAAGGGAAAGACTAGCTTTCCCTTTTTTTAATTTGTTATCAAACACTTAACATGACAGGCATGACAAGCATAAGTATACTTTCGTCTTCGAGTTCTTCAGCCGGAAGTAATATTCCTGCAGTTGTTGGAGAAGATAATTCCATTTTAATTTCATCGGTTTCAAGCACTCCTAGCATTTCTATTAGGAATTTTGCGTTGAAGCCTATAGTAAGTGGATCTCCCTCGTAAGAACAACTAAGTTTCTCAGATGCCTCATTAGAAAAATCGAGATCCTGAGCTGATATGTTCATATCATCATTATTGATGTTTAGAACTACTTGGTTTGTTGTTTTATTAGCATAGATTGCTATCCGTTTCAAGGAATTCTGTAGATCCTGACGATTAGCATGTAGGTTGTTCGGATTATTTTGTGGGATCACCGCCCTGTAGTTTGGATAATTCTCATCGATCAGACGACAGCTTAATTTGGTGTGCTCTGATTCAAAGAAAACATTTGACCCATTGTATTTAAGTTCTATTAAATCGGAATTACCTACAATTCCCTTTAGTAGATTTAGGGCTTTTTTGGGAACAATAAAAGATGACCCAGAGGTGATGTCAAGTTCTTTAAACGTGTATTTCACCAATTTGTGCGCATCAGTAGCAACAAGCGTCAATTCATTATTTTCTAACTGAAAATAAACACCAGTCATTGCTGGACGTAGTTCATCATTACTAGTCGCAAAAATTGTTTTGTTTATACCTTGGGTTAGTTTGTGCCCTGGAATAGATAAAGCTGCAGGTCCTTCTGCTTCTGGAATTGTTGGAAATTCCTCTCCATTTTCACCAGCAAGTTTGTATTTACCGTAAGAAGAGGTAATTTCTATGTTAAAATTACTTTCATCTACTTCAACAGTAATAGGTTGCTGCGGAAGGGCTTTTAATGTCTCTAATAGTATTTTGGCTGGTACGGCAACTGAACCGTCTTTATCAGCCTCAACATCCATTTGGGTAGTTATGGCTGTTTCAAGATCAGTAGCTGTTATGATCAGTTGATTTCCCTTAATCGTAAATAAAAAATCTTCAAGTATTGGCAAAACCGGGTTTGAACCAATGGCTCCTCCTGTTACTTGTAATTTTTTAAGTAGATCTGAAGAAGATACGCTAAATCTCATTTTGGTTTATTTTAATTGTGATCTCAGCAGAAATAGCTAAAATACAAACTTAAGCTAAAGCTTTGATTTGAGTACTTATTTTTCCCAACATTTTGTGGATAAACAAAACATTAAAGGGTATTTGTTCTAAATTTGTGATTTAATTACAAAGAAATAGTCTTTTTGTTGAAATATCTCAACAAAAATAAGCTTTAAATGATTGTTTAAGGCCAAAATAAAGCAGCGTGGATAGAAGTAGAGTGCCAGAGATTAAGAATATCAGTGAGATTATCATACCTAATGTTAAAACAGTTGAATTATCAAACGGGATCAAAGTTCATTGCCTTAACTCAGGTACACAAGATGTGCTTAAGCTTGAAGTCGTTTTCAATGCTGGAAGACCAGTAGAATTAAAAAATGTTGCTTCAAGAGCCACTCAGGAGATGCTTAAGGAGGGTACTTCGACAATGAGTAATCATGAAATATCGGAACGTGTTGATTTCTTTGGAACCTATATTGAGAGTACCTTTAATCTCGATGATAATACCATAGGTTTTTATTGTCTGAAGCGTTATTTTAAAGAAATTCTGCCTATCCTTTCAGAGGTGCTATTTGATCCTGTTTTTCCAGAAAAAGAACTCGATGGATGGAAGCAAAATTCAAAACAAAAATTAAAAGTTGATCTTGAGCGTACGGATGTACTTTCTTACCGCACATTGACTGAACAAATATACGGGAAAGAACATCCTTATGGATATAACAGCACTGCCCAGTTGTTTGATAACATAACTAGGGCAGATTTACTAAGCCACTATCAACAATTTTATGTTAGTGGAAATTGTCAGATATTTTTGACTGGGAAAGTAGGTCAGGAGGAGATTGATCTTGTAGAGGAATTTATAGCTGGAAAAATGAAATCTGGGCCAAATTCTAAGGTCCTATTACCTGAGGTATATTCAAGTCCTTCTCGTTTAGTTGTTCCTGTGAAATCAGATGTACAAGCTTCGCTTAGAATGGGGTACCGGCTTTTTTCAAAAGAGCACAAGGATTATAATGACATGTATGTTCTCAATAATCTATTCGGGGGGTATTTTGGATCAAGGCTGATGATGAATATACGAGAGGAAAAGGGATTGACCTACAACATTTATTCTTCTCTAGATACTTTTAAGCACGATGGCTATTTTTATGTGGGTTCTGAGGCTAGCAGTGAGAATGTAAACCAAGTTGTTGACGAGATCAATAAAGAAATGAATATTCTTAAGACTGAACTAGTTAGTGAGCAAGAATTGTTGATGTTAAAAAACTATTTGATGGGAGGTTTCCTTTCAATGTTGGATGGACCGTTCAATGCAGGTGAGGTTGCTAAATCTTATTTATCAGATGGTTTGGATTTTAGTTTATTTGAAAAGTTGATAAAAAGAGTTAACCAAATACAGGCAGAAGATTTAAGAGAAGTAGCAAATAAATATTTAAATGCAAAGGACTTCGATATTGTTATTGTCGGCGATGATTCGGAAAACTAATAGTAGTGTCGTTCTAGAATCCTTTTATTTACTTACTATATTTTAATTTTTTCCTATTTCTTTCGTATGTTTAGTGTTAACGGATTTAATAGATGTTATTAAAGAATAATACATCCTAATTATTTAAAAATTCCGAGAACTACCAAGGTAATTAATGAAATTATTCAAATTTTTTTCACAGGAAATAGCCATTGATCTGGGTACAGCGAATACGCTTGTAATCCAAGATGGTGAAGTGCTTATCGATCAACCATCGATTATTGCACTCAATAGAAGAACAAGAGAGACAGTAGCGGTGGGTCAACGTGCTATGCTTATGCATGAAAAAACCCATGGTAATATAGAGACAGTACGCCCACTTAAAGATGGTGTTATTGCAGATTTTGATGCAGCAGAAAAGATGATCAAAGGTTTCATCAATATGATAACAGCTAGAAGAAGTTTCTTCTCGCACATGAAGATGGTTATCTGCATCCCCTCTGGTATTACAGAGGTAGAAAAAAGAGCTGTATTTGATTCTGCTGATCATGTAGATTCTAAAGAAACCTATCTTATTTATGAGCCTATGGCAGCAGCATTAGGTATAGGTCTTGATGTTGAGGAGCCAGTCGGGAATATGATAATTGATATAGGCGGAGGTACTACAGAAATTGCTGTAATTGCCCTTTCTGGAATAGTATGTGATCAGTCCATCAGAATTGCAGGGGATGAGTTTACACTCGACATAATGAATTATCTTAAGAAGCAGCATAATCTATTGATCGGTGAACGTACTGCTGAACAAATCAAAATAAAAGTAGGTTCGGCATTGACTGAGTTAGAATCACCGCCAGAAGATCTTGCTGTCAATGGCAGGGATCTTATGACAGGAATTCCTAAACAGATTTATGTAACATTTAAAGAAGTTGCAGAGTCATTGGATAAGTCAATTTCCAAGGTAGAGGATGCGATTATGAAGGCTTTAGAAGCCACTCCTCCTGAGTTGGCGTCCGATATTTATCAAACTGGCTTGTATCTGACTGGTGGAGGTGCATTATTGCGTGGACTTGATAAGCGAATTTCTTCTAAGACAAAATTACCAGTTCATGTCGCAGAAGACCCATTAAGAGCTGTAGTTCGAGGTACGGGGATTGCCCTTAAAAATACAGATCGATTCACCTTCTTGATCGATCGCAGAAATAACTGACAAACGGATTTCAAGAAAGAGAATAATATTTACTAGCTATGCGTAACCTTATACTTTATCTGCTTAGATATGGGAGTTTCGTACTTTTCTTACTCCTAGAAGGTATATGCATATTCATGTTGGTCAACTACAACGATTCTCAAAAAGAGATTTTTCTTAACTCTTCCGGTAATCTTAACGGAAGAGTTAATTCATTTACGCACAGAGTTGGCGAGATATACGGTGCACATAAAGAGCTAGACTCTCTAGCAACCGTTGTCCGTGATTTAAGGACTCAAAATTTGTATTTGATTTCATTGCTCGAAGAAATTGAATTGACTGATACACTTGCTGTGGATACAAGCTTTTCATATAAAGCAGCTCGAGTTATTCAAAATAGTACAATTAAAAGTAATAATTTTATAACAATCAATAAAGGCTCAAATCAAGGTGTATATCCTCGTATGGGCGTAGTTACTGATGATGGTATAATTGGTGTAGTTCGAGATGTATCTAATAATTTTTCTACGGTAATGTCAATATTACATAGACAATCTCAAGTCTCCTGCACGATCAAACATGCAGCATTTTTTGGAAATCTAAAATGGACTGGCTTAGATCCATCTGTTGTTTTTTTAGAGGATATACCCAAGCATGCGGATGTGGAGGTCGGAGATACTATCCAAACATCTGGCTATTCAAGGCACTTTCCTGTAGGATTAGATGTGGGGAAAGTACAAGATATTTCCCTAAGCCAGGGTTCAAACTCTTATACAATACAGGTTCAGTTATTCAATGATATGAATAACTTGGAGGTTGTCTACGTGCTGGAAGATCAGCAGGCTGAAGAACTTGATAGCTTGTTAATAATTATTGAAAATGAATAGCAATACACTTCCTCATATATTTAGGTTTATAGGTCTGTTCATTGCACAGGTGCTAGTTATCCAAAATATTGAATTTGAAAGAGGCGTTCTAAGCTATGTCCATCCAATGATCTATCCTTTATTCATAATCTTATTGCCGATTAAAACCCCAGTTCCTTTAGTTACGGCTTTAGGTTTTACAATGGGGCTTATGATAGATTATTTGTATTCCTCTTTTGGGATGCATGCTGGCGCAGCAGTTTTTGTTGCTTATACGCGCTCCTTTGTGTTGAATTTTTTAGAGCCAAGAGGAGGTTATAATGTCTCCTATAGTCCAAATGCTAAACGATATTCAATACGATGGTTTTTACAGTATTCCGCAATAATGTTATTTCTACATCATGTATTTTATTTTTCGCTGCAGTTCTTTGCTCCAGTATACATTGTACCTATACTTTTAAATACCATCGGTTCGATGATTGTTTCGTTCATGTTGGTTGCATTCTTCCAGATTATTTTTGATCCACAAGACTAAAAAATAGAATAGAAGTGACCAATAATCGTAGCATAGTCATCCAAATCATATTCTTTGTATTCGCTGTAGTTCTAATAGTGAATGCTTTCTACTTGCAGGTTTTGGATGAGTCTATCCCAAATAGAGCAGTTTCTACGGTTACAGATAATATAGAGATCTATCCTGCTCGGGGTTTGATTTACGATAGAAATGGGGAGTTGATGGTTGTCAATGAACAAGTATATGATATCAAGGTAACCTACAACTTTCTTGAGCCCACTATGGATACGCTCCGGTTTTGCGAATTTTTAGGAATTAGTAGAGCAGAGTTTGAGAAGCGAATGGATATTGATTTTAGAAATGAACGGTTTAGCAAGAGAATTCCTTTTACTTTCTTGAGCACGATTTCTTCCGCTCAAATCACAGCACTAAAAGAAAGTTTGCATGAATTTCCAGGTTTTTCGATACAAAGAAGGAATGTTAGAGGATATCCGCATAGTTCAGCTGCTCATATATTAGGATATATAAGAGAAGTCAATCGAGCAGAGGTGGATGCAGATGATAATTTTGATGAAGAAGGTATTAGGATATATGAGTCAGGGGATTATATAGGAAGTGATGGATTAGAGTCTACCTATGAACCTTACCTAAAAGGTGAAAAAGGGCAGCGTGTGGTATTCAAGGATAGACTCGGAAGGGAAGTAGGAGATTATAAGGAAGGAGCAATGAATTATGACCCGATATCAGGTGCTGATATTCATACTTCTATTGACCTTGAATTGCAGGCATATGCGGAAACTCTTATGAATGGCAAGAAAGGTGCTGTTGTAGCTATAGAACCAGAAACTGGAGAAATCCTGTGCATGCTTTCATCGCCCTCTTATGATCCAGGCCTTTTAACAATTTCTAAGGAGCGGGGTAAGAACTTCCAAAAGCTCAATAAAAATCCGAATAATCTATTCTTCAATAGGTCATTGTCCGCGCAATATCCACCAGGTTCTACACATAAAATGTTAGTAGGTCTTGTTGGGATGCAGGAAGGCGTAATATCCCATGATCAATACATACCTTGCCCAGGCTATTATTCTTACAACAATTTTGTAGGTAAATGTAGAAATCACCCTCCTACTCATAATATAGGGCGTGCGATCCAATTTTCTTGTAATACTTATTTCTGGCATACCTTCCAGAAGATAATCGATAAAGGAGGATCTAGTAATGACGAAGCCAACCTAGACAAATTCTACACATATATGAGAGAATTTGGCTTAGGTCAAGAGTTGGGTGTAGATCTTCCCGGCGAAGAGGACGGCAAGGTGCCGAATGCAGCTTTCTACAATAAGATCTATGGAAAAAATAAATGGTATTCTACCTTTATTATCTCTTTAGGTATTGGCCAAGGAGAACTTTTATTAACTACACTACAGATGGCAAATATGTCCTGTCTGCTGGGGAATAGGGGCTATTACAAAACTCCACATCTTGTAAAACGTTTTGAAAATACAAGTTTAGATTTTCCTAAAGACAGTATAGCTGTATTCCAGTCTTCTATAGATAAACAACATTTTGAGCATGTGGTGGATGGTATGAAGTTAGTTGTTCAGGCAGGAACTGGTAGGCAGGCACAAAATAATTTCACTCCGATTGCGGGAAAAACTGGTACTGTTCAAAATAAGTTTGGGGAGGATCATTCTACCTTTATTGGCTTTTCCCCAACTGAACGTCCAAAAATTGCTGTGGCTGTATATGTTGAAAATGCAGGAGGAGGTGGAACTTTTGCTGCACCCATTGCTGGTTTAATAATGGAGAAGTATACAAATGGGGAAATCTCTAAGCAAAAGAAGTGGGTCGAAGAAAGAATAATTAACAGTATATTAATTAAAGAAACAGAAGCTACAGATGAGAATTAGTGCAATTGTTGCGGTTTCCAAAGGAAATGTAATCGGAAAGGATAATGGCATCCCTTGGTATTTGCCATCAGATTTCAAATATTTCAAAAAGACCACATTGGGGCACAATATTCTCATGGGAAGGAAATGCTTTGAGTCAATAGGTCGCCCCTTGCCAAAGCGAACTAATATTGTGATCACTCGTAATCCATATTTTATGGCTTCGAATATTTTGGTGTTCAATTCGATAGAAGAGGGTATTGAAGCAGCTAAGGCAAATGGTGAAGAAGAGTTGTTTATTATTGGAGGAGGTTTGATCTATGATCAGACCGTACACCTTTGGGATAAGTTGTATTTGACAGAAGTTGATTTAGATGTACCAGGAGATGTGTTTTTTCCTGAGATCAAGTCAGAGGAATGGGATCAGGTATCCTCTGAACACCATTCGCCTGACGAAAAAAATGAATACGCCTACACATTTAAAGTATTTACTCGAAAGACCTAAATCCAAGCAATAGCTGCCGCTTTTTCAAGGTTGTTTTTTGGATCCTTAAGCAATTCAGCTATATAGGTATGTATCGCTTCTGTATGATTTGTTCCGTCTATTAATTTCTTGACAGATGGGTCAGATTTGGCAGTTTCAATAGCTTCTTGTGATGGAATAGTTTTTATCCCTGCAAGCATGCCGAGTTCATTTCCTCTAAGTACAGTACTCGTCTGTATTTTAGCAGGTAGTTTGTCAAAGCCGATAGTTATTTCTGTCACACTTTGAACAATAGTTTGTATAGCATCTCCACTCGCTCTCACATAGTAGGCCCTTCCAAGTCTTCCCATCAGATCAAGTTTGTGGGGATTGATCCTATTGTTTTCATCTACAACATGCTCAGCAATATGCATCAGTACCACTTCACAAAGGATTAGGTGTCCCGCTCCTCCATGATCTCCAAGGGTTATGATTTCCTTGACTTTACACTCCATTTGGACCGGACTTTCCTTAACGCGAAAAGGCCTTACTTTTTCAGATGGAATTGTATTCAAACCAGCCTTCTCAAACTCATTGATATTAGAAGGAAATTCTACCGATGTTACAGCCATCTGTCGCACTATGTCGTGATTGACAACATTAATAACGACCTCCTTTGTGTTCATGACATTGGATAAGGTATCTTTTGTTGTGTTATTTAAAACTCTTCTATTTGAGGAGAAAACGAGAATTGGTGGATTTGAGCTGAATGCATTGAAGAACGAGTAAGGTGCAAGGTTTGGATTTCCCTCCTCATCTACTGTACTCACAAAAGCAATAGGTCTTGGAGCAATAGATCCTACTAAAAACTGATGTAAGTCTTTAGTTTTTGTTTCTTCAGGTACTATTCTAAGCATTTGTCTTATTTTTAGATCCTGCTATCAAATAAAATATAAAGCAGGACAGTTTTCTTTTAATTTGCAGCGTGAAAATAACTACAAATAGGCAATTAAATGCAATCAAATATGAAAAAGCAAAGTAAAGGGTCTCTTATCTCTTTAGTTTTTATAGCATTACTAATATTGGGACGGTCCTATTATTTTCAGCCGGATGTAGATCAGGGAGAAAAGGCGCCTGACTTAGTCGCTGAATTATTGAATGGAAATGCTTTCGATCTTCAGCAGCTAAAGGGCAGATATGTATTGGTAGATTTTTGGGGCTCATGGTGTGCACCTTGTAGGAGAGAAAATCCCAGTCTAGTCAATTTATTTAGAAAATTTAATGGAAAGTCGTTCAATAATGCCTCTGGCTTTGATATTGTATCTGTGGCTATAGATAAAGATGAAACAGCACTAAAGCATGCTATTCGTAAGGATGGTCTAAGTTGGCCTTATCATATCTTTGATAAGGCAACAAGCCTTCGTTTTTTTAATGGCCCAATTTCAGATGTGTGGGGAATAAATGAAGTGCCTCAGAAATTTCTGATTAGCCCCGAAGGCACTATTGCTTTAACCAATCCTTCTGTGGATGAAATAGATTCTTTTCTTAATACGCATGTCAGTAACTGACAATTTGTCAAAATAGTAGGTTTGGCAGGTAATTTGTACTTTTGTGCTTGAATGTAAAATCTGATAAAAAGAATGGCTAAAAAAGATAGTAAGCAGAACGAGGAAGTGATGGATGAAAACATCAATGTAGAGGATACGGCGACAGATACTAAATCCGAGGAACAGCAGACTAGTGCTGATAGTGCAAACAATGAAGTTCAGCAGATAAAGGATAAATACCTTAGGTTGTTTTCTGACTTTGAAAACTATAAGAAGCGTACTGCAAAAGAAACGCTTGAAATTAGAAGGACTGCATCTAAGGATGTTATGATGTCTATTATCCCTGTCTTAGACGATTTTGAGCGTGCTAGACAAAATGCGGCTAAAGATAGTAATGACGAATCTTTTAGTGAAGGCGTTCAGCTCGTTTACGATAAATTATTCAAAGCGCTTCAAGCAAAAGGCCTTGAGATGATGAAATCAACTGGTGAAGTTTTTGATTCAGAACTACATGAAGCAATTACAAAAATTCCCGCTCCTACTCCTGACCTAAAAGGAAAGGTAATAGATACGATTGAGTTTGGTTATACCCTTAATGATCAGATTATCCGTTATGCCAAAGTAGTGGTTGGCGAATAATCATAATATTTAGATAATGGCAAAGAGAGATTATTACGATGTATTGGGGGTTGACAAATCAGCAGACGAGTCGACAATCAAGAAAGCATATAGAAAAAAAGCGATTAAATTTCACCCCGATAAGAATCCTGATAACAAGGAAGCGGAGGAGAATTTTAAGGAGGCTGCCGAGGCTTATGAAATACTGAGTAATGCAGAGAAAAAGGCTCGTTATGATCGTTATGGTCATGCAGGTGTTGATCCAAACGCAGGATTTGGAGGTGCTGGTGGTGCTGGAATGACCATGGACGATATTTTCTCTCATTTCGGAGATATATTCGGCGGTGGTGGTAGCGGTGGAGGAGATCCATTTTCATCATTCTTTGGCGGTGGCGGCGGCGGTCGTGCTAGAAGCCGCGGTGAGCGAGGAAAGAATCTTCGTATAAAAGTTAGTCTAAGCCTTGAAGAGATCGCTGCTGGAGTTAAGAAAAAAGTGAAGGTAAAGAAGCATAATGCTTGTACAACCTGTAACGGATCAGGGGCGAAAGATGCAAACTCAGTAACTACCTGTACTACTTGTGGTGGTCGAGGTGCTGTCAATCAAATCCGATCGACGATGTTTGGTCAGATGCAAACTACTGTGACTTGTCCGACCTGTAATGGAAGAGGTGAGATAGTAACAGCAAAATGTGGTTCTTGTAGAGGTGAAGGTGTCATCTTTAGCGAAGAGACATTAGAGCTTGATATCCCAGCAGGTGTTTCAGAGGGTATGCAGATTACTTTTAGAGGTAAAGGATCTGCAGGAAGATTTGGTGGCCCAAATGGTGATCTTTTAGTTGTAGTGACGGAGAAGGAACATGAGCATTTTGAAAGAGATGGTCAATCTTTAATCTATGATTTGTATGTAAACTTTGCTGATTTAGCGCTTGGCGCATCTATAGAAGTACCTACACTTGATGGCCGTGTGAAGATTAAAATTCCTGAAGGTACACAAGCAGGTAAGATTTTCCGTTTGAAAGGAAAGGGTCTGCCTGAGGTGCAAGCTTACGGAAGGGGTGATTTACTGATTCATGTAAATGTTTGGACTCCTAAGAAGTTGTCTTCAGAGGAGCGCAAAATGCTTCAAACAATGAGGGACTCTGATAACTTTAATCCTAATCCGGATAATCAGTCAAAGGGTTTCTTAGGCAGAATGAAGGATATATTCAACTAGTATGAAGGCAATTAAAAGATTATTTTTTGGTGCTTTTTGTTTGATACTTTTTTCTTGTGGTCCGAAAATTGTTTTTGAAGAGACTGTAGGTTTCGAAAATGAGGTATGGGCTTATGGTGATTCTCTGAATTTTGCATTCTCCATACAGGACACCTCTAAACAATACGATTTGATGGTGGATATCGGTCATAATGCTCGTTTCCCATACCAGAATTTATATAGCACTATATCCACAATATATCCTGATGCCAAGCGCATAGATCAAGTCTTGTCCTTTGAAATGGCAGAAAAGACAGGTCGTTGGTATGGTAAATGTAATGCTGAAACCTGCAAGCTTACTATTCCTTTGCAAACTTCTGTGCGCTTTGACCAAGTAGGAGATTATGTAATAGGATTTGAACAGTTTAGTAGGAAGGATAGCCTTTGGGGCTTTAGGGACTTTACCCTTCGACTGACAGAAAGCATAGCGAAATAATAAAAAGGGCGATTAAATATTAATCGCCCTTTTTTTATTGGCAAAATGAATTGCAAAATGTAGATGTCTTGCTAACAACAGATTGATTTATTGTCAATTATAAGGCAATTTGATAGACCTGTACTACTTGTTTGGAAACTCTTGTCTCTTGACAAACCAAACAAGAAACCAAAATGAAAAACTACACCTGCTTTTTGCTGCTTTTTGCACTCATAATGTTTCCGATTTTTACCGTATCTGCACAGGAAGACCTTGTGGAAATTAAATCGGAAGAAACACTTCATAAGGAACATAAGATTAATAGCATTCAGCCTGTTAGTAAGTCTAATCCACTTTTTCCAATATTCCATGATATAGACTTAAGTTCGAGCAAGGATTTTGACTTGAGCCTTGTAGCCATAGAACAAGGCCAAGCAAGTATTCAAGATAAGCTTGAACTTGATGCTGAGATCGATAAGCTTAGGTCTAGTAAACTTAATACTAAATTCGACCCATTCAATCTTGTAGAATCCGATGCTGATGGGGGTATAGCCCTTGTCAATGGGTTTGAAGGCAACGCATATAATAGTTGGTATCCTTCGGATAATGCGATGGCAATTTCTAATGATGGCTATATTGTTAGTCTTACAAATTCTTCCATTAGTTTTTACAATTCTGGTGGTGTAGTGTTTTTGAATAGTCAGTCCTTAGGGCAATTTTATAGTTTTCTTGATTTAGGATATTTCTTCTTTGACCCTAGGATTATCTATGACGTTGAGGCGGACAGATTTATTATTGTATGTCTATATTCTAATTCACCACAATCAAACAGGGTTGTTGTTTCTGTATCAGCGTCTGGCAATCCATTGGACGGTTGGAACACAACCACAATCCTCGCATCAGATATAGAGGCGGATGCTTGGTTTGACTATCCTAACGTTGGGGTCTCTGCAGAGGATATTTTTATAAGTGGAAACATGTTCACGAGTAGTGCTCAGTTTACACAATCTGTAGTAATTCAGTTGGATAAGACTGCACTTTATGCTGGTGAAGAAGCTTCTTGGGAGATATTTGAAAATATTTCAGATGGCATGGGAGTTGGATCTTTTACCATAAAGCCAATGTCTTCGGGGGTAGCGGAAAATTATAGTTCAGGTTTATATTTGATAAGTACAAATCCCGCTGGAGGAAACTCATTCTTGTTGTATAGGATTACGGACCAACTTTCTGCCGAGCAAGTATTGGAAGTGTTTTCTATACCTACAATGAGTTATGCTGCTCCAGTAGAGGCTTCTCAGAATGGATCGGATAAGAAATTATTTACTGGTGGAGTTCGACTTAGGGATGGGTTTTATGCCGACGAGAAACTACATTTTGTACATGCCACTGATTTTGGAAATGGCTATGCAGGAATTCGATATACTAAATTCGATCTCAATGATTATGAAAGTTACTCAATTGATTATGGACTGCTAGGTTTTGATTATGCTTATCCATCTATCTCAGCCTTTGAAACAGAAAACAATCAATTTTCAGTCTTGATATCCTGTCTTCGTTCTGGTCAATCTCTGTATCCAGAAATTAGAGCATTTAAGATTGATAAGTACATGAATTCCACCAATTCAATCCTTATAAAAAGTGGTGAATCACCAATATCAATATCCAATAATTTGAATCAACGGTGGGGTGATTATACCTCTACTGTAATGCAATTTGAAACTGACGACCCTACGGTTTGGGTTTTTGGATGCTATGGTAAAAATATGAAGTTTGGAAATTTTATTGGGGAGGTGAGTATAGGTAATAATGGCAATGCTCCTTTGTCGGATTTTATTGCAAGTAATACATTTGGTGTAGGTCCCTTGTCGGTTAGTTTTTCGGATGAACCCTCATCTGCTGTTGAAAATAGATATTGGTCATTTCCCAATGGTAATCCATCGTTTTCTACTGACCCCAATCCAGTCGTAGAGTATTTAAGCCCGGGGAATTATGATGTTACATTGTCTGTGTCAAATGCTTTTGGAACTCAGCAGGTTACAAAATATGATTTTGTACAAGTCGGTGTTTTGCCAGAAGCCGATATTCAGGTAACAAGCTCAAGTGTTACCGTAGATGAAAATGTTATTTTTCAAGGTGTGAGTCTTTCAGAGGTTGACTATTGGGAATGGATTATTGAAGGTGCTGATGAGCAATACCACAACATCCAGAACCCCGTCGTTGTATTTAAAGAACCGGGTATATACTCAGTCGAATTGTCTGTGTCAAATGCTTTTGGAGAGTCACAGGTTTTCAAAGAGGACTTTATCACGGTTAGCACGCTTAGCAGTTTGAATAAAGTCTCAGACTTGGCAAGCTTGTCGGTCTATCCGAATCCAGCTGTACATTCTTTTAGTGCTGACATGCAACTGAGGGAGCGTTTGGGGCTTACTATTATGCTAGTGGATGCATCAGGTAAATTAGTTCGGAATTTTTTTTCTGGATTTCTTAAGCCTGGTGTCCAAAGACTTACTTTCAATACTGATGTATTATCGAAGGGAGTTTATTATCTTGTGATCAAAGAATATTCAGGAAAAATACTATCGAATGAAAAAATCATTATTCAGGGTACTTAGTTTTTTTATAGTTGTAAGCTTGATTTCCTGTGGCTCAAGTCGCAATGCACTTGAGATGGATGCGGGCTATACAGAAGAACTACCGGATCCAGCATTGAATGATACTGATCCAATAAAGAATTCTCAACTATCAGGTAAAAAAGGATTTGAGGGAATGAATAAAGGCTCAAAGATCTCAGAGAAAAAGAAATCAGGTAATTCGTAAGTGCTTTGAAAAAAGATAATTATTTAAATAAATTAGCCATTCTATTTAGAATGGCTAATTTAATTTTTACAAACAAGTTGTATGACAAGTATAAGCAGAGAAGTATACAGAATTAATCCGGGGTCTATGAAGAGCTTGCGAATTACTAAGGAGACGCTTGAGGAGCCAGGACAGGGTGAAGTAAGAGTTAGCTTGAAAGCAATAGGATTGAATTTTGCAGATGTCTTTTCTGTTTGGAAATTGTATTCCGCCATTCCTAAAGGACCTTTTATTCCAGGACTTGAATATTCTGGGATTGTTGAATCTGTTGGTGCAGGTGCTTCTCAATTTAAGCCGGGCGATCGTGTGATGGGAATCTGTAGGTTTGGAGCTTATTCAAGTCATCTAAATATTGATGAAAGATATTTGGTAGCGCTGGCAGACACATGGACTTATTCAGAAGGTGCAGCTTATCTTGTTCAGTCTTTGACTGCATACTATGCTCTGTTGGATTTAGGCGGTCTAAAAGAGGGTATGAATGTACTTGTCCACTCCGCTGCTGGCGGTGTAGGTACTTATGCAAATCGTATTGCAAAGAAGTTTGGGGCATATACAATAGGTACAGTTGGTAGTGAGTCAAAGGTAGAATATTGCAAAAATGAGGGATATGATCAGGTCATTGTCAGAGATAATAAAAACTTTGGACCTCAGCTAAAAGATGTGCTTGATGATCGTCCACTAAACTTAATTCTTGAATGTATCGGTGGGCCTGTTCTTAAGGAAGGTTATCAGTCGCTTGCAGAACAGGGAAGAATGGTAGTATATGGGTCTGCCTACTATGCGAGTGATCGAGATAAGCCACGTTTTATTGATCTTTTCCTTAAGTATAAACGTAGACCAATGATAGATCCTCAACAGATGATTCAATATAATAAAGGAATCTTAGGCTTCAATTTGATTTACCTTTATGAGCGTGCAGATTTGATGCATAAACTATTGGAAGAATTGGCTGAGCTTGAGCTTGAAAAGCCAACTGTAGGGGAGACCTTTTCATTCGATAAATTACCGGATGCTCTAAGATTATTTCGAACGGGGAAGACCATCGGAAAAGTTGTTGTAACGGTATAAAAAAAAGGATGCTCCAGAGCATCCTTTTTTATTTTATCTACTTAAATACATATTTCGTTTACTATCCAAATCTCTAAAGAAAGGATCAGTAAGGTCTTTTATGAATCGAATTGCTTCACCTGTGGATTTCATTTCAGGCCCTAGATTTTTATCAACATTCGGGAATTTATCGAATGAGAATACTGGAACCTTAATTGCGTATCCTTGTGGTTTAGGCGTGATCGTGAAATCTTTCAATGTATTCGCACCCAGCATAACTTTTGTAGCAATATTCAAGTATGGAACTTGATATGCTTTTGCTATAAACGGCGTTGTTCTAGACGCTCTTGGATTTGCTTCAATCACAAATACTTTCTCACCCTTTATGGCGAATTGTATATTAATCAAGCCTTTGATCTGAAGTGATAAGGCTAGTTTTTTAGCATACTCAACCATTTGATTGATCACATCAACACTTAAGCTATATGTAGGTAGCACTGCAGAACTATCACCAGAGTGTACACCTGCAGGTTCAATATGCTCCATGATACCCATGATATGCACATCTTCACCGTCACAGATTGCATCAATCTCTGCTTCTTTAGCTCTATCAAGGAATTGATCGATTAGAATCTTGTTACCAGGTAGTTGCTTATAAATAGAAAGTACATGTCTTTCAAGTTCTTCGTCATTGATCACAATACGCATACTCTGGCCACCTAATACGTAAGAAGGTCTTACAAGTACAGGATAGCTAACCTTGTTTGCGATCTCAATGGCTTGGTCAACATCAACGGCAGCGCCGTAGTCTGGGTAAGGTATTTCTAATTCTTTCAGAAGGTCAGAGAATGCACCTCTATCCTCTGCTAAGTCCATAGACTCGAAACTAGTACCAATGATATTTATTCCCTTATCTCTAAGTGTTTCTGCTAGTTTCAAGGCTGTTTGCCCACCAAGCTGGACAATAACGCCCTCCGGTTTTTCAAGTGCAATGATTTCCTCTAAGTGTTCCCAAAATATAGGCTCAAAGTAGAGTTTGTCTGCAATGTCAAAATCGGTTGATACAGTTTCAGGATTACAATTGACCATGATGGCCTCATATCCTGCCTCTTTAATCGCTTTAATACCATGTACACAGCAGTAATCAAACTCGATCCCCTGTCCAATTCTATTGGGTCCTGAACCAAGTACTATGATTTTCTTCTTATCTGAAGGTATACTTTCATTCTCCGTGTCAAATGTTGAATAGAAGTATGGTGTTTGAGCTGCAAATTCTGCGGCACAGGTATCCACCATTTTATATGTTCTTCTAATATCAAGTGCTAGACGGCGATTGGTAATATGGTGTTCATCAATTCGCATCTTCCATGCGATTTGTTTATCTGAGTACCCCGCTTTTTTAAGCTCTACTAAAAAGTCTTTATCTAGGTCTTCAGGAACGTTGTATCTAGAAATCTTTGCTTCAAGGTCAACCAAATCTTTGATTTGTCTGATGAACCAAGGATCTATTTTTGTTAATTTATGTATTGTCTTAGAGGGTACTCCCAATCTAAGTGCATCCTTCACTCTGAAGATTCTATCATCTGAAGGTTTTTCTAATCTCGTTAGGATTTCTTCAGTTTTGATCCACTCTTTTTGATCCGTTCCTAAGCCTGCTCTATTATTTTCTAAGGATTGACAGGCTTTCTGTAAGGCTTCTTTGAAGCTACGTCCAATAGCCATCACCTCTCCTACTGATTTCATCTGAAGACCAAGTGTATGATCAGAACCATAGAACTTACTGAAGTTCCATCTAGGCATCTTCACGATCACATAATCTAATGTAGGTTCAAAGAAAGCAGATGTATTACCAGTAATCTGGTTGTCCAACTCATCAAGTGTATACCCAATGGCTAGTTTAGCAGCGATCTTTGCAATTGGATATCCAGTAGCTTTAGAAGCTAGTGCAGAAGATCTTGAAACTCTTGGGTTGATCTCAATTACAATAAGCTCTTCCGTTTCAGGATTGATAGAGAATTGAATATTACAGCCACCTGCAAAGTTACCAAGTGAACGCATAGATTGTATAGCCTCATTACGCATTCTTTGGTATGCAGAATCTGAAAGAGTCATCGCAGGTGCAACAGTTATACTGTCTCCTGTATGAATCCCCATTGGATCAAGGTTCTCCACTGTACAGATAATAACTACATTATCGTTGGAGTCTCTTAGAAGTTCAAGCTCATATTCTTTCCATCCCAATACTGCCTTTTCTACCAAGACTTCGTGGGTCGGAGACATATTTAAACCATGTCTTAGCGCATTGTCAAATTCTTCGGCTTTGTGAACAAATCCGCCACCAGAACCTCCAAGGGTATAGGATGGTCTTATCACGAGTGGGAAGCCAATCTCCTGTGCTGCTTCTTTACCTTCCAAGAAAGAGTTTGCAATTTTAGAAGGAGCCACCGATAAGCCTATATCAATGATGTGGTTTCTGAAAGCCTCTCTGTTTTCAGTGAGTTCGATTGCATCTAGGTCAACACCAATAAGTTTGATGTTATATTTTTCCCAAATACCTCTTTCTCCAGCTTCAATAGCTAGATTTAGAGCGGTCTGTCCTCCCATTGTTGGCAGGACGGAATCGATATCAGGTTGTTCAATAAGGATTTCCTCAATACTCTCCACTGTTAGAGGTTTTAAGTAAATCTTATCTGCTGTCATTGGATCAGTCATGATGGTTGCAGGGTTTGAGTTTATCAAACTCACTTTTATACCTTCCTCCATCAAAGAACGAGAAGCTTGTGTACCTGAATAATCAAATTCACAGGCTTGGCCAATAATTATTGGACCACTGCCAATTATAAGTACGGAACGGATACTATTATCTTTGGGCATTTTTTAAGAGCTTAGCTAAGAATAAATTTTCGCAAAAATATTTGTTGTTGGCTTAATTTCCTAATCTTCAGCAAATATAACTACTGAATTAAAGTGAAAAACTTTTAAATCGTTCCTTTTTCATAGGAAATAAAGATTCATTGGAGTCTTTAATTTATAATAGTTTGTTTATCAGTGCTGTAGAATTCGTAGGCATTATGCAATAAAATATTCGGTCCTTCTTGAATTGATTCACTTCTTTTTACAAAATAGTACGTCCATTTTCCTTCAGACAAACCTTGTTTTACAAGATCAACTTGTAAGAGTGAATCTTGTGGGCCGATTATACTAATGACTTTAGTCTCTCCTTTTTCATTGTTAAAAAGAATATTTATTTTTTCATTGCTTTGTAGTTGTTCTTTAGAAAAATCCAGCTCAAAACCATCTTTGAGGCTGACTTGCTCATCAAGCGTGTAGCTTTTTATGCCAGACATCTTAATAGTATTCTTTAAACTTGTACCACTAAGGTCTTTGAATTCAAATTCTACAAAATTTCTAAATGACCTTTCCTGTTCAATTTGGTATCTGTGTAGTTTGTCGGAGATCCATTTGCTGTTCATTTTATCTTTTCCTTGTTTAATACCGTCGGACAATACAAAAGGAGTTTTGTTTTTGGAGGTATCCACAAGAAAAAGGTGCGCCTCTATTCGTTCGACACTTCCTTTTTCAAGGTATCTAACATAGAAATTTCCACTAAGGACCTCTTGAGTATCTGTATCCTCCTCATTACAAGACAAGAGAAAACCTAAGGATAATAATGAAATTGCAATTGAAATGTAAAAAGATGACCTCATTGGATTCTATTTGTTAGTGTCACGGCACGTGATAAATTTGAGTAGCAAGGTAATAAATGGATAAGGTATTTGTGCATCCTATTAATTAATCTTCAATAAAATCTATCCGGTTTTGTGTGTATTTTTTTGCTTAAATCATTGTTAAATAGCTGTATGTGTTGTTTTTAGTTTATTTAGAAGCCTTGATTTTAGATGGATTAAGTTTATTATTTTAACCCTTAAGACCTATTTTGCAATTGGTTTATAGGAGTATTGTCGAGATAATATATCAAAAAAGACATTATATCCGAAAGATTTTTTTGAGCATAACTTTCTTCCAAGACCTTAATATTCTTTGTAAAGCGGAGGCATTTGGTTAATATTGTGTGAATAAAAAAACTCGAATTAGATTATTGTAACTAATTAAAAAAGACTGTATGGTACGTTATTTACTCATAACCCTGTCTTTTCTTCTCCTAGGATCCTTTGGAGCTTCTGCCCAGGGTACCCTTCAGGGAAAGGTGACAGAGAATGAATCAGGGTTAGGCGCTATCGGCGCTACGGTATTAGTCAAAAGAGGCGGTGTCCAGATTACTGGGGGCGTGACTGATTTTGACGGGAATTATTCTATTCCCAATCTTGATCCCGGAACTTACGATGTGGAGGTTTCCTATGTAGGTTTTGCATCATCAAGAACAACGGGAGTAGTTCTTTATGTAAACAGAATTGTTAAACTTGATGTAACCCTTGTCCCGGATTCAGAAATAATGGACGAATTCGTTGTGGTGGGCTACAAAGTGCCACTAATCGAAGTTGATAATACAACTGGAGGTAAGACGGTAACAGCTGAAGAGATTGCAAATCTTCCTGGTAAATCCATTGGAAGTATTGTATCTACTGTAGCGGGTGTTGCATCTGTTGATGGTGATGTCAACGTAAAGGGATCTCGTTCTAATGCAACCGATTATTACGTGGATGGTATTCGCGTGAGTGGTTCATTACCTCCGCAATCGGAGTATGAGCAGATTCAGGTATTGACTGGTGGTATTTCCGCTCAGTACGGTGATGTAACAGGTGGTATCATCTCGATCATCACAAAAGGACCTCAGAGTAATTATTCTGGTAGTGTGGATTTAGAGACAACTTCTCCTTTTGATAATTATAACTATAACCTTGCTGCTGCAAGTATAGCTGGTCCAATTATCAAAAAGAATGATAAATCTATACTTGGTTTCCGTATTTCGGGTCAATATAGATATGAAGATGATAATAATCCTCCTCAGGGAGTTTATTACAAAGCAACGGACGCAAAAATTGCTGAGATTGAGGCAAATCCAGTTGATAATATTGGAGGAATTCTTCGTCCTACTGCTAATACAATGACTGACCAAGAAGTCGAAGCATTGGATTACAATCCTAATTCAGAAATAGAGGATATGTTCTACACTGCAAAATTGGATTGGCAGGTTTCAAAGGGTATTGACGTTACTGCGTCAGGTTCATTCAGAAAGAACAAAGAAAGATTCCTACCAGGATCAAATGATAATGGTAATAGTCGTTGGATTCTTTTTAACTCGCACAACAACCCTTATTCTGATTTCCAAAATTACCGTGCAAACTTTAGGTTGAGACACCGTCTTGGAAAGACTGATTATACATCTGCAGGAGAGGGAGAGACAAAAAGTGCTGTTCAAAATATTACTTACATCCTTCAGGGTGGTTTTGAGCGTTCTAACAGATATACTTATGACTCAAGACATGAAGACAGATTCTTTGATTACGGATATGTTGGACGTTTTGACTATAGTTTTGATAATGCGCTAGGTCTTCCATTTGATAGAGAAAATCCAGCGGACTATCCATTCTTCCTAGAGCATAGAGGTTTCTCTCAGACGCTTACAGGGTATGCACCAGCTGGAATTAATCCAGTATTGGAAAATTATAACGCAGACATTCCAGAAGGATCTATCGAGTCTGCATATTTGATCAGAAATGGTTTCCAGAGTAATACACTTACAGAAATCTTCAATGGTCTTCATACCAATGCAGGTGCTGTTTACAATAATTACACTAAAACAGAGAGTGATCGTATAACTGCTCAAGCGAATGTATCTTTCGAGATTGTTCCAAGAAAAAATTCTGCAAACAGACATAACATCAAATTTGGTGCTATGTATGAGCAACGTACTTCAAGAAGATGGGATTTAGATCCTACCGCTCTTTGGCGTATTGCTGAACAACAAGTAAATCGTAACATCATAGGTGTAGATACATCAATGATCGTTGGAGATTCTCTCGTTGAACAAACGGGTGAGCTTATCCCTATTTACGGTAAAGCAACAGTTGATTTATTGGGTAACTCATTTTATAGAGAGATTCGTGAGTCATTCGGAATTCCATTAAGTGATTTCGTAAATGTACATGGATTTAGTCCAGATCAATTGTCATTAGACATGTTCTCTTCCTCAGAGCTTACTACTGAGAATATCTTGAATTATTATGGTTATTCTTATACAGGTGAGAAGAAGAACTCAACTTTTGATGACTTCTTCACAAATACAGATGAGAATGGTCTGAGAACATTTGATGTTCCTGCATTTACACCGAACTACTTTGCTTTCTATGTAGAAGATAAATTTAATATCGACGATATCTACTTTAGTTTTGGTCTTCGTATGGATCGTTTCGATGCAAACACGAAGGTGGCTAAAGATCTGTATGTCTTAGAAGATGTTTATTCTGCTGCTGATTATCATGCACAATTTGGAGGTGAAGCTCCATCTACTGTAGGTGATGATTCTAAGGTATATGTAACCAATATAGAGCAACCACAAGTTGTAGCATATAGAAATGGTGATGCTTGGTATACATCAGGTGGTACAGAGAGCACAGGACCTCAAATTTTCGGTGGTCAGACTGTACAGCCAATGTATGTTAATCCTGACGTATCGATCAACTCTCCTGAATTCGATCCATCGACTTCATTTGTTGACTATGTACCACAGGTGAATTTCTCACCTCGTCTTGCATTTTCATTTGCGATTTCAGATGTTGCAAACTTCTATGCACACTATGATGTGATGGTTCAGCGTCCAGCTTCAAATAGCGTATTTACTCCATTGGATTATTACCTATTCTACGAAGGAGGAACACTAAAGAACAATCCAAATCTTAGGCCAGAGCGTACGATTGATTACGAAATTGGTTTCCAACAGAAACTTAATGATCGTTCATCAATCAAACTTTCAGCTTACTACAAGGAGCTAAGAGATATGATCCAGTCAAGACAATTGACTCAGGTTGCTATCCTTGGCCAATATACAACCTATGATAACCTTGACTTTGGTACTACCAAAGGTTTTACATTCTATTATGACCTTCGTCGTACGAAGAATATTCAAATGCAGTTATCATATACCCTTCAGTTTGCTGATGGTACTGGTTCAGATGCTAACTCGACTCGTGGTCTAGACTTTAGAGGAGTTCAGCGTTCACTATATCCACTTAACTTTGATGAGCGTCACAGATTCGGTTTGAATCTAGACTACTCTTACGGAGAAGGAAAGAAATATAATGGTCCAGTATTATTCGGAAGAGACATCTTTGCTAATGCAGGTCTGAATGTTCAGATGAATGCAGTATCAGGTCGTCCTTATACGAAGAAACTTCAGCCAACTCAATTTGGTGGAGACTTTACACTTGGATCTATTAATGGTGCAAGAAAACCTTGGACATTCCAATTGGATTCAAGATTGATGAAGAATTTCTCTATTGCTAGGGAAAATGGTTCAAGCCTGAACTTCCAGGTTTACCTAAGGGTATCAAATATCTTGAACAGAAGAAATGTACTAAATGTCTTTACGGCTACAGGTGTGGCGGATGATGATGGTTATTTGGCATCTGCTAATGGTCAGTCTGCATTGACTGCAATTGGAAATGATCCAACACTATCTGAAACAAGTTATATTTCTGCATACAATTGGCGTATGTTGAATCCTGACTTCTTTACACAGCCGAGAAGATTCTATTTAGGAACAGTTTTCTCATTCTAATTGACAAAATAAATTGAAAATGATGAAACATAAATATTGGTTATCAGCACTTTTGATGTTCTCGTTCCTTGTTGGAATGCAGGCTCAAGAAGAATGTCTGAAGCCTAAAGCCCAGATAGATCAGGGGGTTAATCGTCTGACTCAGGGTAAAGTTAATAATGTAAGAGCTCGTCTAAGAACCGGTGGTGATAACTGGTGGGATGGCTCTGGTGATGGAAAATACGTAGTACCAGCTGTTGCTGCAGGTGAGATCGAAGTATCTTCGGTATTTGCAGGTGGTGTATGGCTAGGAGGATTTGATTCAGGTGGTAATCTTAAGCTTGCCGCTCAGACTTATGGATCTTCTCAAGGTAATACGGATTTTTATAATGGTCCATTGAACGATGCAGATGGTACTACTGAGAAGGAAAGATGTGAAGATTGGGATAGATTCTTTGAGGTATATGCTTCAGAGATAGATGATCATATTGCTCTTCTTGCAGAAGCTGTAAATGGTGGCACTTATGAGCAAGATCAAATTCCTTTCGGTGTAAAATACTGGCCTGCAAAAGGTAATCAGTACTTCGCTTCATACTATGGTTTTGCGCTTCCTGACAATGAGCAGGGACTTGCATACTTTTATGATGCAGATGCGGATGGTTCATATGAACCTCTGAACGGAGACTATCCTGTAATCCGTGTAAGAGGTTGTGAAGAGCCTCAATATCCAGATCAGATGATCTACTGGATTTATAACGATAACGGTGGTATTCACTCAGAATCTCAAGGTGATGCTATTCAGATGGAAATTCAAGTTCAGTCTTTTGCTTATGGTACAAATGACCAGGTAAATGACATGACTTTCCAAGCTTATCGTTTAATTAACCGTGCAATTGATGAGATTGATTCTACCTACTTTGCAATGTGGGCAGATATAGATCTAGGTTGTTATACGGATGATTATATTGGCTGTGATACAGTTCGTTCTCTTGGGTATGCTTATAATGCAGATGAAGAAGATGGTACTAATGGTATTACATGTCTGCAAGGTGTACCAACTTACGGTAATGAGGTTCCGATGATTGGGATTGACTATTTCAGAGGACCTTTAAAGCCTATTTTTGATGCCGAAGATAATATTATCGGTGAGGAAGAATTAGGAATGTCTTCATTCGCTGTTTACAACAACGGTGGAGTTGGTGATCCTCCTGTAGGTACTACAGATCCATCTCAGGATTTTGAATACTATAACTACCTTTCTGGTTCATGGAGAGACGGAACCCCAATTCAGTTTGGTGGTGATGGATACCAAACTGGAGGTGAAGAGGTAGATTATGTATTTTTTGATGAACCAAACAATGGTGAAGGTTGGTCAATGTGTACAGAAACACTTCCTTCTGATTACGATAGACGTCAGCTTCAGGCTTCAGGTCCTTTTAGACTTCTTCCGGGTGCTGTTAACGAACTAATTGTTGGTGTAGTTTGGGTACCAGACATGACTTACCCTTGTCCAGATCTTAACAGGTTCTTTAAAGCGGATGATTTTGCTCAAGGACTTTTTGATAGTTGTTTCGATATTCTTGATGGTCCAGATGCACCGGATGTAGATCTTGTGGAACTTGACAGAGAGTTGGTGATGATACTTACAAATGACAAATTGACTTCAAACAATGCATTTGAGGCATATACTGAGGATGATCCAACAGCTCCTGTTATTCCTGGTATTGATCCAGCATATAGGTTTGAAGGATACCTAGTATACCAAATTCCAAGTCCAAATGATGTAGCTGATCTTCAGGATCCTGAAAAAGCTCGTTTGATTTTGCAGATGGATGTTAAGAATGGAATCTCTACAATTTACAATTGGAGTAGTGAAGCTATTGAATATCCAGATGGAACTACGGATGAAGTTTGGTTCCCTACTGTACAAGTAGAAGGATCTAATAAAGGTATTGAGCATACATTTAAAGTAACTAACGATGCATTTAAATCGGGTAATGATACACGTTTGATCAATCATACGAGGTATTACTACAAAGTTGTAGCATACGGATATAATAACTACGAAGAATTTAATGAAGATCTTGGTGAAGGCCAACGTCGTCCATTTATCATTGGTCGTAGAGGTGGTTCTCCATTTACTGCAATTCCAAGACCAATTGTTGATCAGACGCTTAATTCAAATTACGGTGATGGTGCTATCGTTACACGTTTGGATGGTGTCGGTGTTGGATCTAACTTCCTTGATATCTCTGATGAGTCAAGAGATCAGATTCTAAATGGTGAATTCGATGGTTCGATTACGTACAAAGAAGGTGGCGGTCCAATCGCTGTGAAGATTTTCAATCCACTAGAGGTAACAAATGGATCTTATGAGCTTAGGTTTAAGGATTCAGATCAAAATGATGACTCATTAGATGAGGATGCAGTTTGGGAACTTGAAGACCTTGGAACTGGTGAAATCATTGCTTCAGAAACTTCAATTGAGTTACTAAACGAACAAGTATTTGGTCAATATGGATTCTCTATTGCTATAAAGAATGATGAGGATCTATTCAATTCAGCAAGCCCTGACGGAGCAGTTGGTTCAGAAGTTGTTTATTCTGATGTTACTGGTGCAGATTGGTTTGATGTAGTTAAAGATGAAGAAGATTTTGGAATTCAGGCTTCCTTTATTTCAAGTACGTTTGATTACGTAAATCCTGAAGAAGGATCTAACGTGTTTAATATTGATCCAAATAATACGCTTGGTTCTATGGCGGATGGTTTCGTGCCATTCCCTCTAGCAACTAATGATTATACTACTGATCCTACAAATCCAGCTGCTGGACCTGTTTTGACTCCAGGTTGGACTAAAGTAGGTGCAAGTACTTTCTTCAACAACAACTTTAACCTTCCTCAAATCATGGGTAACCTAAACAATATTGATATTGTTTTCACCTCTGATAAGAGTATGTGGTCAAGATGTATCGTTGTAGAAACAGCAAACCCTGGAATGACATCAAACTTCCCATCTATTGATAACCATGCACAGATGATGCTTCGAGCTTCAACATCTGTTGGTAAGTATGATAGTGATGGAGATGGAAAAGCGGATTCTGATACTTCTGATGCAGCAACTGGTAAGGGATGGTTCCCAGGTTATGCGATTAATGTTGAAACAGGAAAACGTGTAAACATCTTCTTCGGAGAGAACTCTTCATTCAGCGATCCGATTATTGAGCCTTATTTTGCAAATGAAGATTCAAGAACAAATACAAATGATATGATGTTTAATCCATCGGATGAGACATTACTTGAACTTCAGGGTGTTCAATTTGGGCAAGCAAATCTTTATTGTGGTGGGCAGCACTTTATTTATGTTACTAATACAGAATATGATGGCTGTAACGCACTTTATGATGCTGCTAAGAACTTGACTCCGAATAGTGCTTACACTTTCTATTTGACATACATTAGAAATGTAGTGTGGGCTGGATTCCCGATTCTTAAATCTGGAGCTCGTTTAGATCCTCTTGGATCTGGAGAGTCTGGTCTTATACCAAATGACGTAACTGTTAAGTTACGAGTTACAAGTCCTTACGCTGTAGAGACTGGAACTGGAGTTCGTAACGGTAATCCAACTTACCAATTCGATATAGCAGGTAAAGAGTCTACGGACCTTACATCAGACGAGGTTGAGTCTGCGTTAGATATGATCAATGTAGTTCCTAATCCTTACTACGGATTCTCTAATTACGATTCAAATAACTTCAACAATACAATTAAGATTACAAATCTTCCTGCAACTTGTGTAGTATCTATATACTCATTGGACGGTAAATTTATTAAAAGATTTAACCGTGCTGAGAGATATACTACGCCTTCAGGAACGAACAGAGGACTTCAGTCTGCACAATATGCTCCAGACGTTGAATGGGATATGAAGAATAGTCAGAATATTCCAGTAGCGGGTGGTGTTTACTTGATCCATGTAGAAGCGGAAGGCCTTGGTGAGCGTGTAATTAAATGGTTCGGTACAAACAGACAGTTTGATGCTACCGGATTATAATAAAATTGTGGGGAGCTCAAGCTCCCCCCAACTTTGTTGAACATTTTGAATTAAAAAAGTTATGAATAAAATAATAAACTATATAGTAGCCTTCTTTTTGGTTCTTGGTTTTATGCCTGATGCTCAGGCAGGTAACCCAGATCGTCAGGGGGAGGCAGGTTTTGCCCAATTACTATTGGTTCCATATGCACAGTCAGCTGGTTTGAGTGCAATGAACACTGCTTTTGTTACTGGTGTGGAATCATTTGGTGTAAATCCTGCAGGTTTGGCTTCAGTTACAAACCTTGAGATAGGCGTTCATCAGGCTCAGTACCTAGTTGGAACGGATATCAAATTAAATGCTTTTGGTATGGTTACCAAGTTGAAGAATGGTGGTGCACTTGGTATCTCATTGAACAATGTAGATATGGGTGATATTGCAAGAACGACTTCGGATCAGCCAGAAGGTACTGGAAATACATTTTCTCCTTCAATTTTTTCTTTGAATATTGGCTATGCTAAATCATGGGATGAGAAAATTTTTGTAGGAGTTAACTTCAAAGTAGCTTCTGAGCGCGTTGAGGATATGTCTCTTTCTACATTTGCAATTGATGCAGGTGTTCAGTACAAGTCCGGTGAAAATGATCGTTTTCGTTTTGGAGTTGCTTTGAGAAACATTGGAGCTCCAGCAGCTTTCGAAGGAGAGGGACTTATTTTTATCTCTACAGTTCCATTCGAAGGAGGTACATTTACGCAGACAACAATTCAGCGTTCTTCAAGAGTTGAACTTCAGTCGGCTCTTAAGTTAGGAACATCTTATGATGTTATCACCGGTGTTAATACACTTCGTGTACTTGCTAACTTTACGTCTAATGCCTTCTCCCGTGATCAGATTGGTGGAGGTATTGAGTATCACCTTAAGGATATATTTGTACTTCGTGGTGGATACCAATATGAATTGGATCAGATAGATTCTGAGTTGCCGATTTATACAGGTGTTTCTGCAGGTGCAACATTTAACTTTAAGTTAGGTAAAAGTGTTGATGCAGCTCGTGTAGGCTTAGGATATGCTTACCGAATGACTAGTAAGTTCAATGGTACACACAATGTGGGTGTAACATTGGAGCTATAGAGTAGCTGATACAGATAATAAAAGAGGCTGACTCATTGAGAGTCAGCCTTTTTTATTTTAATAGAATAGATTAAATAGAAATAAGATTAATTTGATAAAACCAAAGAAAAAAATTAAATTTGTTTAAAGGATTCCTTCAATCATGTTGGAAGCCTTATTTTTTTCTAAACTAGATGGCGATCCTGCTGTCGGCTGTTTCCTCTCCAAAACATTATTGGAATGACTGGCTTGCTAAGTTTCAAAGAACTTAGGGTTTAGAATTTTTTAATTTAAAATTGAAGAATATGTCTAATGTAACCTATTTGTCACAAGAAGGATACGACAACCTTGTGGCACAGTTGGACGATCTTAAAACACGTGGTAGGACTGAAGCTGCTAAAGCAATTGCTGAGGCAAGAGAAAAAGGCGATTTGTCTGAAAATGCAGAGTACGATGCTGCTAAAGACGCGCAGGGTTTACTAGAGTTAAAGATCAATCAGTTAGAAACTGTAATGGCTACTGCCAGAGTACTTGATACAAGTCAGTTGGATAATTCAGAAGTACGAGTACTTTCTAAAGTGCGTATTATGAATTTGAAAATGAAAAAAGAATTCACTTATCAGCTTGTTGCAGAGTCAGAGGCTAACCTTAAGGAGAAAAAGATCTCAATAGGCTCCCCTATTGGTGAAGGTTTATTAGGAAGGAAGGTTGGAGATGTTACGGAAATAACAACTCCAGGTGGAATGATGAAATTTGAAATCCTTGAAATCACAATCTAATGGCTGGTATCTTTTCAAAGATTATAGCAGGTGAAATTCCCTGTTACAAGATTGCAGAGTCTGAAGATTATTTCGCATTTCTAGATATCCGTCCTTTGCAAAAAGGGCATACTTTGGTGATTCCGAAAAGAGAAATTGACTATGTCTTCGATTTGGAAGATGATGCACTTGCAGGTCTTATGCTTTTTGCAAAACGCGTAGGAAAAGCAATGAAGCAGGTTATTGATTGTAAACGAATAGGAGTATCAATTATCGGACTAGAAGTACCACACACACATATCCACTTAATACCCATCAATTCCTTAAGTGATATGGATTTTACAAATCCTATTGATGGACTTGAACCCAAAGATTTCCAAATAATAGCAGCACAAATTGCCGAAAGGTTTGAATAAAAAAAAGCCAGTTGAATATGTTCAACTGGCTTTTTTCTTATCGGCTTGGTCTGTATTTTGATCGTGCAAGAAACTCTTGAGCGTCATTAAGTTTTAACAAATCCTCAAAAGTAGTTTCTGGGTTATTTCTCATGTATGCATCTACCATTCTATATCCAATATAGTTGGCTGTTCTTCCCGGAGCCTCTGCGGGCATCCCAGACGCATTAGGACTATGGTCAACTAGTTTTCTAAAATCCTGCCAAAGGGTTGAATATAGAAGTTCTTGATCAATCAAATGCGCATAAATATTAGACTCATTAGAAGCTACCCAATCCATTTTTTCCTTGCTATATTGATGGATAACAGTATCCGATAGCTCTGGAAGCAATGCATCTAAAATGTAAAGTTCTTTGCCATTGTCAAGCATATAATCGATGAGCTTACGATCTGCTTTTTCTGCATTCATATCATCAATAAGAGGATAGAGCGTATTTCGTACAATATAGTCCTTGTTGTAATGTTGGCTCAAGTAATTTGAGAAATTCGGATTACCAGCATTTAAAAGTAAATAGGGGTAATCAGCACCTAAAAAGAAATCGAGCCCGACTGCAAGTGAATTTTCAGCGTAGATGAAATTGGAAACCGTATATTCTGATACAAATGTTGTAATATCAGGGACCTGTCTATCTGGAAAATAATACTTGAAATACTTAAATGCTTCTTCAAATGCATTTCCGGATAAGTCTTTGTATAATTCTTGGCTCTGTTCATACATAACAAGAACCATAGAATCCGATAGAAAACCATTGATTATAACTGTTGGACCTTCTGGGAATAAAACAGAGTCGAAGACAGGAAAAAGCTGACCAAAATAGATATCAGAAAACGCTGGATAATCCTGCATTAGTCGATCTAGTTCTGCAGCAGTATTGTTTGTATCTATATTGAATAGATCTTGTTCAAAGTGTCTTAGCTCTACTCCTACCGTAATACCTGTAAGATCAGGTTTGCTAGGACCTTTATTACAAGCGTACAAGGAGAACACTATCATACTGAACAAGAACCCTCGGAACACTAATTTTTGTTTTATCATCCTTCTTGATTAAAGTATAATTTATATCACCTCTTAAATAATAATCCTATACGAATATGGGTTAATCATAAAATTGGATCTTTGATGTATTCGAAGCTAAAATTCTTAAATTAAATGCTAAATATCTATTATTATTGTTTTTAAATCTTCAATTTTCATCAAACGCTTAAAATTCATTCCTATGAAAAAAAGTTGGCTGTTATTGCTTTTGATAAGCAGTATGTTTAGTGCAGTAACTAATGCACAGACAGAGACCCGTTTTGGAATTCAATTAGCACCTACCTTTTCATGGCTTACAACAGATTACGGTGATATTGGCTCCAATGGCAGTAATCTTGGTTTTGCAATGGCTATCAAGGCCGATATGTTCTTTGCCGAAAAGGCTGCATTTTCTTTTGGACTTGGACTTGGACTTAATCAAGGCGGAAGATTATTACATAATAATCCCGGAGATTATTTCTTCAACTCTGAACTCTCAGATAATATCCTTCACGCATTGCCGGAACTTTCAGATATACGCTATAAGGTTAATTATATCCAAGTACCATTAAGTCTAAAAATTCTAACGGACGAAATCTTACAGTTACGGGATATGCGTTTCTCTGTGGATGCGCCTATTTTTACACTTGGCCTCAGGAATAAAGCATTCGCTGATATCACTGGTCTAAGTGGAGTACAAGGATTCGAGGACAATTTTTATAAAGAGATCGTTTCAAAAGATATTAATCCCTTGGACTTGAGCTGGGGTTTTGGAATCGGTATGGAGTATAATCTATCCGGAACATCTAGAGATGGGACATCTTTGCTTGTTGGACTTACTTATGCACAGTCGATTTTTGATATAACAAAGAATGACGGTTCTAGAATTGTCGATGGTTTGATCGAAGAGGAAAACTCATCGGCTACTCGACATAATATTAATATTGTTGTTGGAATGGCCTTTTAATTATTAGAGTATGAACAAACTTGATTTCAATAATAAAACACAGTTTTTAAAATTCTTCATCGATTATGCACTGATGGAGGATCAAGGCGATGGAGATCATACTTCATTGGCTTGTGTTGGCGCAGAAGATGAAGACACTGCTATCCTCAAAGTTAAGGATGAAGGCATCTTGGCAGGGGTAGAACTTATGGAGCATATTTTTAAAGCAGTTGATCCCAATGCACGAATCAATATCTTTAAAAAAGATGGTTCTTTTGTGCAGCATGGAGATATTGCATTTCAGGTTCACTGTAAAAGTCGAGCACTCCTTTTGGCAGAACGCCTAGTCTTGAATACTATGCAGCGAATGTCTGGAGTGGCCACCACCGCTCGGATGTATGCTGATGCTGTGAAAGATTTTCCTGTACAAATATTGGATACACGAAAGACTATGCCCCTGAACAGGTTCTTACAGAAATGGGCTGTGCAAATAGGTGGTTGTAGCAATTATCGTTTTGGTCTGTTTGATCGTATAATGATAAAAGACAATCATGTGGATGCCTCAGGAGGCATGCAGGAGGCTATAGAACGCGTTCAGGACTACTTGAAAGAAATGGGTAAAAGCCTTGAAATGACAGTAGAAGTTCGGGATCTTGAAGAACTTGAATTGGTTATGGGATACGACTCTGTTAATCGGGTCATGCTGGATAATTTTAGTATGGAAGACATGCGAATTGCAGTAGCACGAGTAGACAAGAAAAAAGAAGTTGAAGCATCTGGAGGTATTACTTTAGAGGTTCTTAAAGAAGTAGCAGCAACCGGTGTTGATTTTATTTCTGTAGGAGCTCTTACGCACTCCGCTCCTTCTTTGGATTTAAGTCTTAAAGTTAGGAAATGATAAGTCAGCGATTTAAAATTGCTGTGATAATATAAACGATACTACAAAGGCTTAGGACTAAGGTCCAAGCCTTTGTTTGTTTTATTCCAAATTCACCTTTTTGTAAATTCGTTATGGTCTTGAAAACGTAGATGGATATCAAGATTAGGGTCAATCCGATCATTTAAGATTCCTTTACGAGGAGTCTAATTGCTATGCTTTATCTAGAATCGCTTTGTTGATATCTCTGATCAGCCCAGGACCGTAATATACGAGTCCAGAATAAACCTGAACAAGAGATGCTCCTGCCTCTAGCTTTTCAATTGCATCCTCTGGTTTTGAGATTCCACCAACCCCTACAATGGGAATGGATCCATTACTCTTAGTATGTATATAACGAATGATTTCTGTCGAACGGTTCCTAAGTGGCGCTCCACTGAGTCCTCCATTACCAATTTGTTGTATTACTGACTGATCAGTGGAAAGATTGGACCTGTCGATGGTTGTATTGGTAGCAATGAGGCCATCAATTTTTGTATCTGAAACAATATCAATGATATCATCCAATTGTCCCTCAGTTAGGTCAGGAGCTATTTTTAATAATATTGGTTTTGGAGCAATCTTATCTTGATTTAGCTTTTGAATACTGTTGAGCAGTTTTGTGAGTGGTTCTTTTTCTTGGAGATCTCTCAGGTTCGGTGTATTTGGAGAGCTAACGTTTACCACAAAGTAATCTACATAAGGATATAGAGCCTCGAAGCAGATTTCATAATCTCTAAAAGCCATTTCATTAGGGGTCACCTTGTTCTTGCCTATATTGCCTCCAATTATAATTCTGTCGTTAGACCTTTTTTTGATGCGGTCCACAAAAGCATCTAAGCCTTCGTTGTTGAATCCCATTCTGTTGATAAGTGCAGCATCTTCTTTCAATCGGAAAAGTCTAGGTTTTGGATTCCCATCTTGAGGTTTGGGGGTGACTGTGCCGATTTCTATAAACCCAAAGCCTAAGTTTTCAAGATCTTTGAAATATCTTCCGTCTTTGTCAAAACCAGCAGCAAGTCCCACTGGATTATCAAAATTTAAGCCAAATAGTGTTCTTTGGAGTTTTTTATCTTCAAGCGTGTATAGGGACTTAAATATTTTCTTTCCAAATGGTAAAGAAAGAGAAAGACGAAATAACTGCATCGTTATTTTGTGTGCTTTTTCTGGTTGAAAAGAGAAAAGCAATGGTTTTAAGATCGTTTTATACATACCTTTTGACTATGCGTTTAGAAATATTCTTTTATAATTTCTTTCAATTCACTTAATATCATTGCTGTTGCTCCCCACACTACTCGCCCCTCAAGTTCAAAATAAGGGACCATTTTTAAAGTTATATGCTCTGATATTTTTATGTCTTTATATTTTATGTTGTCAGGGTCTAAAAGTGTCTTGATATCTACCTCAAATATATCCTTTACTTCGGATTCTTGTGGCTTATAACTTGGTTTTTTGTTTGTTGAGCCTATAAATGGAAAAACAGCAAAGTTGCTGACTGGAATATACAATTCACTCAGCTGACCAATTAATTCTACATCTTCTATCAATACACCTACCTCTTCATTGAGTTCTCGTAAAGCTGTTTGGGCAAGACTTGAATCGGAGTCATCTTTTTTGCCGCCAGGGAGCGAAATTTGTCCCTTGTGTTTGTCATGCTTATTTGTACTTGTGCGTTCCATGAGGGTGAAACTGAATGAGCCCTGCTCATTAGGGAAAAGTAAAATACAAACGGCAGATTTCATAGCTGAACTTGGAGTTCCGGGCGTATAGGTTCTAAGCTTATGCGCCATTTCGAAGTGGGCTGGAACACCCGGCAGACCATCTGAAATTCTTTCCTTTATGTATGATAAAAATGGATCGATCATAATTAACTTAAAACGCTGTTTATTAACAAAAAAGTCTTTAATGTTGTTAGGTGATGGAGTTTAAATTGCAATGGGCAATAATTTTTGTAAAAATAGAAGATAAATTTTTTTTATTTAGGTTTAAACAAAGTAATTTCCACTAAGCATAGCCTATTAATACCTTAATCGCCTAATTCTGAAAAATAAAACAATGGCAAGAATATTAGCTAATGACGGACTTCACCCTGCTGGAAAAAAGATGTTAGAAGATGCAGGACATGAAGTAGTTACAGATAAAATAGCGCAGGAAGACTTAATGAGTCAATTGAATTCCTTTGATTCCATTATAGTCAGAAGTGCAACAACAGTTCGGGCAGATCTGATCGATGCGGCATCGAATTTGAAGGTAATTGCAAGAGCTGGCGTAGGTCTCGATAATATCGATGTAACCTATGCAGAGAGTAAAGGTATTCGAGTGATAAATACACCTGCCGCTTCTTCTAGATCAGTGGCTGAGCTCGTGTTTGCCCATATCTTAACTGTTTCAAGGTTTTTCCATACCAACAACCGTGTAATGCCAACAAAAGGATCAACGGAGTTTAAGGCTTTGAAGAAAAAGTCTTCCAAGGGTTTGGAGTTGATGAATCGATCCGTTGGTATAGTAGGTTTTGGACGAATTGGTCAAGAGGTCGCTAAGATAGCAGTAGGAATGGGGATGAATATATATGCAGCTGATCCTTTTGTGAATGAGACTACCCTGGATTTTGATATTGCAGGCCATGATATTAGCATTCCTATCAAGACGATAGAGTTAGAAGACTTATTAGCCAAAAGTGATTTTATAACTTTACATGTACCTTTTAGTGGCGGAAAGCCTATTATAGGGGAAAAGGAGTTGGCTCTAATGAAGCCAAGCGCTGTCCTCGTCAATGCTTCTAGAGGTGGTGTTGTTGGTGAAGTAGCCTTAAAAAATGCTATTGAGTCGGGTAAGTTATTTGGAGCGGGACTTGATGTGTTTGAAAATGAACCTCATCCCAGCGAAGATATTTTGAACTTTGAAGGTATCTCGTTGACACCGCATATTGGTGCATCTACCAATCAAGCTCAAGAAAATATTGGAACAGAAATTGCGCGAAAGATTATTGCGCTTCTTGGATAAAAAAAAGGGATTGCTAAGCAATCCCTTTTTTATTTAGACTTTATAGAAAGGAGGTTTGACAATAGTGGCTTCAATATTCTTTCTTCCAGCTTTTATCAATAATTTATTTCCAATTTTAGCCATTTCTTTTGGTACATATCCAAGTCCAATTGGATGACCTAGACTCGGTGCTTGTGTTCCAGAAGTAACATAACCTATTTCTTCTTCCTGCTCATTTACAATCTTGTAACCCTGTCTTGGCACTCTTCTACCGTCAAGGACAAAGCCTACCAGTTTACGCTGTATACCTGCTGCTTTTTGATTAACGAAAAAAGGTTTATTGTTAAAGTCGTTATGCTCGGCTTTCAATTTGGTGATCCATCCCAATCCTGCCTCAAGTGGTGAGGTAGAGTCGTCGATGTCGTTACCATATAAGCAAAAGGCCATTTCAAGTCTTAGTGTGTCTCTTGCGCCAAGTCCTATCGGTTTAATACCTAAGTCTTTTCCATGGTCAAATATGGCTTCCCAAAGTTCTCTTAAGTTTTCAGAAGGACAATAAAGTTCAAAACCTCCAGACCCAGTATACCCTGTAGCTGAAATGATTACATTGTCTATACCTGCAATGGTGCCTTTAAGAAAGGTGTAATAACCAATATCAGATAGATTCACATCGCAAAGACCTTGTAATGCCTCTATGGCTTTAGGTCCTTGAACTGCTAAAAGGCCAGTCTGATCTGATATATTTGTCATCTTTGCATCGAAGGAATTGTGCGATTCAATCCAGTTCCAGTCTTTTTCAATGTTTGATGCATTTACAACAAGCATAAAGGCTTGTTCGCCTGCTGCACAATTATCTTCTGGTAATCGATACACCAAGAAATCATCTACAATACCTCCATCCATATTGGGTATACAAGAATATTGTGCTTGATTGATCTCTAGTTTTGAGGCATCATTTGTACTGATCTTTTGAACAAGATCAAGAGCCTCCTTGCCTTTAATTATGAATTCCCCCATATGGGATACATCAAAGACACCTACATTATTTCTTACTGCTTGGTGTTCTTCTGTTATTCCGGCATACTGAATGGGCATATTATATCCGGCAAACTCCGCCATTTTTGCATCTAAATCGATGTGGACTTGAGTCAATGGTGTTGATTTCATTGCAAGTGATGCTTTAATTTAAAAATTCAATGTCAATAATCTGGTCTCCTTGTTGGATTTGGTGTACAACATCCATACCCTTGAAAACTTTTGCGAATATAGTATATCTTCCATCAAGATGAGGTGTTTGAGCGTGGGTAATAAAAAATTGGCTACATTCAGTATCTGGGCCTGCAGAGGCCATGCCTACCATTCCATCTTCATAGGTACTTGTAGAAAATTCAGATCTTATGGTGTGACCTAAACTGCCGAATCCATCTCCTCTTGGGCATCCTGCTTGGATAACAAAATTTGGTACTACCCTGTGGAATTGATTGTTTTTGTAAAAGTTAGCTCGGACTAATTCTATAAAGTTTATCACAGTTGCTGGCGCTACCTCAGGTAACATCTTAAGAATGATCTCCCCTTTACTAGTTCGGATTACAATTTTTTCATCATTTCTAACTTCTTCCAGTTGTGCCCATTTTATGGGATGGTTGTAAACTGGTTTATTTGTTGTAGTTGGTTTTCCTGTTCGAAACAGACTTATTTGATTTTTAAGTTGCTCGTAAGCTTCAGTTTGCTTCGGTAGGACAAGGTTTGTGAGTGCCGTATCAAGGTAGCTATCCTCCAAAATAATTCTATTGAATCCCAAGTCTTTGATATTTAAAATTTGGGACCCTTCGTAGATGGGACCGTCATCCCCGCGGAGTAATATAATCTTTAAGGAATCAGCTATTTCTCGCCTTACCTTGGGGTAATTCCTCCCAAAAAATGTTCTAAAATCCTTTTGTTTACAGATTTGCCTGATTGCTTGCATGCCAGCTGTTCGCATTGCAGCATTCGGATGATATGAGGTTTGTTGTAAAATATATCTATAATTCCATCGGTCATAGGATAAGCCTTCTATCGCTTGTAGTTTTGATTGTGGAGAGAATGTGCCTTCTACAATCTGTTGTAGCTGCCTGTTTATTGCATTTTTTGTATTTACAAAATAGGATGGTAGGTGTTTGTTGGCAGCTGATAGCAAGGTTGTTTTAATGAACAGAGGAAAGGTGTCTTTTGCCAATCTGTAATAGATTTTAGCATAACGTTCATCACCGTTTTTTATCAATTGGCTTGCTGCAATTTTTTGCACATGTTCATTGCCATCATTTAGTGCCTCTATTAAGGTAGTGTGAATACTGTCATAAGGAAAGCTTCCTATTGCACGGATTGCATTGAGTTGAACCCTATAGTCAGTGTCATTTATGATAAAGGATTCAAGTATTTTTCTAGATTCAGGGCTTTCTGTTTTTCCCAATGCTGTAGCAAGAGCTAATTTTATGTTGGAGTTTGTCAGTTCAAAATTTATAGCAGTCAGAGTAGACTTGCTTAATTCAGCTTCTGGAGCTCTGCTTAAATAATGAGCTGCAAGTTCTTTAGCAGCAAAGGGATAGTCGTTTTGTCCAATAAACCTTAAGGCCGTTTCAATACTTTCCGTGGAATATAGGCCTCTTTCACCAAAGTTGAAGATACCTTTCATCTGACCATACAGTAATAGACTATCAGTAGCTTTAAATGTTTTGATTGTACTTAGTGCTTGAAGACTTTTTTCACTGCCACATTTACCGATAGCCTCCAATATTTTTTGATTAGAGGCTGTTCTTTTATTTAGAGAATCTAAACGCTCAAATCCATCTGTTAGATATATTTCCGCAATGGAATGTTTGAGTTGTCCTAAAGAAAACGCAGCAGCTTCTCTCACTTCTGTGATGGGGTCTTTCAAAAGGTAAGCTAGACTATCTACTGCATTTTCTTTAGCATCTAAACTTGCGAAGGATAATGCAGCAAGGTATCTATAAGTAGGATCTTCAGACTTCAGATATAAGAATAGAGAATCAAGAAGGGATTGATCTTTAAATTCCCATATCTTTTGATTCGTGGGGTTAAAATAATCGACCTCAAGTGTATTTATTTCTTTTGGCTCTGGTACAGAACATGACCAGGCTGTAATTAATAGTATAAAGCCAAGCAGATTGAAAGAGCGGGTTCTCATATTATTGTGTAATGCGGTTAGTGATATATACTGCCAATTCTTTAAATTTAACAAGGCTTTTATCAAAATCACATAATATTGGTATTCTAATTAAAAAAATTCTTGTTGATGCAACCTTTTAAATTAAGTTGAGTCATTAAAAATGTGTTCAATAAGATTCGAACGAAATAAATCTGGAACTGGTGGATTATTCCCTAACTCACAAAGATATTGTCAAGGCTTGTATGGCTAATGACCGTAGAGCGCAATTCGAGTTGTATAAATTATACTCGAAGGGTATGTATAATGTCTGCATGAGAATGGTGAATAATGAAATTGATGCGGAGGATATCATTCAAAATTCCTTTATGGACGTGTTTTCTAAATTACACATGTTCAAGTTTGAATCTAGTATTGGCGCCTGGATAAAAAGGATTGTAATCAATAATACAATCAATTTTCTGAAGAAACGTCGCTTACAAATATCGGAGTTAAACGATCAGCTTCAGATGCCTGTCGAGCAAGAAGAGATTGATGATAGACATCTTGAAATAAATAGTGTAAAAAAAGCTTTAGTGAAATTACCAGATGGGTATCGGGTTGTTTTTAACCTATATGCTTTTGAGGGTTATGATCACAAAGAGATTGGCAAAATTATTGGTGTGACGGAAGCAACTTCCAAGTCCCAATATAGTCGGGCTAAGAAAAAAATCAAGGAGATCATTAAAAGTGATTTTGTTGAAAGTATATAAAACATTGACCGTATGGACAATTTAGAGAATTTTATCAATGAGAATAGGTCGTCTTTTGATGATAAGGTGCCTAATCTAGAAGTTTGGGCTAAAATCAATGATCAGTTAGAGCAAAATTCAAAACCGAAGGTAAGGCATCTCAGGATGTATACCTATGCGACTAGGATTGCAGCGGCTTGCCTACTTTTGTTCTTAGGAGCATTTGGTTCCTACAAGTATTTTCAAGTTGATAATCTGGATGTCGTTTCAATAGGTATAGACGAAATTGCACCAGAATATGCTGAGGAAGTTGCTGTTTATCAACAAGCGGTCAGTTTGAAAATGAATAAGTTGGCCAATTACAAATCTGTGTATAAGGTTTCAGAAGATATGCTTCAACTTGATGAAGCATTTGATGAACTACTTAAGGAGCTTGAATCGGTTCCTTACAGTCGAAGGACCCAGATTTTAAATGCCTTAATTTCAAATTTTGAAAACAAGATTAATGTACTCGATAAGGTTATAGAGGAGGTAGAAAGTACAGATTCAGAATCCATAAATAAAATTCAAGATGAGATCAGTCTTTAAATTAAAACTTGTGTTGCTTTTGTCCTTTTTCACGGGGAGTGTATTTGGAGCTTCAGTAAAGCAGATCTATACAAAGAATATTAAGAAAGAATTTACTATCAAGCCAGAAGGTCTTTGTAAGATCTCTAACAAATATGGCTTGGTTGAATTGAGGACTTGGGATAAGGATAAGGTTAAGATCGATGTGCTAATAAGTATTAATGCAGGTTCCGAATCTTCAGCGAACAAGACGATGGAGAGTATTTTTATTCAATTTGAAAATGCAAGTGATTTTGTATCGGCAAGTACTGAGATCAGAGAAAAGATTTCTTCCTGGGGGAGTAACAAGAACCTAAGTATTGACTATTTGATCTATCTACCCAAGGAATTAGATCTAGAATTGATCAATAAGTATGGTGATGTTAAGATTCCTAAGCACAATGGAAATGTAGATCTTAATGTAAAACATTGTGATGTTAGTATAAATGAATTGAAAGGGAAACTTCAACTCGATCTAGGATATGGGAATTTTGTAGCCAAAAGTTTGGGCGAAGTAGTGGCTTCTGTATCTTATTCTGATGTCTCTGTGGGTCGCTTGAAAAGCCTTGAATTAAATTCTAAGTACTCTGAATTTGCTCTTCCAATTGTACATTCATTGGAGCTAAACTCTAAATATGACGAGCTACAGATAGGTGCTATAAAGGATCTGGATGTTGAGGCAAAATATACTGATTTTGAAATTGGAACCTGCGATCGAATATGGGCTGAGGCTGAATACTCTGAGATAGATATAAATTATTTGAAAAATAGCGCTAAGCTAAATATGAGATACGGGGATGCAAGTATTTCATCTTTAGAAAAAGGATTTGGACTTATTAAGCTATCTGGGAAATACACGGACTTTAGCTTAAATGTGGCTGAAGGTTGTAATTATCAGGTCAAGGCTGTAGGTGATTATGCGGGCATAGATTATCCGAGCGACCTTATGGTTACTTATGAGGTGGAGAAAAGTAGTTTTCATGAAGTAGAAGGATATATTGGGATTCAAGGATCTCGATCAACGATACAAGCTGTCTTAGATTATGGAGGGCTTGAAATAAACGAATAATTCACTAATTCAGATTTCAATTTTGTTGCTCCTGTAAATTTTACAGGAGCTTTTTTATGTGTAAGAATTTAGTTAGAATAAGTCAAATCGCTGCATATAATTTTACTTTTGCAATATTTTAGGTCATTTTGTAGTACTATAAATTAAATAGATTACAATGGTGATTCGCTATAAGTTTGTGCCGGTTTTATTCCTACTATCATTTACTCTCTTTGTAGTTGGATGTATAGACGGCGATGGGTTGAATGATCTTAGTGTCGAAAAGCCTATTGGCGAGTATGCAATTCCGCTTGTTAAGGCTTCTATCAACATGGAGGACCTCGTGCAGGAGTTTGATGAGTATACGGAGTTCGATACAGATTCGGAAGGAGTGATACTCTTTAAATATTCCGGAGATATTCTTAAGCGCACAAGTAATGATATTTTCAATTCTATAGAGAGTTCCCTAAATGGGATTCCCATTCCAATTGATTCTAATAATTTCCCAATTCCTTTTACTACTCCAGATGGGATGGAAATCTACCTGATGGAGGTTAGTGAAGGTAAAATTGGATACTTTTTTGAGGTGGAAGTAGATGAAACCTGCGATATTAAAATTCTATTCCCTCAGCTATTCGATGAGAATATGGAATCCTTTGTTCAGGAATATACTCTGAGCCCAAATGGTGAGGGTAAAATTACTTTTTTGGGAGAGATTAATTTAGAAGGAAAGACACTGATCGCAGATCAGGACGGACAAGTCAATCTTCAGTACGAACTGACAACTGCCTCTGGAGAAGAACTGTTGTTTGATGATTTTTTCATAATCATAAACGACCTAAAGTTTTCTTACTCTGAGGGTGTTTTTTATAACCAGGAGCATGTAGGAGAACTTGACACAATAGAAATTGAAGTATTTGAAAACTGGAAGGGCGGAGAGATATTTTTTGAAAATCCAAATATCACATTAACCGTGAATAATTCTTTCGGTGTACCTACTCGCTCAGTTGTTCAGGTATTTGATATTCATACTGTAGATGGACAAGTTATTCCTTTAGAAGGAGAGGCCATAGTCAACGGCATTGATTTTGATTACCCAACTATGGATGAAGTTGGGGTGGTCAAATCGACGACTTTTGAATTCAATAAAGATAATTCCAATGTTCAAGATGTATTGGGTTCAAAGCCATTATTTGTTGAATATCTTGTTGATGCTATTACTAACCCCGAAGGTAATGATGATGTGGTGGGTTTTATATGGGAGGAGTCTGAGTATTCTGTGAACGTTGAGGTTGAATTGCCAATACATGGAAAAGTCATTGATTTTTTAGTCGTAGATACATTCGAATTGGATATGTCTGTTTTGACGGAACAAAATATAGAGGAGGCAATGCTTCGATTGAATTATGAGACTGGCCTTCCTATAGGTTTTGAACTTCAATTGGCTATGTTGGATGATAGTGATTTAGAATTGGGGGATGTATTTCAGTTAGAACCACTTACCATCCAACCTGTGGATGTAGATAGCAATGGGGAGGCACTGACGTCAGAGCGTTTTCAAAATGACATTTTATTAGACACTGATCAAATTGAAAAACTTGCTATATCTAAAAAGCTTATATTGATGGTGCGTTTTAATTCTACAATGAATGATGAACTCTCTGTAAAGGTGAGGCCAGAACAGTTTCTGGATCTCTCGTTAGGGATGATCATTAAAAGATAAATAAACCTAATGAAAAGATCGCTAGTTGTTCTTGGTTTGATGTTCTTTATGTGCGGTATGAAAGCACAAAACATGCAGGTTTTGTATGGCATGGACCGACTCTACCAAGGCTCTTATCTAAACCCAGCTTTTATTCCAAACAATCGAGTAGTTGTAAGTATACCTTCCTTTTATAATAATTTATCTATAAATGGGCCTGCTTATTCTGATGTAATAAAGAATAATGGGGTGGAGGACTATATTGATATAAATAGTTTATTGTCCAATCTTCAACCAACTAATTATTTGCGAGAGGATATGGAAATCCAAACACTTGGGCTTTGTTTAAGTGTTGGTCCTGTAGGTATTCAGGCTTACCACAAAGTAAAGTTTAATGCTTTTATTGCCTACCCCGAAGAGCTTCCAAGTTTAATATGGGAAGGGAATACACAGTTTCTGGGGGAATCCGTAAATATTGGTTCTGAATTTCTTTTGCATTCGCATAGTGAATTTGGTCTTGGTGCTTCATTGAAGTTATCTGGCTTGACTGTAGGTGCTCGGGCAAAATATCTGAACGGTATTGGCCATTTATCTACCGAAAGAAATGACTTGGAGATCTTGACTGACGAAGGTGATTTTTCAATTGAATTTGGATCTGATTATCGCATTAACTCTGCGAATTCATTAGATTATAATAGTCTGAATGATATTAACCTGAATTTTTCAATTGGCGACATTAATTGGAATGAGCTGTTTTCAGCGAATAATGGACTTTCTTTTGATATAGGTGCTCAGCTAGATTTGGGCAAGTTTGAACTTTCAGCTGCAATCAATGATATTGGATATGTCAATTTTGATACGGATGTCCGAAATTACAGTAGTCAAGGTAGTTTCTCTTATGAAGGCTTAGATATCTCAAATGTGCTATCAGGTCAGGATGTTGAATTATCTGGTATCGTAGATACACTTGCCAACTTATTGAATTTTGAAGAAAATAATGAAGGATTTAGATATGTAATCCCAAGCAGTCAGTACCTTATGATTAAGTATAAGATTGCAGATAATTGGGATTTGGGAATAAGTTACTTTCATGAAAGTTATAAACCTGCTCCAGTTAATTCCTTGAGTATTTCTGCAGGTGCAGGTCTCGGAAATATTTTCAGACTTCGGGGTGCTTACACCGTCCGCAATGATAATTATACGAACCTAGGTCTTGGGGTTTCGGCGAAATTAACTTTTCTGGAGTTGTTTTTGTTAACGGACAATGTTCTTGCCGTTTCTGATCCTCTTGGAGCAAGAGATTTTAATCTGCTTGCAGGATTGAATTTTGCCATTTCAAGAAAGAAGAAATAGTGAAAAATAAAAGCAGGACTTGTGATGAGTGCTGCTTTTATTTTTTCTTATTAGCTAGACCAGATTTGTGTAATAATGGAAGTTGTGAGCTAAATGTATTCTTGATATTTTCTTCTGTGAATACCTTGTCTATACTCCCGTGAGCAATCAATCTTTGATTCAAAAGGATTACCTGATCAAAGTATTCTTTTACCGTTGAAAGGTCGTGGTGAACTACAATCACTGTTTTACCTTGCTCTGATATTGATTTGAGGATTTCTATAATCTTCTCCTCTGTCGTTACGTCCACTCCTACAAAAGGCTCATCGAGAAAAAATAAATCAGCATTTTGTGCAAGAGCTCTGGCAAGAAACACTCGTTGCTGCTGGCCTCCGGAAAGTGCACCTATTTGTCTATTTGCAAGTTCACCTATTCCAAGCTGATCGAGTGCTTCGTTAATTATAGCTTTATCTTTTTTTCCAAATGGGTCGAATAACTTCAGGTGTGGATACCTGCCCATAGAAACTATATCTCTTACTGTAGCTGGAAAACTCCAGTCTACATTGCCCTTCTGAGGAACATAGGCAATTTTTCTTCTTACCTCTTCAATAGGTTTTCCTAATATGCTTATTTCGCCGTGGCTGTAAGGGACCAATCCCAATATCGATTTGAAAAGACTAGACTTTCCTGCTCCATTAGGCCCTATTACACCGTATATATGCCCAGCTTCTAAACTGAGGAATATATTGGTTAATATTCTTTTATACCCGTAGGAGAGTGAAAGACCTTTTATGTCGATAATCGATTTACCCATTAAGCAATTCTTTTACTGATAAAGAAACCCAGAACTAATAACATTACTGCACCTATAATTACAAAAATCTTTGCTAATGGAGCTTCCTGTGTCGTTTGATTTGTAGCAAGTTGTTCGTCCTTTTCTCTTGCTAGGGCTTCGACTATTGTTTCAGTATTGAATCTAAGCATGTCAAGGTAGGTTGAGGCTTTAGAATCCTTATCTCCTAAAGAGTCTGAGAATAGACTACCTCCTACCCGTATATTATTATCAGCTGCTATTTGTTTTAGCATCTTAGGGTTTACGGTAGTTTCAATAAATACAGCGGGTACATTACTAGAGCGTATGATTTCTACAATTCGTTCTATATCTCTAGTTTGTGCCTCAGCATCTGTAGATGTGCCTAGAATGCTCTCTAGTCTTAGGCCATACTTTTGTCCGTAATATTTGAAAGCATCATGTGATGTTATAAGTATTCTTTGTCCTTCGGGTATTGATACTATTTGTTGTTTTATGTAGGAATCTGTATTCCTTATTTGGGTCTGATAGTTCAAATATCTTTCCTCTAAATATGCTTTATGATTTGGTAAAAGCTTTAGAAGACTATTGTAGATGTTTTCAGCGTATATTAATCCATTTTCTGCATCCATCCAAGCATGTGGATCGGGTGAATTTTCATAGATATCTGATCTTATAGCATTGATACCCTCAGTGATCAATATTAATTCAGCACTTGTCCCTGAGTTTTCAATCAGCTTGTTCATCCATTTTTCAAAACCTAAACCATTCTTTAAGATCAAGCTGGCTTCATTCAGAAGCATAAGGTCTGAAGGTTTCGGGTCATAAGTATGCGGGTCTCCGCCCACAGGTACGATTGATTCAACCTGAATTAGGGTATCTCCTAGTTGCTTAGCCATGTCTGAGAATATGGATGCAGTAGTAACAACTAGAGGTTTTTCTGCTTGTACTATTGTACTACTAATTAGGAGTATTATAAAAAGGATTTTTTTCATTGAAGTATTAAGTTTTTTGCACAAATATATTTTTGGCAACTTTTGCGCTAATCGTTTGCTTTACACTGTTGTTTACTTGAACCAATAGACTATTGTCGTAAGTGAAAGTATCCATTACTGTCAGTTTCGAGCCTAGAATGAGATTGAGTTTTTCCAGGTATTGGAGGAATTCAGTTCCATGTTCATTTACTCCAACAATTACTAAAGGAATATTTTTCTCAACATCTGCTAATAAGATTTGTTGACGATACTGAAATTTTCCTTCGCGATCAGGTATAGGGTCACCATGTGGGTCGAATTTTGGATGATCCAAAAATTCTTCCAACCTAATCGTAAGCTCTTCAGATTTTATATGTTCAAGCTGTTCTGCGATCTCATGGACTTCTTCCCAGCCAAAATTTAGTTTATCAGTTAGGAAAACTTCCCAAAGTCTGTGCTTCCTTATTAAGGATGTTGCTATAGACTCTCCAGATTCAGTTAAGGTAACACCTTTGTATTTGATGTAATTAATAAGCGATTTTTCAGATAAGCGCTTGAGCATGTCCGTGACAGAGGCTGCTTTGGTATTCAATAGAATAGCAACATCGTTTGTGCTAGCTGGCTTATCAGATCGTTCACAAATCTTAAAAATAGCTTTTAAATAATTTTCCTCAGTACTGGACAAAGGTTGTTTCATTATTCTTAAATTTATAAGGTAAAGATAACCATTTTTAGGTTAGTCTAAAAAATGTTTTATGCGCTAGCAGGTAAAATTATTTAAAGCCTATTAAATTATGATTGAAGAGATAATAAAAAAGCGATCGGCAGTATATCCTAAATCCTATAATGGAGAGACAATAAGTAAGGAAATCTTGCTAGAATTACTTGATTTGGCAAATAGGGCACCCAGTCATAGGAAGACAGAACCTTGGAGGTTTGGTGTTTTTCATTCTGAAGAATCTAGGAGTCGATTAGCTGAATTTTTGGCAAACGACTACAAGATGCAAAATGCACAGGGAGGGTTTTCTGAATTCAAGTACAACAAGATCTTGAAGAAGCCTATGCAGAGTGGTGTGGTATTATCAGTAATCATGCAGAGAGATCCTGAAGAGCGCGTACCTGAGTGGGAGGAAATAGCAGCAGTAGCGATGGCTGTTCAGAATATCTGGCTTGCTTGTACGGGTAAAAAAATCGGATGTTATTGGAGCAGTCCATCTGCAATGACTCAGCGAGCTGTTTCGTTTTTGGGCTTAAAGCCTGGCGAAAGATGCCTTGGATTGATATATATGGGTAAAGTTGATGCGTTGATTGATAAAGATAGGGAGATTGGTTCGATTGAAGAAAAATTATATTGGATGTAAATCATTATGCTGTGATTAAAATGTGTGTATTTATATAGGTTCAAAATTAATTATGGTTGAAAATAAATTTAATATTAATTTTAATTAACTTGTACGTCGCTTGAAATCAAGTCTATCTATTTTATAACTAAAATAAGAACCTAAACATCTTTAATTATGGGTGATACTTTAATCTACTTAATTCCGGTATTAGGTATAGTCGGTCTATTATATACCTTCTGGAAGTCTTCATGGGTTTCAAAGCAAGAAGTTGGTACAGAACGTATGGGCAGAATTGCCGCCAACATTGCTGATGGAGCTATGTCATTTTTGAAAGCTGAGTATAAGGTACTCAGCATATTTGTTATTTGTGTTGCAATCCTTTTGGGCTTAAGTGCTGATGCTGAGAATTCTTCTCCTTTAGTGGCTGTTTCCTTTATCCTTGGTGCTATTTGTTCTGCTTTAGCAGGTTTCATTGGCATGCGTGTTGCTACTAAAGCGAATGTAAGAACAACGAATGCTGCTCGAGTGAGTTTGTCTAAAGCGCTTGAGGTTGCTTTTGCAGGTGGAGCTGTTATGGGCCTTGGTGTTGTTGGTTTAGGTCTTTTGGGCCTAGGTACGCTATTAGTGGTTTATAGTCGAATGTGGGGCTTTGAATCTGTTGACGCTGTGAATAAAGTGATAACAGTTCTGACTGGTTTCTCATTTGGAGCTTCTTCTATTGCATTATTTGCAAGAGTTGGAGGAGGTATTTACACCAAAGCGGCTGATGTAGGAGCTGATCTTGTTGGTAAAGTTGAGGCTGGTATCCCAGAGGATCACCCACTTAACCCTGCTACTATTGCAGATAATGTTGGGGATAATGTTGGAGATGTTGCTGGTATGGGAGCAGATCTTTTTGAATCTTATGTAGGATCTATTATAGGTACAATGGTACTTGGTGCTGCTTTGATGGGTTCAATGGATAATTCGATCAATCCTGTAATACTGCCATTAATACTTGCTGGAGCGGGTATTGTAACTTCAATTATAGGTACATTCCTTGTCAAAGTAAAGGAAGGTGGTGATCCACAAAAGGCATTGAATAGAGGTGAATTTATCTCTGCAGGTCTTATGATTGCTTTTACCATATTCGCAGTTAATTACTTCTTGCCAGAGTCTTGGACCTTTGGAGAAGGGACTTATGAATCTTCAGGTGTGATCTTCGCGGTTATTGCTGGTCTTGCAGCAGGATTGTTGATTGGTATGGTTACGGAATACTATACAGGTACAGGTACCAAGCCAGTTATGAGTATTGTAAAACAATCTGTTACTGGAGCTGCTACAAATATTATTGCAGGTCTTGGTGTGGGTATGATGTCCACAGCGATTCCAATTGTAATACTTGCTATTGCAATTATTGTTGCACATCATTTTGCAGGTCTTTATGGTATTGCAATTGCAGCGGTAGGTATGCTTTCAAATACAGGTATCCAATTAGCAGTAGATGCTTATGGTCCTATATCTGATAACGCTGGTGGTATTGCAGAAATGGCAGATCTTCCAAAAGAAGTTCGTCAGCGTACAGATAAGTTGGATGCAGTAGGTAATACAACAGCGGCAATTGGTAAAGGATTTGCGATTGGTTCAGCTGCTTTGACTGCACTGGCTTTATTTGCTGCCTTTATGACTACTGCTCAAATACAGGCAATTGATATTTCGAAGCCAGTCGTTATGGCAGGTCTATTACTAGGGGGTATGCTTCCATTTTTATTCTCTGCTTTGAGTATGAACGCAGTTGGTCGTGCCGCTATGGATATGATTCAGGAAGTACGTCGTCAGTTCAAGAATATACCTGAGTTGAAAGCAGCTCTTGAGGTAATGCGTAAGTACGATGGAAAAGAACAGGATGAGTGGTCTGAAGCGGATAAAGCAATTTTTGACGCGGCAGATGGGAAAGCTGAATATTCCAAGTGTGTTGAAATTTCAACAAAAGCTTCAATTCGTGAAATGATTCTTCCAGGTATTATCGCAGTTGTTTCTCCGGTAGCAATCGGATTTGCAGGTGGCGCTGAGATGCTAGGAGGTCTATTAGCGGGAGTAACTGTTTGTGGGGTACTTATGGCTATATTCCAGTCAAACGCTGGTGGAGCATGGGATAATGCTAAGAAAATGTTTGAGGAAGGTGTTGATATTGGTGATCAGGTCCTTTACAAGGGCTCAGATGCACATAAAGCGGCAGTTGTTGGTGACACGGTTGGTGATCCATTTAAGGATACATCAGGTCCTTCACTGAATATCTTGCTGAAGCTTATGGCAGTTGTATCATTAGTTATCGCTCCATTACTTGTAGCATAAGATGTAGCAAATAAGCTATGCAATAAAAAAGCGAATTGGATTTTCCAATTCGCTTTTTTTACATCGTAAAGAATTTTTTTGGTACTAATAACATGCCGAAACACTTACTTTCTTCTTTATCCATATTCTTATGATGAACTTTGTGTGCCTTTCTTAATCCTTTTAAGTATTTGTTTTTAGTGCGCTTGAACCACTTAAACCTTTGATGAATCAATACATCGTGCACAAGGAAGTAGGCTATTCCGTAAAAGAGAATTCCTAAACCTATGAAAAATCTAAAGTTCAGTCCTAATTCTGTAATTCCAAACACCATGAGTGAAGCACTTGGAGCAGCGAAGATTACAAAGAATAGATCATTTTTTTCAAAAAAGTTTTCATAACCAGGTCGATGGTGGTCTTCGTGAAGGTACCACAAGAAACCATGCATTACATACTTATGGGTAAGCCATGTAATACCTTCCATAATTGCAAAGGTCGCTAGGGTGATCATTGCATAGAATAGGTAAATCATGCTTTGAATTATTTTTTATTTACAAAATCAATTGTTTCTAGAATGAGTTCTTTGTGGCTTTCAGAATAGTCTTCCTTACTAAGGTTAGTATTAATGAAGACCAAATCATTTTCTATATCATTAGAATAACCTAAGAACCGTGGTGTATTTACTTGGACAATATACCTCAGAAATCTTAATTCTGTATCATCTGGATATGTTTTTATGAGTTCCTCCAACATATCTCTGCCTTCAGTAAAGTAGGCATATTTTTGATGCGGCCAATATGTAAAGGAGGCTTTCCACATTATGGCAACTGCTTTGTAGTATTGTGATTCTTGGCAATCAGATTCGTTGCAAAGTTCAATATAATTAACTACTTGAGACTCTCCTTCAATAGAAAAAAATGTACTTCTGATTTGTTCTATTTCACATGAACCAGAAAGATTAAAAGTATTAAAGAGAAGGAGTAAAAAAACTTGCATTAAAGTAAGTTTAGCTTGTAAGTAATGTAAGATCTACCTAACAAAAGAATCTTGATTGGGTTTGAAACTCTTATTCTTGTCTGGGCAATTTTCACAGGTTCTGTTTTCTTCAAATTCGAAAGCAACTTCTTGTAATATATGTATGCTGTGTATACCCCAAACTTCGCCTCATTAGGCAACTTAAGAATTCCCTTGTAAGCTTTAGCAAAGTCATCTTCTATTTCCTCTATGATTCTTGCTTTTGATCTTTCATCTAGGTTGATTAAATCAACTCCTGGGAAATATGAGCGTTCAAGATCATTGAAGTCTTGCTTAATGTCTCTTAAGAAATTTACTTTTTGGAACGCAGAACCAAGCGCCATTGCACTTTCTTTTAACTCTTCGTACTTCTCTTGATCTCCATTCACAAAAACTTTCAAACACATAAGACCAACAACGTCAGCTGAGCCATAGATATATGCTTTATATTCTTCGTATGTTGAATATTTTGACTTAGTAAGATCCATTTTCATAGACCTTAAGAAGGCTTGGATCAAATTAAGATCAATGTTATAATCTATTACGACCTGTTGGAAAGAATGCAAAATAGGGTTTAAACTAATTCCTCGTTCCAAAGACTTATAGAAATCATTCTTAAATTCCTCAAGAAGTACCTCTTTATCATAGTCATGGAAAGTATCAACTACCTCATCTGCGTACCGCACAAAACCATAAATAGAATATATCGCAGGCTGTATGCTTTTATACAACATCTTCACTGCTAGTGAAAAAGAAGTACTGTAGCTGTTTGTTACTAATTTGCTACATGCAATCGCTGAATCGTCAAATATCTTTTTCATATTCTCAAATTTTGAAGTGTTTGTGAACTAATTCACTGATAATCTTTCCAGAAATCAATGATGGCGGGACTCCAGGTCCAGGTACAGTAAGTTGACCAGTAAAGAAAAGGTTTTTTACTTTCTTACTCTTTAACTTAGGTCTCAGAAATGCAGTTTGTAGCAAGATATTCGCTAAACCGTATGCATTTCCTTTGTATGAATTGTAGTCTTCTTTGAAATCGTTTACACAGTATGATTCCTTGAAGAGCACTTTATCTTTAACTTTTTGATTTGTCAAGGTTTCGAACCTTGTCATAATCTTTTCGTAATATTCTTCTCTAACTTCTGGGGTATCCTCTAGGTCTGGAGCAATTGGAATAAGAAATATTCCTGCTTCTTTGCCTTCCGGTGCAGCTGTTCCATCTGTTATGCTAGGAAAACTCGCATAAAATAATGGCTTTTTAGGCCAGCCTGGTTTGTCATATATTTCGTACGCGTGATCATCAAATGGAGTATCAAAAAACAAAGTGTGGTGTGATACATTATCTAACTTAGAATCAAATCCTACATAAAAAAGCAGAGCAGATGGTGCAAAAACTTTTTTATCCCAGTAAGATTCTTTGTATTGTCTAAATGGTTGAGGTAATAAAGATTCAGTATGATGATAGTCAGCACCTGATACTACGATATCTGCAAGATATGAATTTGTGCTAGTTTTTACACGCTTTATAGTACTTCCTTCAAATTCGAAGCCTTCCACATTTGCATTCGTTTCGATTTTAACTCCAAGCTCCAAAGCCAAATTCTCCATAGCTGTGATCACCATGTACATTCCACCATGTGGATGCCAAGTACCTAACTTGAAATCTGCATAATTCATGAAATTGTAGAATCCAGGAGTATTTGAAGGTTTTGCACCTAAAAATAGCACTGGGAATTCTAGGATACTCTTAAGTTTTGGAGAGGTTAATTTCTTTTTAACCTGAGTTCTGATTGTGCTAGTAAATTGTCCAACCTTTGTTATCGTCTTAGGAGTAATAAGTTCAAGTGGACTTTCACCTGGTTTATATACGAGATCCTTAATTGCTATATTATAATTGTCCTCTGCAAGATCAATAAATGACTGCAATGCATTTGAAGCTCCTTTCTCTTCTTTCTCAAAAGTGTTTTTGATTTTGTTAAAGTCAGATGATACTTTTATAGAATCATCTTCCCCAAAAAACACTTCATAACCAGGATCAAGCTGTTCAAGCCTATAGTAATCTTCAGGTTTTTTACCAAAATCATTAAAGAAGCGGTCAAAAACATCTGGCATCCAATAGAAAGTAGGACCTATATCAAAAATGAATCCGTCTCTTTTAAGCTGACGCGCTCTTCCTCCTACCTGGCTGTTTTTTTCAAGGATAGTAACATCGTATCCTTTTTGAGCAAGATAACAAGCTGATGCAAGTGAAGAAAAACCAGAGCCTATTACAAGTACATTCATCAATCTATATTTTTTGTTTAGCTAATTTAAATTAAAGCTAAACAAAAAACAAGCGTTTTCCCATTTTACTCAAACAAATTAAGTCATAAAACAGAAATAATTGTATTTACGAATAATGTGATAATGGAAATAGACAAAGGCAGAGCTAAGGTTTTTTATAAATTCTCCTCTATAAGGGTGGAATCTACATTCTCGATTAGATCAGGTATGCGGCTAAACAAGTGTATAGCTCTTTCATCATATTCTTTGCTTGGCTGGACCTTGTTACAGGATAGTAAGAATTGATTGTTTGTGTTTTTTAGTAAACTTTCGTGCAGGCTTTCAATGTATTCTTCTGTCTTCCTGTTTGCTGGAGCGACAGTGAAGTTACTAATAAAGACATTACGACTGTCTGGATTAGCGAAACACTTCATTTCGTTTATCTCTACAGATTGGCCTAAATAAACTACATTCATCTCGCGAAGTAACAACTCATAATATGTATATAAGAGTCCTAATTCGTGAATTTCATTGTGCGGTAAGAACAAAACGTATAAACGATCTTTCTTTGTTTTCCGAGTTAGTTTCTCAGCTACATCAATATTTGAGTATAGTTTCCTTAGGATGTGGTAGGATATAAAGTGCTCATTTGCAGGAGTCAATGTAGAAGTCTGCCAAAGAATACCTATTCTCTCCAATAAAGGAATGAATGCTTTCACAAACAATTCACTGAATGAATACTTTTCAATTAGTGTATTATATGTTTTGTGGAAGAGTTCATTGTCAAAAGTCAAAGACGAAATAATGAAGTCATTAACTAATAAAGCTTCAGAATTTTTCTTCTGGTAGGAGTCCTTAACTTTGTTATTTAATTCACTGGCTGATAAACCAGATACCTTTGATATTTTGTATCCAGAATTAGTTAAATAAACAATATTTAACAGCTTTCGCAGATCATTAATATCATAGAGTCTGATATTAGTTTCCGTTCGCTTTGGAGAAAGCAAAGTATACCTCTTTTCCCACATACGAATTGTAGGAATCTTGACCCCAGATAAATTCTCTAGGTCGGCAATCGTGAAATTAAATTTTATATTGTTTATCATATTCAGTTAATAAGTAAACAACTTATATCGACAAAAGTCAATAAAAAATCTGGATTTTGCACATTTTTATGTCAATATTTGGAAATAAGACGGTTTTACTACCCTGTCTTAACTAAAAAAGGCCTCTTCCGAGACCTTTTTTAATCATTTCAGCAGATTTATGTTTCCTTTTAAAACAAAAACATCATCATCTTCACAGTAAGCTGTGAGGGAAAATCCGTAGACATCAGGTGGAAGATCTTCTTGCAAGAAGGTACCATTCCAACCCACATTTTTATCCGTAGATTCAAAAACTGTCTGGCCCCATCTGTTGACGATGTATAGATCAATTGATTCAATTATATTTCCTTCCACAAACAGCACATCATTAACACCATCTCCATTTGGCGAAAATGCATTTGGCATATAGATATTAGGCGTATCACATACCGATTGTAATAATTCAATTTCAACTAAGTTGGAATCAACACAATACAGACCTGATATGGAGTCATAATATTCTAAAAACAAGGTGAATATCGTGGATTCTTCTAAGAACTGAGCATTAGCAAATAAAGTCGTGTCATTAAAGAAGACTAAATTATTATTGCTAAGTTCCCAGTAATGTGAAGTTATTAAATCAGGATTAGCGCTCGTTGCTGTAAGTGATATTAATGAATCAGCTCCTTCGAAAATTTGATAAACATCACTAACTAGATCAAATCCTGTAAACAGGTCAATAACATTAACTGTTGCTGTATCATAGCCTCCACAGCCATAATTGTTTTCTGCATACACTATATATTGAGTAGTATCAATCGGGTTGATCTCAAGACAAGGTTCAAAGTGGTCATAATTTAGCCAATCATATGTCACGAGATCTGTGTTGATATCATCGAGATTGTTTACACACAATAGACCCATTGAATCCGGATGATAACAATATTGGATGTCATTTAAGGCTATATCTAATGGATAAACATCTACAGTAAAACTACTAGAGTCAACACACTGTCCATCAGGATCACTATTTACGAATACATTATAGGTATAAGTGCCATTGGCTGCTGGATTAACAGTGATCATCATTTGATCATCTAAATCATCCAAATCAGTAACTGTTGTTTCATTGTTTGAGCTGAATGTAACACTCCAGTCTATTCCATTGATTAGTGAATCACTAATTACGGACAGACCAATTTCTGGGTAATAACAGTATACGGTTGAATCTGGATCAGCAATCAAATCAAAGTCAACACCTGGATAAACACTAATTACAATTGTATCATAAGCTGAACAAGTTGCAATTGCTGAGGTATTATCTGTGATTTCTAAGTAGAAAACAGTGGTCTCAGTTATTGGTCCAAAGCAAGGTTGGTAATCTGTAGACTCGAATGTTCCAGTTGAGGTCCACATGTAATCGTAATCTTGATCATTAGGATTTACGAAACAAATTTCATCATTTAGGCAAATGGTGTCGTTTGGTATAGAACTCACTTCAAAGCCAGAAGTCTCAACAGTAAGGTCAAATTCTGTTGAACAACCAAATTCATTTGTTACAAAAGGAGTTGATTGATATGTGGCATTGGTAATATCTATCTGAACCGTTAAAGAATTACCGTCTACAGTAACTATTATGCCTGGTTCAGGACTAGGAATATTCCAATCTACACTTAGATTATTTGGCAAAGTAAAGGTTGTAGACTCCCCAGGACAGATACCTTCGTAGATATCCTCTAATTCTAGTGTTTGATTTGTGATAACCCCAGATGCTTCTACCTCACAACCGTTTGTATCAACATAACTTACTGAGTAATTATTGATTTCTTGATCTACCGGTAAATTTAGATTCACAAGTGTTTCGTCATCAAATTCATCCAGTATCAAATCGTTTAGAGTCCACTCAATGCTAGAGAATTCGGGTAGAGTGTTGCCAAGTGACTCATTATATTCTACCAAATCAATTGTATACATATTTTCACATACTGTATCAGTTGGCACAAACAGTTCAAATGGATCTGTAACAGGAATTATTATAGTGTCCTTATGGGCACAACCATAATCATCGATTCCTTCCACAATAATAGTAGTAGTTTCATTGATGTAAAAATTATAATTATCTACATTTCCTACTCCTGGGATTTCATCCCCATTTTCATCATACCAAGAATATGTAATTGAATTTGGTACGGCATCTAATACCTGAATATTGATCGTATCCAATTCATTGAAGCAAAGCAATGTATCCGGTGATAAGTTAAAGTTGATTAAGGTATCAGGAATAATCACTGTCGTAGTATCTGTAGCTGTACAACCATTTTCAGTAATACCTATAACGAAATAGGTAGTTGTTCCATCAATATTATCATCCGTATATGTAGAACCTGTTCCAACTAACTCATTTGGTGGTGGATTATTTAGTAAGTACCATTCATAATTTATGAAGTCAAAATTTGAATTCGCAGTAAGTGTTACGGACCCTTCTCCAGGGATACAAATAATATCGCTGTTCGTAGAGATGTTTATATTGATTTCCGGTATTTCTACATAGATAGAATCTTCATAAATACATCCATGTTCATCAGTAACTATTATCGTAATAGTCTGAGACTCGTCTATGGCTGTAGTAATTGTTAACGTAGTTCCAATTTCCTCACCATTTTCGTATATCCATAAGATAGAGTAAGTTCCAGGGCCTGTTATGTTAGAATTGAGTGTAACGTACACTAAGCTGTCCTCACAGAAAATTCCATAGTCCAGTTCGATTTCTGGCTCTTCAGGAATAGTTACTTCAAAGGAAGCTTCGGCATTACAACCCTCCGCATCCGTTCCTATGACAGTATATATAGTGGAAGGATTAGTAGGGTCAATAATTAGAAAAGTGTTGTTTGTAATTGTATTTAGAGGAAGTGGCGGTACAGCAGACCATTGATAAGTCAGGGTTTGATCAGAGATCGCAAATAGAGTGTCCTGCAGTTCATTATAACTACAATGAATTGAATTACCCTCAATTGTGATATCAATTTGCTCAGAGACTACA
>JBELIG010000002.1:3321-6158 GCA_042091035.1 Sphingobacteriales bacterium | reverse complement strand
TGCAGTTCATTATTACTACAATGAATTGAATTACCCTCAATTGTGATATCAATTTCCTCTGGTACCAAAATAGTGATTGTATCAGACGCAAAACAATTGTTTGCATCATAGACAATCAATTCATAGGTAGTTGTAGTGTTTAATGGAGGAGAAACATTAATTACTTCTGTATTATAAGTAGTATTATTGCTACCTGTCCATGCTATGTTATCAATATTTATATCTGAAGGGTCTGTTTGATAAGTAAGTGCTAAAGAGTCCGTATTTGGATAGCAAAAAATATCATCGCCAATTATTTCAACTTCAAATGATTCGATTGCTGTAATGATGAATATATCTGAAGTGTCTTTGCAACCTGCCCAATTGGTGCCTATCACATAATATTCCGAATCTTCGATTGGATTTGCTTCGTAGGTGTTAGTGTTTTGAGTATCATCCTTTACGCCATTAACATACCATTCCCAGGTATCAATAGTTGTTGTGTCAGGATTCACGTTGGCAGTCAATGTTACAGACTCAGAATCTCCAAGACAATTTATGGACTGCCCCGTAATATTAATATCAAATTGATCAGGTACTACTATGTCAAAGTATGCTGTATCTGTACAATTATTTAAATCCGTTCCTATGGCTGTGATTGTACCTGATACAGAAGGCTCGTAGTTGATAGTAGGTCCACTACCTAAAAGATTATCTTCTGAATCATACCAGAAAATAGATGGCAGATCCGAAGGAGTAGCAGTCAGAGTTGAAATATCTCCATTGATGCAGAAAATAGAATTTCCACTGATTATAAGGTTGATATCTTCATAAAATTCAAAGCTATAGGAAGCTTCTTTAATACAACCATATTCATCTTCAATAATTACTTTATAAGTTGATGCTTCTTCACTTGATACTTCTATGGTACTTGTGTTGCTATCATCATAAAGAACATCATTTTTATACCAATCTATGGAAGTTGGAATAATGTTTGGCGTGATTATAGCTTCAAGCATAAATAAAGAGTCTATGCCATAGCAAAGCGTACCAGGACCATCAATAGAGACTGAAAAATCAGTTGTTTCTGTTACTGTAGTTGTATCAGTATATAAACAGCCAATTTCATCGGTAATGGAAACAATAATCACCTGTCCATCAACTGGAGTGATTTCAAGTGATTCTCCTGTTCCTAGATTCATCCCACTGATGTCTGTCCAATATATTGTGTCATTAATATTTGTGCTTGCATTAATTGTAATTAGACCTTTCTCTCCAAAGCAATAAAAAACATCTGATACACTTATGAAATTAGTTGAATCTGGTACAAGTATTTCTTGCTCAGTTGTGTCAGTACACTCTGAAAGTAAAAATTCGCTTATTAGCGTGTACGTTGTAGTTGTCGAAGGATTTACTGAGATTTCGTCTTGGGTGCTAATTGAACTTCCATTTACATACCAAGTGTTTGTATAATTCGTGCCACTCGGAGAGGCCGTTAGTGTGACTCCTAAGTTATCACAGTTGATATCGGAATCGACACTAATACTGTTATTGAGGTCTTCAACGAATACATTGTAGATGAGTTCAGTTGTGACAGGACAGCTTTCATCGTCATTATAGTTGTAACTAATTATTGCAGTATAAACGGTGTCTTCAACAGGGAATACAGTTACTAGGGAGTCACTAGTACTTGATATATTATAATCTGGAGACCAATCTACGCTTACGATAGTTGTGTTATTGTAAGTCGCAAGTAGCTCTTCGCTATCACCTAGGCAGATGTAAACATCGTTTACTAAAGAATCTGTTTCAAGTAAATTAATCACGAAATTAAAATCGAAAGAGCAAGTGTCTGGTCCATTATCGAAAATGGTTAATTGTACTTCAGAATCTTCATCAAAAGTGAAGCTTGGGTTTAACTCTGTCGAAGTAGTATCATTATAAACCCACAAGAAACTTAGTGAATCGAAAAACGGATATTCAGAGGGGAAAAGGTTTGGATTCATTTCTATACTTTCCTCTTGACAGATGAGGAAGGAATCTTGAAGCAGAGAATCGGTCAATGTTGCAAAATAATCAAGTGTATATATTTCTATTTCATGACTAATGGTATCATTACATGTATTTCCAAAAGCAATCAACAATGGATTATAAACTCCAGGATCTACATAATCGTATTGGAAAACTGTATTTACATCGTTGGTGATAATTACAACTCCAGGGAATAAAGTTGTATCTGGATAAAATTCAAAGCTATTTCCTAATATGGAGTAATTACTGAAAGTGATGTCGGTGAAGCCACAAATAGAACTTGGTATTTCAAAGTCTGCAATGGTCTTATTACACATGACCACTTTTATTTCAAATTCTTTTCTAACTATAGAAAGAGTATCTCTTGTGTCGGGATTTATTTCTACCGCCTCTATGCCTACAAGAAAAAGCCCCTCTCCAGTTGGATTTACAGTTACAATTCCTGAGTTTAGATCAACCTCAAATTCTGATGTTAAATTGAATTGCGTTTCTTCATTTGCATTTTGCCAAATGATCGGATCATATGGTGGGAGCATCTCTTCATTGATAATGTATGTTTCATTATTTGCTTCGCAGGTATCATTCGCTACATATTGAATTAGACAGGATTCGTCAGCTCCTGCTGCAAAAGGTGTGTATGGATAGTAATGAATTTCAGACCCAGCAGTAGATGATGTGACTGAGAAATCGATTTCAGAATCTGCTTCCAAGCAAATATAATATTCTGGAAACAGATCAAAAGTGGGGCTTGAATATTGTACGTCTAGAGCTTCTTTTAAGACTTCTACATACCACACGATACCTGTATTGTCTGGATCCATAACATT
>JBELIG010000002.1:0-3221 GCA_042091035.1 Sphingobacteriales bacterium | reverse complement strand
GTCAAATGGTGTACTACTCTCTTTATCTCTATAAATTCTAAGATTAAGTTCAAAACTATCTCCTGAGATATGTTTGTAGGTTAGGTCACCTCCAACAATGTGACTAGCCTGTACTTCTTGCACTAGAAAAAGGTTGATCAGGATAATCATCCCAAGGACAATATATCTCCTGATTGTATTTTTGGGCGCTAACATCTGCTGCGGAATTTTATTTTCAGCTGATGCAATCTTTCCTGTTAAGTTTGATAGTTTCATAGCTGATTAGTTTGAGATTTTAATTTTCTTGATGATTACTTTCCTGTCTCTCGATGCATTTAATCCATATATGGAATCTGCACCCTCATCATCTGCCGTATTTTCAATACTATTATCTCCTTCACCATAGGGAACAATAAGTAAATCAAGTTTATTATTATCAATATATTTCTTTAATAAGCCATTCTTGTAGTTGGATATATACTGGATTACAGCATCAGACCTTCGTTCAGAAAGTAGCTTATTGTAGTTTTTCTTAAATCTTGGGGAAGCATATCCTGAAATTTCAAGAGTTAGCTGGAAATTGTCGGAATCACGAGTATCTAAATAAAGTTTAATCTGCTCTAGGAATGTATTAAGTTCCTCGTAGTTATTTGAAACTTCTCCATCAAAGAATAACTGAAGCATCATTAGTCTCCTCGATTTTTCAGCAAAGTCTTTATAGAACTTACCCAATTCAGTTTGGAACTCTGATACTTTATCTATGTATTTGAAATAGGTGACATTGTAAGGTTCGCTGGAAACTTTTGGGTTTGATCCTTCTTGCTTAGGTTCATCATTGTCAAAATATAACCTTAGTGGTAGGATGTAAGGAAGATTATAAACGTCTACAGTTTTGTTCAACTGACATCCACTCTCATTACCGGTTATCAACAGCGTGTCTTTTTTACCAACAAATAATGTGGTATCAGGAAAGGATACATTGACTGTATATGTGCCTGGCTCCAATGATTTTGTAAAATCATTCTGATTGATTAAGGCTTGGGAAAACACTAGTTCTTCCTCCGCATACAAACTAACATTACCAAGCTTGATATCTTTTCTTATGTTTTTGTACTCGTTGAAGATACTGAAGTCAACAATAAATTCTTCATCTTTAGCATCGAGTGTCCAATCCTTATTTACGTCAAATTGATGATCAATATGGATGGTGTCAAGGACTTCATTATTGAGAATATATTCTGCGAAATATTTACCTGGAATCATTCCTTTGAAGGAAACCATACCAAGTGAATCAATACTTGCAGTAGCAATTTCTTCTCCTTGATTGTAATCCGTATTGTATTTTAAATGTACCGTACCTCCCTCTGGAATGTCATTACAATTGAACACTTGTATGTCAAGTGCTCTTGGAAGTACATCAATTTTAAATAGATCTGGACAGCAAAGCCCCTCTTCTCCTGGAAATGGAGTTGCCTTTTCACGGTTTGAGGCAAAATAGATAAGGTTAGCATTCTCATCATAGAAATAGCTGATATCATCAACAGAACTGTTGAATGGTAAGCCAGGGTTGACAGGTGTGTTCCATTTGTCTTCTTTTTTGAGTGCAATCAAAATATCATAGCCGCCTAGTGTTTTGTGTCCTTTTGAGCTGAAAAACAAACGCTGATTCTCATTGTCATAAAATGGGCTAGATTCTTCTTCTTCTGTATTGATTAAGGCTAGATTTTGAGGGTCTGTATAAACACTATCATTATCAATAACGCTCATCCAGATATCTGTTTTACCCAGACCTCCTGCCCGATCAGAAACAAAATAAAGGACCTCTTTTTCTAGATAAGTATCATATCCAAGAATAGGCTGACTGTTTGTAGATCCTTCTACATTAATGTTTCCAGGTAATTCTACAAGTGGACCAATTTCATTCGCTTCTGTGATCGAACGTGTATATATTTTGCATTGAATGTCTTGAGTGTTTATGTAGTCACAGATCGAAAAATATAATTTGTCCTTAGCCTCATTAATGGTAAGGTGTGCAAGGCTTTGATTGGGTAGATCTAGAGAGCGCACAATCTCTGTATATTCTTCTGTGCCTCTTTCAATCTTTAAAAGATCTCTTCTTAGTGTGTTTTTTTTATTGATTTCAGGTGTTTCGAAAGAAGTAAAATAAAGGGTGTCCTTTACAACTCTAGGACTATATAAAGCATATTCAGAACTTAAGCCTCCATTTAAGTGCTCTATAGAAAAACCTTTTTGAGGTGATTGCACTGCACCCATTGCCCATTCACAATATCCAATCTGTGTCAGTGCTTTTTCTGCTAGTGCTGGATTTATATCTTCAAGTACTTTTGCTGCAGTTAGGAAATGCTCGATGGCTTCTCCATAGCTAACTAGGTTTTTATTCACCTGGCCTAGGTAGAAATAAGCTTGAGGGAATTTATAAGTAGTATCTTTTTTAATTAGATTCTTAAGATTACGTTCTGCTGGAAGATATAGATTTGTATGATATTGAGACATTCCTGTTTCGAAAAGACTCTTTAAGTCAGGATCTGATTCTTGTGCCGCCAGTTCATAGTAAAAAATTGCCTCATAATAGTTTTTATCAGCATATGCAGATTTAGCATTTGCCATAATTTCGGAAAATTGAGCAAAAGCAAAATTTGGTATTAACCAATAAAGTAGTACAAGTAGTATAATGCCTCTTTTCATTGATCGATTATTTGGAGACTGTTGGGTCTAAGATATTTAGAAAATTCTGCAATTGGGTTTATAAGGGGGAACCTGTATGCAGTTAAATATATTTTTACGAAGAAAGAATTCTGGACCACCTCTTCTATTCGTGGGTAATTCAAAGTTTGATTTGGTTATATCAAATGAAAAACCAAAGTCCCAGTTTTTAAATGAGGCGGTTATTTCGGGGATATAAGAATCAACAGGTTTCTTCTTTTCATTAGTAACTAAAGACGGATCATTATCCAATGACCATATTCTTGCTCCAATAGAAAATCCAAGTGAGAAGGGTGTTCCTTTATTGTTCTTATTAAAGTGATAAATAAAACCACCATTTAGTACGGATTCGAAATAGGTGTTTTGGAATTGGGAAAATACTTTGAATTTTAAATCCAAATTGTCGCCAGCTTCTATGATAGGAATCATATAAATAGAATATCGGACACCCAATTCGATTGGAGAGATATTGTTGTTAGAATCGTAGAAATTTAATTCAGGTTTATTGATATTAAATA
>JBELIG010000278.1:0-3385 GCA_042091035.1 Sphingobacteriales bacterium | reverse complement strand
TTCGATCGCTTATAATTAATTTGGGCTGTACCAGTTTTTCCAGCAAATGTATATTGTTCTGACTTCAGTTTTTTTGCAGTACCATATTCAACAACTCCTTTTAAAAGACTTTGTGCTTTCCGAATTGTCTTTGAGGAAGCTATTTGTTTTTTTACAACTGTTGGCGGGATGCGCTTTAGGGTTTCCCCATACTCTTGAAGCTCAGAAACCAAATAGGGCTTCATCTGCTTCCCATCATTTGCTACAGCATTATAAAATGAAAGAATCTGTAAAGGAGTCATTCGCAATTCATATCCGTGTGCCATCCATGGCAAACTAATTCCTGACCAATCATCTTCTGAGCTATAGGCCTCCTTTATATAAGGATCAACTTCTCCATTAATTTCTATACCTGTTCTATGATCTAGGTTGAACTGTTTCAAACGTTCAATGAATTCCCCAGCTTCCTTTTCATCTCCATAATGCTGCTGTACTAATTTTGCTATACCAACATTAGAAGAAATCTCAAACGCACGTCTTATACTTGTAGAATCAATTCCATGCCTAGAAGCATCCGTCATCTGCTGATCAAAAAACTTCGTATTTCCTTGCTCGAGGTCTACACTATCTTTAAGATCAATCTTCCCGTCCTCCAACAGTGCCATTATTGAGGCCAACTTAAATGTAGAACCAGGCTCAGTGGATGAACCCACCGCATGATTATATGTTTCCCAAATATTTCCTTTTTTAGTTCGACCTAGATTAGCCATTGCGCGAATTGCACCAGTCTTTACATCCATGACTACAGCTACACCATAATCCGCGTTGTTATCACGAACTGCTTTCAGCAAACTACCTTCAGCAACATCCTGAATATCAATATCTATTGTTGTTAGAAGGTCTTGACCACCTACCGGGTCAATCTTCGAAAAGTTATTTACTGGAATCCAAATATCACTAGTCAGCCTGCGCATTAATTGTTCCCCCTGCTCACCAGTAAGATCCTCATCAAAATAGCCCTCCAGACCTATTGACCTAGAGTTCTCCCTGTTATAGCCAAGCGTCCTACTGGCTAACATACCATAAGGATTATTGCGCTTGAATCTTGGAATAGCTATGAAACCACCTTTGAATTGTCCCATTCTAAAGAGCGGGAAATTACTGATCATCTCATACTCTTCATAACTGGCTTGCTTTTTGATCGGCACATATTGCTTTTTATCTTTTCTCATGGAGACAAGATATTCGCGCATACCCTCCGGCGTAAATGAATTATCAACAAATGTCGACAAACAGTAAGCTAGAGAATCTATATTCAATTCAAAGTCTTCTTCTGACATCCCCGATGAACTCGGGTCAAAGGCAAGCTCAAAGAATGGAAGAGATGTTGCTAATAAGCCGCCATTAGCTGCAAGAATATTTCCTCTACCCGCCTCTACTTTTCGAACCTGAAAATATTGGTTTTCAATCTTAGCTCTCCAATCTTTTCCTTCAAGTACAGAAATACGAACAGCCTTTGCAAATATAGCAACAGCTACAAGCACTACCGCAAATACTACGATATAGACTCTGATCAGTACTTCGTTCTTAAAGGTTGCCATATAGATGGTTAACTCGTCAATTTTTATTCTTTGATGACCAATGGCTCTGAACCATTTTCACCAATTCCTTTTTCCTTTATATTCTTTGAAACTTCTGTATATCTCGATTGAGCACCTATTCCAGATTCTATCGAGTTATGCATTCGTTCAAGTGTCATCACCTCTTCTTTAAGTACACGCACCTGGTGCATACTCTTTTTTGCGTACTTATAATTTGCGATGTAAATAACGGCAAGGAATCCTAAGAATAGGACGAATACTAGGTTCTTGATAACCCAAGCAGCGCTTTGCTCCCACAAGACATTGTAATTACCTAACTTATTAAACTTTGCCATCACTTGCTATTTCTCCAAAGCCAAATCGGATGTACGTTCTGCAACGCGCATCTTTGCGGATCTTGCTCTGGGGTTTTGTTTTATTTCAGCATCATCTGGGATGATTGCTTTCTTGCTTATTAGTCTAAAGGGACGATAAATGTTCCCATAAAAATCTTTCTCTACATCACCATCTACATTACCCGTTTTAATGAGTTTTTTAACCAGACGGTCTTCAATACTATGGTATGAGATTGCTACTAGCCTCCCTCCCTCTCTTAAAACATTGACACTTGCGCTTAACAAATCTTCCAAAACTGCCACTTCCTCGTTAACCTCCATTCTTATCGCCTGAAAGACCTGAGCGTAATATCTATTTTTTGGTCCACGTCCAACTGAATCTAAAATTATAGAGAGATCCTGTATGGTTTCTAAAGCTCTTGAATTTCTTGCTGCCACTATTGCTTGGGCAAGGGTTTTAGAATTCCGGACCTCTCCATATGAACTGAACATCTTTTGCAATTCTGATTCTGAATATTTATTCAGAACTGTAGCCGCTGTAACCTCTCCATTCTGGCTCATCCGCATATCCAAGTTTGCATCAAAGCGAAAAGAAAATCCTCTCTCCGCTGTATCAAACTGATGGGATGAGACGCCAAGGTCTGCAAGGATACCATCAACTTTTTTTATTCCTTCCATTTTCAGAAATCGTTCGATGTATCTGAAATTAGCAGGAAAGAAAGTCAGCCGATCATCTTCCCAGAGATTCTCTCTAGCGTCTGGATCTTGATCGAAACAAAACAACCTACCTTTCGGTCCTAGTTGCTCAAGAATCAACCTACTGTGTCCACCTCCTCCAAATGTCGCGTCTACATATATGCCATCACTTTTGATGGCCATTTCTTCTATCGATTTGTTCGCCAATACTGGCAAATGATACTCCATTAGTTACCTCCCTCAAGTTTGTTACCTAATACCGTTTGTGCTAGATCTGAGAAATCCATAGGCTCTTCGTCAAGCATAAAATCATACTTATCCTTAGCCCATAGCTCAATCCGGTCATTTACGGCCGCTAAAATAACATCTTTCTTTACCTCTGCATATTCTAAGAGCCTTTTTGATACTAAAACTCGATCAGCCGCATCTAGGTCAAGTTTCTGAGCACCTCGGTAGAAGTACCGAACAAACTCCCTATTCCTCTTATCGTACTGATTTAGACTATTCACTTCTTCGGTAATCTTATCCCAAACATTTTCAGGATATATCATCAAACAATTTTCAAATCCTCTATTGATTACAAATGAAACTCCACTTCGCTCGAATTGACCGAGAAGACCAGAAGGAATTCGCATTCTTCCCTTCGCATCTATCTTACATTCATATTCTCCTAGCAGTTGTCTCATCAATAATTAAAAAGATTCTTTCATTCAAAAATATAATATTTCACCACTTTTTACCACTTTTTACCACAAAAACTTTCATTTTTCCACA